>DATEDX010000189.1:0-24808 GCA_035281425.1 Acidimicrobiia bacterium
CGTGGCCGGCGATGATGGCGGTGTCGCTGGCCATGGCCTGGGCCCGTTCCCCGGCAGTCCCGGTGCCGACCTGGCCGCACACTCGGGCCGGACAAAGGCGGGTGATGGCCTCGCTTACCCGCATCCGATGGCTGCGGGCCAGAGCGCTGAAGATGCTGTTGGGGTATTGGCCGGCTAGGGGGGTCAGACTCTGGTCGGGGTTGAACCCGGTGAGGATGGCGGGGACAGAGTGCTCGGTCTGTTGCTGGACCGTCATGGCGTTTCGGAACCAGACTCCTTCCGAGGCCAGGCGAGCGAAGTTGGGGTAGCGATCGGCCCGGAGGTTGCCCTCAGGGTCGATCAAGGAAGCCACTGGAAATTCGTCGAGGACGATGAGTACCACCGTGACCGGGTTGCGGGGACGGACCGGCGCCCCCGCCGGGGCACCACCGCCGGCCAGGATCCCGGTCCCGGTTGGGGTGGCGAAAGTGAAAAGGCCCACGGCTAGAAGCGGGGCCAGGGTGAGCAGCCGAAACGTGGAGCGCAGACCTTCGAACCGGCCGAAGATCAAGGGGGCGGCCGCTCCGGTCGCCAGCGCCAGCACCTGTGGGATCCAGTCGGGGCCGGGGAGGCGGCGGAGAAAGAGGAAGGCGAGGGCGAGGGAGAGCAACCCGACCAACACCCGGCTGACGATGGCGCCTACCCGACCGGGGAGGAGGGTGAGGGAGGCCACCAACAGGGGAAGGGCCACGGCCACCGTGACCACCAGCAGCCACACCTCGGCCTTGGTGGAGCCGCGGGCGATGAAGAACTCAGCGTTGTTGCCCAGCACCTCGAGCACCGGCCAGGAGACGGCGGTGAGGGCGAGGACCAGGACCGCCGACCATCGGTCGTACCGGGAAGGTGCGGTCATGGACGAGGGGTGAGGTGGAAGAGACGGCGACCCTCGATAGGGCGGTCGAGACGGACCTCGAAGTACCGGTCGATGAGCCGCCGCAGCGTTTCCTCCTGATAGTCGGGGTGGATCTCGTCGGGTCGTTTGTTGAGCATGAGCCGCTGAGCCATGGGATCTTGAGGAGGCACCCATTCGAAGACGACCTCACATTGAAGTGACGCCAGCCAGTCGACGACCTCACCCAGAGGCAGGTTGGCGGAAGTGACCAGGTGATGAATCACCGCCAGCATCAACACCAGATCGGGCTTGGCCCGCGCCTCGAAGGAGCGGCGTTCCCGGCCTCGCCATCCCCACCCGGGGGAAAGATCGGCGAGATTGGCGACCAGGGGAACGATGTTGCCCGGCCCCTCCTGTCGTAGCGATCGGTAGAGATGCTCGATCACCACCTCGTCGCCATCCACCGCCACCACCACTTCGGCATGGGGAGCGGCCACCCGAGCGAAGTGCCCGTCGTTTGCACCTAGATCCCACACCATCTGCCGGGTCTTGTGACCGGCGATGGCGGCTACCACCTCGGTCTTGGCCTGCCGCTGGCTGGCGACATGGCCCCACTCGGCGTATTCCGACCAAGCCGATGCTGGTGGGTCCCAACGGGTGCGATCGACCACCTTGCGCAGCCGGGTGAGGTTGCGGGCGATCATCTCCGCTGAGAAGCCGGCCTGTTTGATCTCCTCCCTTAGATCGGTCGCCCGGTTTTGCCAAGAAGCCTCCGCTCTGGCCTGCAAGGCCACATCGAGAAACACTCCGGGCTTGCGGATCTTGGCACCGTCGAGGAGAGCGCGGGCCAGGGTGGCGCTGATCCCATCAAGGGAAGCCCGCAGTAGAGGCTGAAAAGGAACTCCGGCATGGGCCTGAATCAGGAGCGGATAGAGGAAGCTGCGGCAGAACTGCCCGTAGCCGAGCCAGGGTTCACCGGCCGGATAGGGGCGGAAAGACCCGATATCAATGAAGACCGGCCGGGCACCTCGAAACTGGATGTTGTACGGAGTGGCATCCTTGAGGGTGAGCCCTTCGGCCAAAGCTGCGGCGAGGAGATCGAGTTGGAGGCGGGCGGCGTCGGCCAGCATGGAGAAACTCCACTCGTAGGGATAGCTCCAAAAAGGGATTCGATCGTGTTCGAGGAGCGGCAGTTCGGAGTTGTTGAGAGGAGTCGTCGCCACCAGGCGGCCGCCGGCTACCCACTCTTCAAAGAAGCGCGCCTTGCTGAGCGCCTGCCAGTCCTCCCATCCCTTGGGGGTGAGGGCGCGAAGGACCCGATCGCCCTGCCAGAAGACCCGGCTGGCGGGGTCGCGAAAGGATCCATGGTCGAATGAGCCGCCGAGCGGCGCCTCTCCCGGCACCGGATTTAGCTGTCAGTAGATTCCGAAGGCTTGGGCTCCCGGCGTCGGAAGAGGCGGCGGCCGGTGGTCTTGAGGAAGACCACCAACCCGGCCACCCCGCCGAGGATTGCCTGGAGGAGGATGCTTCCGGTTCCGGGATCGATGTATGCGAAGATCATTCAGTGTTTCCTTACCTGGCGATAGCCAGAACGTGAACCCGAGATTAACTCCCGCGGCGAGGTTCGGTATCCACGAGATCCGGCCGTGGTGACCTGGCTGAAGGGCAATCTTCACGCCCACAGCGACCGTTCCGACGGCGACGCCTCCCCTCTGGAGGTGGCTCGCTGGTACTGCCGCCACCAATACGACTTTCTGGTCATCTCCGACCACAACCTCCAGGTCCCGGTGAAACCGATCTCGCAGCAACTGCGAGCAGAAGGCCTAAGTCTGCTGGTCATCCCCGGTGAAGAGGTCACCACTTGGTGGCCCAATCCTCACCGCACCCTGGCCTTACACGTGGGTTCGATCGGAGCTCGTGGCACCGTCGGCCCGGCTGGCGGCGAGTCGGTGAGAGAGGTGCTCAGGGCCAGCTTGCGGCGGGTGGAGGACGCTTCGGGGATGGCCATCCTCAACCACCCCAACTTCTGGAACTCGATTACACCTGCCGACCTCTTGGCGCTTCCTCACCTGACTCACCTCGAGATCTTCAATGGCCATCCTCTCACCTACAGCGACGGCACCGCCGAGCTTCCCCCGGTAGAAGAGAGTTGGGATCGGCTGTTGATGGCGGGGCGCCGGGTATTGGGGGTGGCGGTCGACGACGCCCACGATTACTGGGAATTCGGCGAGGAGCATCGCAATCCCGGCCGGGGCTGGGTATGGGTGGGGGCGACGGAGAAAACCGAAGAGGCGGTGATGGCGGCGCTGCGAGCCGGAAACTTCTACTGCTCCACCGGCCCCCGCCTGCTGCGCGCAGATCCGAAAGACGGCTTCCTCGAGGTAGCTGCCGCCACGGCGGGAGTGATCGAGTTCATCACCGGGGGAGAGGTGACAGGCGTCTTCCGGGGAGAGGCTGCCCGTCAGCAGGTCCCAGCAGGTAGCTACGTCCGAGCCCGATTCCGTGACGATTCGGGAGTTGCCTGGACTCAGCCCGCCTTCGGCTGACGTCCGAGCCCCGGTCTAACCTCGGGGCGTGGATCCCGATCCGGTGCAGGACCCTCAGGAATATCAGCGACTGCTGCTTTCTCTGCTGGGAACTCGAGATCCCGCAGAAGTCCAAGCCGCCACGGTCGGGGAGTGGGAGCAGTTGACCGAGGCTGCCGGTCCGCATCTTCGCACCCGCCCCGCTCCTTCCGAGTGGTCGGTGTTGTTGTGCCTGGCGCATCTGGTGGACGCGGAGATGGTCAACAGCACCCGCTATCGCTGGATCCTGGCCCACGATCAGCCGGCTTTGGCAGGCTATGACCAGGATCGCTGGGCCGACACCCTCCATCTGGAAGGCGAAACCGTTGCAGAGTTGCTGGCGGTGTTTGCGCCCCTCCGCCAAGCCAACCTGCTGCTGTGGGAAAGAACCGGCCCCGCCGAGCGGCAGCGGTTCGGGCTGCATGCTGAAAGGGGACCGGAGAGTTACGAGTTGCTGTTCCGCATGACTGCCGGCCATGACCTCTTCCATTTGGCACAGGCGCGGCGGGCTCTTTCCACAGTGGGCGGCGCCTAACCGAGCAGGTCGACTTCCATTGCCGCCAGAGTTAGAGCCACGATTCCGAGGCCGATGGCGGAGGTCGCTAGCCCCTTCTGTAGGGGTGCTTCCCACCATTCGACACCCCGGTTGGCGACGAGGCCAAGGATCAGACCTAGGGCACCGCCGGCAAGGCCCGGTAGCACCCGAGAGAGGACCAGAGTGAGGACAATGCCGATGAGACTGGCGGCGAGGGAGATGGCGCCAAGGGTGATGCCGGTCCGGCTTCCGGTGCGGGCAGGGGGGAGGGGAGGTTTGATGGCGGTGTCAAAACCGGGGGTCTCGGTCTTGAAGATGAGTTCCTCTCCTTCGGCCCGCAGCCGGTATCCCTGAGGAGTGGCTTCGACCGCCAGCGTCTCGCGCGGCCATCGCCCGATGTCGGTGTCGCCGGCGGTGACGATCACCAGTCCGCCTTGGTCGACGTCGATCTCCACCGTCAAGCTGGTGGTGGGATCGGCTGCCAGACTCAACTTGCCCGCGTACTTGGCCAACTCGCTCCCTTACTGCCCCTTACTGCGAACCCGGGGTTCGGGGTGATCGTTTTGATCACCTGCAACCCGGGGTTGGCGGACTATCTGTCCCGTTCCACCGATCTTAGGACGGGGACGGCTGGCTTCGGTCCTCGATCTCCCAGGCATGATCGAGGGCGTGCCAGGCGATACGGCGAGCGGCGTAACGAGCGGTCCACTTCCGCCCGGCCATGGCGCTGCCGTCAGTGGGGAGGCGGAGTAGGTCGAGGATGTCGGTGCGCAGGCTTGCCACCGCGGGGGCGTCTCCGGGATCGATAGGAGGAGTCTTGATGCCTATCTCACGGGCATATGCTCGATCGGCTTCGAGGACATGGACGACGATCGCCGAGGTGTTGCGTCCCCCGCCCCGCGGTCCCTTGCGGAGCTCTTCGGGGGCGGCGGCAGCGATGCGGTCGAACTCTTTCCAGGAGGCGTCGACGATGGCAGCAAGCCTCTCGCTCTCGGGACTCTTGGCCGGTCGACGGTCGTAGTCGGTGATGACCGAGGGAACCCCGAAGGCCGTGCCGCCTCCCCCCTCCACCGATGCTGTCACCTCCACCGCTCCCTCGCCGGGGAGTTCGAGTCCGGCCAGGTCGGTCGCCCTCTGATATCGGTCCCGGGCGGTGAGCAACGACTCGATCGCCTCCTCTTGGGTCTTGCCGGATCGGCACCAACCCGGCCAATCCCGTGCCCAGACGAAGACCCGCCGGGGACTGTGTTCGGCTTCTAGGAATAGTGCAGCCATCGGCTGGTGAATGTTATGAACGTGAGACGTGAGAGGTGAGACGTGAGACGCCCCCTCTTCTCCCCCCAGGAGGCCCGCCAGGGCCGGCGTTGGGGGGAGTACCCCGAAGGGGGGAGGGGGGTATTTAGTCGGGAGGTCGACCGGTCAGGCGGAGATGCTCCACCCAATAGGCGATCGTTGAGACCACCGCCCTGCAGTCCCGCCTCACTTCGTGGTTCCAAAACCTAAGTAGGGGAAAGCCCCAACTCTCGATGTAGGCGGTGCGTTCGTCTTCATCTCGATATAGGTGGGACTCGTCGTCGATCTCGACGGCCAGCTTGGGGCGAAGGGCGGCGAAGTCGACTATCCAGAACCCGATCGCTACTTGACGGCGAAAATGGACTCCGGTCGCTCCCCCTTTGATACCGGACCACACCATGGCTTCGGCGACGGTGAGGTCCTGTCGTAACTGCTTAGCTCGCCGCCCGGCGAGGGAGGAGTGTTGTGGTCTCGACACCCGCCGAGCATGCCGGATAACCCCTGCGATTGGAACCCTCCGGCCCTCCGGGCCACCTCCCCAGGACCCCCTCCGTCGCCTTCGGCGCCACCTCCCCCAACGCTCACTTCGTTCGCTGGGGGAGGAAGTCGCTTCGCTCGCTGGGGGAGGAAGTCGCTCTCTTCTCCCCCCAGGAGGCCCGCCAGGGCCGACGTTGGGGGGAGTACCCCGAAGGGGGGAGGGGGGCTTCCGTCTTCCGTCTTCCGTCTTCCGTCTCGTTCTGCCCCCTCCGTCGCCTTCGGCGCCACCTCCCCCAGCGTTGCTTCGCTCGCTGGGGGCAAGTCAGTATCCGGGCAAAACGCTGGCTGCCTGGGTGATCTCCCGGGCTGCTTCAAGGAGATGGGGACGAAACTCTTCTCGCATCCGCTTCACCGTCACTCGCGAGGCGTGGCAAGAGATATTCATAGCGGCGATGACTGATCCCCGGCTGTTCCGGATGGGGGCGGCGATAGACCGGACCCCTTCCTCGAGCTCTTGATCGACCAGGGCGTATCCGTCCGCCCTCACTTTGTCGATGGCCGCACGAAACGCCTTCCGGTCCGTGATGGTGCGCTCGGTGAGCTGCTCGAATTCGGTCCGGGAGGTATAGGCCTCGAGCTCGGCTTCGGAGAGTCCGGCGAGGAGGACCCGGCCCATCGAGGTGGGATAAGCGGGGAGCCTTGAGCCGATGGCCAGGGCGATGGTCATGATCCTCTTGGTAGGCACCCGGGCCACATAGACGATCTCTGCGCCGTCGAGCACCGAAATCGACGACGACTCTCTCACCGCTTCGACCAAACGCTCCATGGGTTGCTGCGCCAGCTCGACCACTTGGAACGAGGAGAGGTAGGAATAGCCGAGGTCGAGCACCTTGGGAGTGAGGGAGAAGTCCCGACTGGTTTGCCGCACATAGCCCAGCTCGGCCAGGGTGAGGAGCACTCGACGGGCAGTGGCTCGGGTGAGGCCAGTCTGCTGGGCGACTTCACTCAGCGTTTGGCTGGCCCGTTCGCGGGTGAAAGAGTTGATGACTGCCAAACCGCGTTCGAGCGACTGGATGAAGTCGTTGGACCTGGCTGCCGGCACGGTGCGAGTCTAGAGGCCATGTTCGCTCTGCGAACAATTGCCGCTCTCATGTTGTTTCCGTGGGTAGTCAGCTAGGGAAGAAGAGAGAGCCGCCCCGGGGATAGGCCCTGCCGGGGAGTCGGGATTCGGCACCGGAGTTGGTTCCTTGGCGGCTGGGCACCGCCCCCAGCGTTCTTTGTCATGCCAGCCCTGGATATGGGGCCCTCACGCCAAAGGTCGTAGGGGGCGGGGCTGGCCCGCCAAAGAACCCGTCAGGCGAACCAACCCTGTCTCCACGGGTTCGTGATTCAGTTCCCGGGCCCCGGAAGCCCTGCCTCTTTTTCGGTGCTTTCTCAATGCCATCCCACCGCGAAAGACCCACGGAAACGTCGACCGACCCACAAAAGCCAGGGGCCTACTCCGAGTGGGCGCGGGTGGTTCGAGCTTTGAGGTCGCGGAGGACGCCGAGCTCCTCTTCGGTCGGTGGACTGCCGACCACGAGATGTGGGGACACCTTGAGGTCCCACCCCGTGGCCTCTTGAACTTCCTCCGCCTCAACCCCGGGATGGGTGGAGACGAGAGTCAGCTCATGGCTAATCGGATCGGGTTGAAGAACGCCGAGGTCGGAGATGACCACCGTCGGTCCCCGGCCGGGATGCCCGGCGCGGCCGCTCCCGTCGCGTCCAAACCCGACCGAGGTAATGAAGTCGACCGCCGGCACAAATGCTCGCCGCGAATGACGCAGCATGACGATCACCTCCCGAGCCAGCGAAGCTATTTCGGGTGCCCCGCCCGCTCCCGGCAACCGCACTGTCGGGTGGAGGTAGTCGCCGATGACTGTGCTGTTGAGGTTGGCGAAGCGGTCGATCTGGGCGGCGGTCAGGAAGCCGATGTCGACCCTTCCCGGTTGCAGCCAGTAGGCGAAGATTTCCGGAACACTCACCACCAGCTGGGCGTGCTCGGCCAGCTCGCCGTCACCGATCGATAGCGGGAGGATGTCGGGGGTGGTGCCGATGGTCCCCGATTCGTAGATCAGGACCACCCCGGGGGCGTGGGTGAGGCGGGCCAGGTTGGCCGCTTCGCTGGGGAGGCCGATCCCGACAAAGCAGACTTGACCATTCTGCAAGTAGCGGGAGGCGGTGACGCTCATCATTTCGTCGGTGGTGTAATCCTGGGCGGTAACGGCGCGCTCAGCCATTGAGCACCGCCTCGAGGAGAGAAGGCCGGCTGATGGCGGCCAGATACCCGGCGAAGTCCTCCTGGCCGGCCACGAACACCTCGATCCAACGAGCGAACACTTCCCGGTCCCGGGAGATCCGATCCCACCCCATGTAGAAGCGGTTGTCCCGAGTGCTGTATCCCATGGCGTAGGACGGATGCGACCCTCCTGGCACCGGGGCGACCGCAGTTATGGTCCAGTGGGGGAGGAGGGCATGGTTGGGACCGGAGCGGTCGAGTTCATCCACCACTTCTTCCACCGTCACGATCACCGTCGTGGCGGCCAAAGCAGCCTCCCGCTGCACTCCAGTGATCCCCCACAGCCCGATGTTTCCCTGCCGATCCGCCTGTTGGGCGTGGATCACGGTGACATCGGGGTTGAGGGCGGGGACGGCCGCCAGCTCTTCGCCGGTGAAGGGGCAAGTGACGGTAGCGACCTCGGTGTGTTTGACCAGATCGGAACCCTGGTAACCGCGGAGCACGCCAAAAGGCAGACCCGATGCGCCGGCGACATATCGGGCCGCCATCCCCGCATGGCTGTGCTCCTCCAAGGCGAGGGGGAAGGGATAACCGTTGTCAACCGCGTCGCGAAAGCGATGCAACGAACCCACGCCGGGATTACCCCCCCAGGAGAAGACCAGGCGACGGGCACAACCGGCACCGATCATCTGGTCGTAGATGAGGTCGGGGGTCATCCGGATCAGGGTCAGGCCTCGTCTTCCCTGGCGGATCAACTCATGCCCGGCGGCAAAAGGAATCAGATGGGTGAAGCCCTCCAGTGCCACTGTGGCTCCATCGGGGATGAGCTCGAAGGCTGCTTGCCGCAGCGAGACGAATTCAGCCATCGGGTCCCTCAGCCCGGGGAATCCCAATATGGTGTCGCCGTTCCGAAGCGGCGATAGTGCATCTACCCTCCCGGGCCTTTACCTCTGCGTTCAACATGCGCACGTCCGTACGACCTGCGAACATAGCAGCGTGATCACCTCCCGTGCCTCACGGAGGCTTCTCACCGCCGCCTCCCTCAACCATGGCTGAAATCCCCACTCATACCCAGGTGGTCATTATCGGAGGAGGGCCGGCCGGATCGCTACTTGCCTATCTGCTCCACCGGGAGGGCATCGAGAGCGTGATCCTGGAATGGCGCAGCCGCCAACACGTCCTGGAAAGGGTGAGGGCAGGGGTGATCGAACACGGCAGCGCCCAGCTCTTAGACGAGGTGGGCCTGGGGGAACGGATGAAAGCCGAGGGTTACCGCCATCGGGGCGTCAACCTGGCATTCGAGGGGCGGCTGCTCCGCATCGACTTCCAGCAGCTGGTGGCGAAAGAAGTCGTCATCTACGGCCAGACCGAGCTGCAGAAGGACCTCTACCAAGCTTTGGACAGCGCCGGCATCCTTTTGGTGGACGAAGCCGAAGTCCTAGAGATCAGCGGCCTCGAGGGCGCCACCCCCTCGGTCGCCTTCCGACACCGAGGCGCCAGCTACACCCTGGAATGTGACTTTGTAGCCGGCTGTGACGGAGCCCACGGCACCACCCGCCTCAACATGCCGCCGGCGCGGGTGCGCACCTATGAGCGCACCTATCCCTTTGTCTGGGTCGGGGTGCTCAGCCACACCCCACCGGTAAGTGAGGAGCTCATCTACGCCAACCACGAAACTGGATTTGCTCTCTGCTCGATGCGGAATCAGAGCCTGAGCCGTTATTACGTTCAAGGCGCAGCCGGCGATCAAGTCGACGACTGGCCCGACGACCGCTTCTGGGCCACCCTCAAACAACGCCTCCCCCACTCGGTCGCCGAGCAGTTGGTGACGGGTGACTCGATCGAGAAGTTGGTCACCCCGCTCCGCAGTTGGGTAGCCGAACCTTTGAGCCACGGTCGCCTCTACCTGGCCGGGGACGCCGCCCATGTTGTTCCGCCTACCGGAGCCAAAGGCCTCAACCTGGCCATCTCCGATGTCTTCTACCTAACCGAGGCCTTCAGCCGCTACTTCCGGCAGGGCACCATGGCCGAGCTCTCGGCTTACTCCGACCGGGCCCTCACCAGGGTTTGGAAGGCGGTTCGTTTCTCCTGGTGGATGACGAGGATGATGCATTGCTTCCCCGGGGTCGCGGACGACTTCGACCGCAGACTGCAGCAGACCGAACTTCAATATCTCCACGACTCCGAGAACGCCCGTCGAGCGATGGCGGAAAACTACGTAGGGCTACCTTGGTGAACGGAGAAAGGAGCGGCACCGCCATGGGCAGATACGAGGAGGGCATGGCTACCAGGAGACGGGTACTGGGGGACGACCACGTGGACCGAGCCTCGGCAGCAGTGACCGACCTGGACGACGCCTTTCAGCGATGGATCACCGAGAACGTCTGGGACGCGATCTGGAACCGGGAAGGTCTGGACCTCAAGGCCAGGAGCATGATCACCATCGCCATCCTCGGAGCCCTCAACCACGACGAACTCGAGCTACACCTTCGCGCCGCTCGCCGCACCGGGGTCAGCCCCGAGGAGATCACCGAGATCCTGCTCCATGTGGCGGCCTATGCCGGGGTGCCGGCCGGGAACCGGGGCTTCAAACTGGCTAAATCCGTCTATGAGGAGGGCACATGACCGAGCCGATCGTTCGCCATTACGGGCCTCGGGCCTACCCCGATCATCCCCCCTTCCGGTATCCCGATTACAAGTCAACCGTCAAACGCAGCCCCGCTCGCGACCTGGTCAAGATCGTCGCCACCCTCTCCGAAACCACCGGCCCCGGGCCCGCCTGGGCGGAAATCACCGTCGAAGACGGCGACCTCACCACCAACGCCGGCACCGGCGGCGAGGCTATCGGGGAGCGGATCATCGTTACCGGCCACGTCCTCGACGAGAACGGGACCGGCGTCCCCCGGACCGTGCTCGAAATCTGGCAGGCCAACGCCGCAGGTCGGTATGCCCACTGGCGGGAAACCGCATTCCCGGCCCCGCTCGACCCTAACTTCCTGGGGGTGGGGCAATGCATCACCGACGACCAGGGGGAGTATCGGTTCACCACCATCAAGCCCGGTCCCTACCCCTGGGCCAATCATCCCAATGCCTGGCGTCCGGCTCATATCCACTTCTCGGTCCTCGGTCCGGCGCTGGGTTCCCGGCTCGTCACCCAGATGTACTTCGAAGGTGACCCGCTGCTGCCCCTCGATCCCATCTACAACTCCGCTCCGGCTCACTCCCGAGAGCGGATGATCGCTCACTACGACCACGGAATGAGTATCGAGAATTGGGCCCTCGGGTATCGGTTCGACATTGTCCTTCGCGGGGAGCAATCCCTCCTCGAGGAGGCCGGGGCCCAATGAGTCCCATGCTGGGACAAACCCCTTCGCAGACGGTGGGCCCTTACTTTTCGATGCGGCTGGGTGGTGAGGGGGAAAACGTACTCGCCCCACCCGTGCAGGGGGGTGAGCGAATCGTGGTGACCGGGAAGGTGTTCGACGGGGACGGCCGTCCCATCGAAGACGCCTTGCTCGAGTTCTGGCAGGCCAATCCGCTCGGTCGGTACCACCACCCCGACGACCAGCGCAACCTGTCCCTTGATCCCGCTTTCACCGGGTTCGCCCGGGCTATGACTGACTTCAAGACCGGCGTCTACCGGCTGGAGACAGTCAAGCCGGGGCGAGTACCCGATCTGGAAGGGGACTTCCAAGCTCCCCATATCTCGGTGATAGTCCAAGCCCGAGGGATGCTCAATCCGGTCTTCACCCGCCTCTATTTCTCCGACGAGGCGACCGCCAACGAGGATGATCTGGTGCTCCGCAACGTTGCCCGATCCAGACGGCATACTCTGATTGCCGATCTTGCTCCTGACTCCGATCCCAAGCTGTACGAATTCAACGTCAGCTTTCAAGGGGAGAACGAAACCGTGTTCTTCGACTTTTAGGGTGGCGGCCATCTCCCCATGAATGGCCCTCCCAGCTTCGATCCCGGTTTCAGCACCCCGGCCATGACCGAAGTGTGGACCGCCGCCAGCCGGGTCAAGCTGATCCTCCAATTCGAAGCCTCCCTCGCCCTGGCTTTGGCCGATGCCGGGTTGGCGGCAGCGGAAGAGGCAGAGCAAGTGGCCGCCGCTTGCCGTACGCCCTCCACCGGCGCTGAACAAATAGTGGCTTCCGCCTGGGAGACCGGCACCCCGCTCCTGGCCATCGTGGCTGAGATCAAGGCGCAGCTTTCCGATCAGTCGCTGCACCGCTTGATCCACTTCGGTGCCACCAGCCAGGACGCCATCGACACCGCCCAAATGCTGGCGGCGCGGGAGAGCCTGACCCTGTTCGAGTCGTCGCTGGTCCGCATCGCCCACTCCATGCGGAGCCTGATCGTGACCTACCGGGACCAGCCGCAAATTGGACGTACCTTTCTCCAACATGCCCGGCCCACCACCCTGGGGATGAGGGTGACGACCTGGCTGGAGCCGCTGCTCCGTGACCTTCAGATCCTGAGAGAGGTTCGGGCCGGTCTGGCGGTGCAACTAGGGGGCCCGGTCGGCACCGGGACGGCTTACGGCGAGGCCTATCCGGAGGTCACTGCGGCCCTAGCCAAGCGGCTGGGGCTGGTCGTTCCGCCCCTGGCCTGGCACAGCGACCGCTCCCGGATCCGGACCCTGGTCCGAGCAGTAGAGGAGCCGGTGCTGGGGCTGGCCAAGGTGGCATTGGATTTGGCCCTTCTCGCCCAAACCGACACCGGCGAAGTCACGGTGCGGGGCGGCGGCTCCTCAAGCATGGCCGAGAAGCGCAACCCCATCGACCCCATCCGGGCTTTGGCGGCGGCCGACGCCTGCCGGGGGGCGGCGGCCATGATCACCCAGGGCCGCCCCCATGAACTCGACCGGGGTCTCGGCGCTTGGCAGGTGGAGTGGCTCGCCCTCCCGCTCGTCTTCCACACCGCGGCAGCCGCCGGGGAGGCGATGGAGCGAGCCCTGGCCAGCCTCGAGGTACACAGCGAACAGATGGCGGCTCGAGTCACCCAGGAAATTGCCGGGGGAACGGTGGGCCGCTCGATCGACCAGGTGCTCACCTTGTTTGAGCAGCTGATGGAGCAGGGTTGATTTCCTCTCCGTGGCGCACCGGCCCGCTGCGCTGGACCGAGATGGGACCCAACGACGGGCGGGGATTGTTGCTGGTCCATTCGCTCGGCACCGATTCCCGGATGTGGCAACCGCAGCTCGATGCTTTCGCCGCGGTGAGACGGGTGGTGGCAGTCGACCTGCCCGGCCACGGGCGCTCTTTGGCTCAGCCTGGGGAATACCGGCTCGAGGATCTGGGCCAGGACCTGCTCCTGGTCGCCGACCAAGCCGGCCACACCCGTTTCGACGTATGCGGGATCTCGTTGGGGGGCATGCTGGGTCTCTGGCTCGCCGCTAACGCTCCCGAACGGATCCTCACCCTCGTTGCCAGCAATACCGCCGCCCGCTTGGGGAGTGAAGAGCAGTGGTCGGTGAGGATGCAAACGGTGTTAGAGCAGGGAATGGAGGCGATCAGGCCCACGGTGATGACCCGCTTCTTTACTCCCGGTTTCGATCAGCGCCGACCCGCCCAGTTCGGAGCTGTCACCGAGATGTTTAGAGCCGTCGACCCGGTGGGCTACGCCGGGTGCTGCGCCCTCCTGCGCGACGCCGACATCTCCGACGAGGTGGCTGCCATCCGCTGCCCGACTTTGATCATCGGAGGCGAAGAAGACGTGGCTACCCCTCCCCCCCAGGCGGAGTGGCTCCACCGTCAGATCCGGGGCAGCCGGTTGCAGATCATCCCCCAAGCCGCGCACCTCGCCAGCCTCGAACAACCGGAGACCTTCACCCGCCTGGTGTTAACCGAACTGGGCTGGAGCTGAGGCGGGCCAGTTCCCCGGCGCCCCCTCCGGCCCTCCGGGCCACCTCCCCAGGACCCCCTCCGGCCCTGCGGGCCACCTCCCCCAACGTCGCTCCGCTCCTGGGGGAGGAAGGTCGCTCCGCTCCTGGGGGAGGAAGGCCGCTCCGCTCGCTGGGGGAGGAAGTCGCGTCTTCTCCCCCCAGGAGGCCCGCCAGGGCCGACGTTGGGGGGAGTACCCCGAAGGGGGGAGGGGGGCCTCACGTCTCACGTCTCACGTCTCACGTCTCACGTCTTCCGTCTCCCGTCTTCCGTCTTCCGTCTCCCGTCTTCCGTCTCCTACTCTCCCAGCGGTGACCGCTAAGTCCCTCACCGAACGCAGCCCCCGGGAGATGGAGATCATTCGCTCCGCCTACCGGATGATGGCGGATCGAGGTTCGCACCGGCTCACCCTCCTCGACATCGCCCAGTCAGCCGGGGTCTCCAAGGCTCTGCTTCTTTATCACTTTGGGACCAAAGACGCCCTCCTCCACGCCGCCATGGAGTGGGCCCTGCAGAGGACCGCTGATCGGATCCGCCAGCGGCTACAGCCGACCACCAGCGGGAGCGAGGCAATCAGCGCCCTCTTCGACGCCGTCTTCGTCGACCCCGAGGCCAACCGCGCTTTCTATCTCTTCTACCTCGACCTGGTGGAACACGCTGCCCGGGTGCCTCGCTTCGGAGGGCTCTCGGGCATGCTGACCGAGATCATCAACGGCCTCTACGCCGAGGTGATCGAGGCGGGGATGAAGGACGGTTCTTTCCCGGTCGGTGACCCCCAGCTCGTGGCTCGGCACATGCGGGCCTTGATCGAGGGCACTTTTGTGCAGTGGCTGCAAACCGATGACTGGCAGTTGTCTCATCGTCTTTGGCGAGATGATTGTCAGGACGCCATCGTCAAGTTGCTGGGCGCCGGCTGATGGGAGCGTCGATCACCATCCGTCGCCGGGTCCACTGGATGGATACCGACGCCGCCGGGCACTGGCACCACTCGGCCGCCATCCGCTGGACCGAAGAGGCAGAAGCGGAACTCCACCGGGAGCTCGGCATCATCGGCGACACCTTCGGCGCCACTCCCCGGGTCCACACCGAATACGACTATGGCGCTCCCCTCTTCTTCGACGATGAGGTGGAGATCACTCTCACCGTCGGTACGGTGGGGGAGAGCTCACTCAGCTATGTGGTGCGGGTCGAGCGGGCGGGTGAGATCGCCGCTACCGGGCGGGTAGTCATCGTGCTGATCGACCGGGAGGACGGTTCGAAACGCCCCTGGCCGGAGCCGTTCCGGCGTCTGCTCGTCGGCGACCACTCGGAGACCTAGTCCAAGCCGCCTCAGGGAAGCTTGACGTATTCGAAGTCGGTTGGCTTTTGGTCGATTCCTTTGCTGGGCGGGGCGATCCAGGAAGCGAAGTCACCGGGCTCGAAGTGGGGCTTCATCAGGCTCTCGATGAACGTCTGATCGTCCGAGTTGGGTAGCCACTGGTCACGGGAGCTTTCCAGCTCTGCGGCGGTGACTACCTGACCGTCGGGGCTCACGGCCAGCCGAGCAAACTCGCCGATCTTGCGGTTGAAGGCGACGTGGGGAAGGGTGATCCCAAAGTCGATCCCCCGGCTTTGGATCTCCCGGTTCCAGCGGTTGATGCCTCCCATGCAGTCCTCGATGAAATCGTCGCGGAGCCGGGTGTTGAGAGCATTGAGAGCCGGGACCTCAACCAGTTCGAGCCGGCCGTCGATCAGCTTCATCACCGGGTAGGTGGAGTCGCGCAGACGGTGATCGTCTGCAAGCGCTTCTTCGTGGTAGCGGGCTTTCAATCCGGAGTTGAAGAAGTTGGCGGCGTTGGTCGACTCTTCCGACCCGAAGAGGTCGAGGGTGAGGGAATAGTGGAGGTTGACCTTGCGCTGGATGAGGGGAAGGTCGATGACCCCCAGTCTCCGCACCGCTTCGGTGTCGAAGGGGTCATCCACCCCGGCGGCGGCCATAGCTGAAGCGGTCGCTTCGACGATCCGCTTGACGCCGGTGTAGCCCACAAACATGTGGTGGGCTTCTTCCGCCAGCATGAAGCGGCAGGTACGGGAGAGGGGGTCGAAGCCGGATCGGGCCAGCGCTTCCAGCTGCATCTTTCCGTCCCGATCGGTGAAGTAGGTGAACATGAAGAAGGAAAGCCAATCTGGGGTCTCTTCGTTGAAAGCCCCCAACATGCGGGGCTTTTCCTGGCTCCCCGACTGGCGGGCGAGGAGATCTTCCGCCTCCTGGCGTCCATCCCGCCCGAAGTATTTGAGTAGCAGGTAGACCATGGCCCAGAGGTGGCGGCCTTCTTCGACGTTGACCTGGAACAGGTTGCGCATGTCGTAGAGCGAGGGAGCGATGCTTCCCAGGTGGCGTTGCTGTTCCACCGAGGCCGGCTCGGTGTCACCTTGGATGACGATCAGCCTCCGCAGCATCGATCGGTATTCCCCCGGCACCTCTTGCCAGGCGGGTTGGCCGAGGTGTTCGCCGCAGGGAATTCGCCTGTCTTCCTCGGGTGGCGCCAGGAGTATCCCCCAGCGGTACTCAGGCATCTTTACGTACCCGAACTTGGCCCATCCCTCTTTCTCTACCGAAACCGCGGTGCGCAGATAGACATCGGCCATCTGGAATCCCTCCGGGCCCATCGACATCCACCAGTCGATGTATCCCGGATGCCACGTCTCCAGGGCTCGTTTCAGCTTGGGGTCTTCTGCCAGTCCCACGTTGTTGGGGATCAAGCTGTCGTAATCGACCTGTTCCCAAGTCATCACGCCCTCCTCCAGTCGAACCCCGGTCGAATCCCGGTCTTGTACCTCCGCAGCGCACCGTCCTCTCCGGAGGCGTTGGGACGGGTGAAGACCCAGTTTTGCCAGGCGCTGAGCCGCCCGAAGATCTTGGTCTCCATGGTCTCCGGGCCGGGGAAGCGGAGGTTGGCCTCGAGCCCGGTGAGGCCGTCGGGTGAAAACGAAACCCGCTCCTCGAGCATGATCCGCAATTCGTCGTCCCAGTCCAGGTCGTCCATGGCGTCGGTAATTACCCCGGCGGCCAGGGCCGCTTCGGCGTCGAGGGTTTCTCCGATCACCTTGTGGGCGGACTGCAGCCCGTCGGGGTCACCAAAGAACCTGGTTTCGAGGCGGGAGAGCCCGTTGTACATGGGGTAGGCGGCTCGGTTGGATTCGGTGAGGGCGAGGTAAGCGATCGCCCCGCCTTCCCCCGACCACGATCCGGCCAGCATGTACGCCCGGTCGGCGGCCAGGGGGAGTTCCGCCAAGAGGCCACCGAAGCAACTCTCCGGTTCGATCAGGGCGACGAGGGAGCGGGAGGTGACGTCCACTCTCCGCATGGTTCGCGCCCAGTAGAGGGAGATTTCCCGGATCAGCCAGTGGTCAGAGTGAGTTAGGAGGAAGTGGTCGTAGGCCAGGACCAGGTCCAGTTGGCCTCTGGCTCGAAGGATTACGGTGCCGATCTCGGGCTCGTTGAGGCGGAGATGGAGCAAGGCGTCGTCCAGTTCCCTAGTCACCTGGAGGGGCCAGAAGCGAGCGCCGAGGTTGGCGGCCGCCTCGGGTTCGGATGGGGGCGGCTCCTCAGGGCCGGCCACGGTGACGGTGGCGGTGCGCTTTTCCCGGATGATGTCGATGGTCACTGTCCCGTAAGCCACACCGTCTTCGGTGAGCCGGCGCTCGAGGGGGGTGAGCTCCACTCCCCGGGCCTCAGTCGGCCGGTCACTCCGCCCGGCAAACTCGCGGGCCCGGGTGGCAACGGTGGCGGCGAAGGAGGAGGTGGGCACCAGTTCATCGACCAAACCCCACTCCAAGGCTTTGCGACCTTTCAATCCTTCTACCAAGGTGCAGAAGACGTCGGCGCGGTCACGGCGAACGTGCCGCTTGTCGGTGAGGCGGGTTAGGCCCCCGGTGCCGGGAAGCACCCCCAACAGAGGAACTTCGGGGAGGGAGACGGCAGCGTTGCGATCGTCGATGAGCATGATGTGATCGGTGGCCAGAGCAAGTTCGTATCCTCCCCCGGCGGCGTTGCCGGCCACCGCTGCCAGGTACCTTTGCCCCGAGTGGGCGGATGCATCCTCCATGGCCAGCCGGGTCTCGTTGGTGAATTTGCAGAAGTTGACTTTGAGGGGATGGGAAGCCGAAGCCAGCATGCCGATGTTGGCGCCGGCGCAGAACATCCGATCCAGGCTGGAGCTGATCACCACCGCCCCCACCTCGGGGTGTTCGAACCGGAGTCGTAAGACGGCGTCTGCCAGTTCGATGTCAACCCCAAGGTCATAAGAGTTGAGCTTCAACTCGTAACCCGGGAGGATGCCGCCGCTGGGATCGACCTTCATCTCCAGGTTGGCGACCCGACCCTCGATCCTCATCTGCCAGTGGCGGTAGGTGTCGGGATGAGTCTGGGTTTCGATCACCAGCTGATCTTATACTGACCCGCCGGTCAGGACAACCGTCAGACCGGTATGGCAACTCGAAGAAGGTGAAATGGGGCCGACGGAAAGCTTCGTGGAGGTAGCCGGACACCGGCTGCACTATCGCCTCCTCCCGGGCCGTGACCAAGCGACGCCTCTCCTCTTTTTGCATGAAGGGTTAGGGAGTATCGAACTGTGGCGCGACTTTCCCCAAAGGGTGACAGAACAGAGCGGCCACCCTGGTCTGGTTTTCTCGCGATATGGATATGGCTGGTCCCAACCGCAGCGGGAACGCCGTCAGCCCAACTACATGCACGTCGAGGCTCAGGAGGTACTACCCCGCCTGATCGAAGAGCTGCTGGACCGGACCCCGATCCTGATCGGGCACTCCGATGGCGCCTCCATCTCCATCATCTATGCCGGGAGCGGCCACCCGGTAGCCGGTCTGGTGCTTCTCGCTCCGCACGTCTTCACCGAGGAGCAGGGCCTCTCCGCCATTGCGACCCAGCGGGCTTCGTTTCCCGAGTCGGATCTGGGCGAGAAGATGGCGAAATACCACACCGACCCCGAGACGACCTTCTACGGATGGGCCGACGCCTGGCTCAGCTCCGAGTTTCGTTCCTGGAACCTCGAGCGATACCTCTCCCCGATCGAGTGCCCGGTGCTGCTCATCCAGTGCGAAGAAGACGAATACGGGAGCCTTCGCCAGTTGGATGCCATTGAGGAGCAGGTGACGGGACCGGTGGAGCGACTCGTAGTCCCCGGCTCCGGCCACTCCCCCCACTTGGTGGACCCGGAGTTGGTGACGGAAGCAGTGACTCGGTTTGTGGCGGCGGTGGCCGAGAACTAGGGGACCTGGTCTCTCAGCTTGAACCGCTGGATCTTTCCGGTAGGGGTGCGGGGGAAGTCGTCGACGAACTCGATGACGTGGGGATATTGATATCGCTGCAGCGCCTGTTTGCACCACTCCTGCAGTTCACCGACCAGAGGTTCGGTGGCGGTCTGATCATCAGTGAGGATGACCACCGCTTTGATCCGGGAGGCGTTGTCAAGCTGAACCCCGACCACCGCCGCCTCCCGCACCGCCGGATGTTCCATCAGCCGGTTCTCGATCTCGATTGGGCTGACCCAAAGCCCAGCCACCTTCATCATGTCGTCGACCCGTCCCTCGTAGACGAAGTAGCCGTCCTGGTCGCGGTGGTATCGGTCCCCGGAAGCGAACCAGCCGCCGGCCAGCTTCTCCCGGGTCCGCTCGATCTGGTGCCAGTAGGCGGTGAGAGCGCTGGGTCCTCGCACCCACAATTCGCCGGCCTCGGGGCCGGTGATGACCCGGCCTTCTTCGCCCCGGATTTCCAGTTCGTAGCCGTCGACGGGGACGCCGGAGGTGCCGGGTTTAACCTTTCCTGCCCGGTTCGAACAGTAGATGTGGAGCATCTCGGTCGAGCCGAGCCCATCGAGGATTTCGATTCCGGTCCGTTCGTGGAATCGTCGCCAAATCTCGGGGGGAAGCGGTTCGGCGGCGGAGATTCCCAGCCGCACCGACGACCAGTCGGTTTGCTCGAAGCCGGGATGGGAGAGGATGGCGTTGTAGAGGGCCGGCACCGAGAAGTAGAGGGTGGGCCGGTGGCTGGCCACCCGCTCGAACAGCCGGTCAGGTGTAGGGCGGCCGGTTAGGTATACGGAGGTAGCCCCCACCGACATCGGGAAGGTGAGGTTGTTGCCTAGGCCGTAGGCGTGAAACATCTTGGTGCTGGAGAAGACCACATCTTCGGGACCGATGCCCAACACCGGCCAGGCATAGTGGCAGCAGGTGGCGGCAACGTCGGCGTGACGGTGAACCACCGCCTTGGGGAGCCCGGTCGAGCCGGAGCTGTAGAGCCAGAAGGCGGGGTCGTCTTGATGGGTGCCGACCGGATCGACTTCGGAGAGTCCGTCTTTGATCCAGCCGTCCAGTGACCAGTAGCCATCCTGGGCGCCGTTGGCCACGATCCGCTGGATCCCTTTCCGCTTTTCCAGATAGGGACCGACCACGGGTAGGAAAGCGGCATCAACGATGGCGGCAACGGCATAAGAGTCGTCGAGGAAATAGCCGAAGTCATCGGGACGGGCGAGGAAGTTGACCGGGATGGGAACCGCTCCGATCCGCATCGCCCCCAGAAACGAGGCGGGGAAGGCCGGAGTGTCGTCGAGCACCAGCAGGATCCGCTCCTCTCGCCGGACACCGATTTCACGCAGATGATTGGCCACCCGGCACATTGCGGTGTGGAGATCGGCGAAGGTCCAGCGCTCGTCGCTGGCGGTGATGACCGCGGTGGAATTGGCCCGGCCCGCCTCCAGGTTGGCATCGAGCAGAGTGCTGACGTTATCGGTGGTCTGGAGTCGCTCTCTGGTCACACTTGGCCCCACACTAAGCCGTTGCGACGTGGTGGTGGACCGAAACTGCAGGGGCAGTCGCGCCTCCGCAGGTAGCCGAACGTCAACGCCTGGCCGGGTGGAGTAGTTTCACTCGACGGAAGACGGAAGACGGAAGACGGAAGACGGAAGACGGAAGACGGAAGACGGAAGACGGAAGACGGAAGACGGAAGACGGGGGAGGCGGAGGCGTGAGAGGTGAGACGTGAGAACGTACAGGGTGAGCAATGAAGGCTTCCCTGTTGGCCGTCTCTGTGATGGTCACTTTGGCCGGTTTGACGCCGGCGGCCAGTCCGGGCGACATCGACGTCTCCTATGGAGACGATGGCTTTGTTGCCATCGAGGCTGTCAGCTCCAACGTCGGGGTAGGGCCGCTCCGAGCCGACCCCGCAGGCCGAACAGTGCTCACGTTCACTGCGGACCCGGAGTCGGGTGGGGCGGTTGTGGTGTCGGCCGACGGCTCGGTCGTGAGTGCCATCGACCTCGGGGGTCCGGGCAAGGCCGCCTTCGGCCCTGACGGCCGGCTGTACGCCGGATTCGATGCGGCCGGCTCGGTAATCGTCACTCGGTTCGAACTGGGGGGCGAACTCGATGAGTCGTTTGGCACAGGAGGGACGGTGGTGGTTGGGACCGAAGGTCTGGCCGTCACTGGCGACATCGTGGTAGGCGACGAAGGCGTGGTGGTGGTCGGGGGCATCCTCGGCCCCGATGGTCTGGAAGCCTGGGCGGCCCGGTTCGATCTAGCCGGGCAGGTCGACTCCAACTTCGGTGACGGCGGCATCACAACGTTGACGATGAGCGAGCAGGGAGAGGCCGACCTAGTGCTGGCCACCGACGTCCTCCTGACCTCGGACGGGTATGTGGCGGTGGTGCTGACGAGATCCCTTGCCGGTGATGCGGTGAGCGTGGTGGGGTTCGATTCCGAAGGGACGCTCCTCGGCAGGGCTGATCTCACCTATCCGGATGAGATTCTCTCGACTGCTTCCGTTCTCCTCACCGACGGTTCGATACTCCTCGCCGTCCAGACCCACAACCCTGGAGACGTTGACAGCTTCCACCTGACAAAATTCGATCCGGACGGCACACCCGATACGGGGTTTGTCGGCCCCGACCTCACGGACGATGAGGTCGGCGGCCCGGTTCACCTCGCACAGCTGCGAACCGGCCCCATCGCCCTCGCCTATAACAAGGGACCCGACCCCTCGTTCGTGGTGCGACTCGTCGGTCTCGACGGTGAAGACCTGGGGAGCATGGCAGTGGCGGTCGACACATTGTGGATGTACGGCATGACTGCCATCAATCGTGATGGAGGCCTGATCTTCGCCGTCGACCAAACTCCAGTGGCTTCCATCGAACCCGACGACCTTGCCTTGGTCAAGATCACGAGCGACGACTCGGGGAGGTTCCTCGACGACGATGGCTCAACCCATGAAGCAGACATCGAGCAGCTGGCTGAGTTGGAGATCACCCGGGGTTGTAATCCGCCTGCCAACACCCGGTTCTGTCCCGATGACCCGGTCACCAGGGCGCAGATGGCCTCTTTCCTGCTACGTGCCCTGACCATCCCCTGAGGTCGTTGTTGACCCGAATCGAGGCTCAGCTAGCCCACACGTCGGAAGCGATGGCCACCATGCCGGCCAGTTTGCGCCATTGATCTTCCGGTTGGATGGTGTTGCCGTGAACCGTTGAGGAGAACCCGCACTGGTGGCTCAGGGCCAGCTGATCGAGGGGAACATATTGGGCGGCCTCCTCGATTCGCTGTTTGACCTCGCCGGCGTCTTCTACCGGGCCGTGCTTCGAACTCATGAGCCCGAGGACGACCTTCTTGCCTTCGGGGACGAAACGGAGCGGGGCAAAGTCACCTGACCGCTCGTCGTCGTACTCGAGGAAGAAGGCGTCAACCGCCATCTCGTTGAAGAGGATCTCGGCCACCGGGTCATAGCCACCCTGAGACACCCAGGCGCTTTGGAAGTTGCCCCGGCAGAGGTGGATGGCAGCCACCATCTCGGTGGGTTTGTCGCGGAAGGCGTCGTTGACCAGCCGGCAGTAGAGGTGGGTGAGGAGGTCGGGGTCGTCCCCCCGGTCGGCGGTCCGCTGTCGTATTTCCGGGTCACACAAGTAGGCGAGATTGGTGTCGTCCATTTGCAAGTAGGTGCACCCGCGTTGAGCGAGGTCGGCGATCTCTGCCCGGTAGGCCGCGGTCAGGTCGTCGAAGAACTGGTCGAGGTCGGGATACACCGTCTCGCTGATGGCTTTCCTTCCCCCCCGAAAGTGCAGCATCGACGGGGCCGGGATACAGACCTTGGGAGTTCGGCTCACTTGGGAGGCCAAGAAGTCGAAGTCGGGTCCTTGAATCGGATGGGTGTGAGCGATGGGCCCGTCGACGATCATGGTGGGCGGTTTGAACTCCACCTCGGAGCCGTCGTCGCGCCGGAACTTGGCCAGAAACTGCCCTTCGGTAACCGTCACCCCGCTGAGCTGTTCCAGGAAATCGACATGGAACATGAACCGGCGGAACTCACCGTCGGTTATCCCGCGGAGTCCCACTTCCTCTTCCTGCTTCACCAACTGGCTAATTGCCCCGTCCTCTACTGCCCGGAGTTCGGAGTCGTCGATCAGCTGCTCCTCGTGCTGGCGGCGGGCAGTAATCACGCTGGAGGGTCGGAGGAAACTACCAACGTGATCAGCTCGAAACGGCGGGCGGTCATTCACATCCACTTGTCGCGACCTCCTTGATGTGAGTGGAACGTCAGCGGGGTGAGGATGATAAAGGTGAGTCGATAGCTGAGGACGGGCGACTCACCGGTCGGGATCGGCGACCGGTGGGGTGCCGTGGGTGTGAAACGACTCGATGGTACGCAAGCCCCATGCCTGACCTTTGGCCCGTTCGGCCTCGGTCCAGGTGATGAGCGGCCAATCGGGGGCGAGGACCAGGCGAGCCCCGGCATTGACCACCTCCACCCGATTGCCACCCGGCTCGTAGACGTAGAGAAAGAAGGTCTGCTGGATGGCGTGTTTGTGGGGCCCGGTTTCGATGAATACACCGTGTTCCAGAAAGAGGTCGGCCCCGCGGAGGATGTCTTCCCGCTGGTCGACGGCGAAGGCCACATGGTGGAGCCGGCCCCGGCTCCCGGTCCGGTCGTTGGTATATACAACGTCATAGCCCTTGTTGGTGAAGGTCATCCAGATCCCAGCAATTTGTCCGCCATCTAGCTGAATCTGTTCGGTGGGCCGGGCGCCGAGAACCGAGACCACGAAGTCACGGTTGGCCTCTACCTCCGCTGCCAGGAAGTTGACATGGTCAAGTCGCCTTACCCCGATCCCATGGTTGGGTCGGCGCTGTGCTTGATTCTTGAGGGCAGGAGCGTCTCTTCCCGAGGGGACAAACCGCTCTGTTTCGAAGTAGAGGTCCCAGGGGTGGCCGTCGGGATCGCGGAAGGCGTAGGTGCGGCCCCGGCCAGGAGGGCCCGGTCGCCACCCCTCGCCCTGGCCGGTCGCTTCGATGGCCGCGGCCCGCCGTTCAAGTGCTGCTTCATCAGTTGCCCTGATCCCGACGCGCCCGATACCCGGCTGCTCCCGGGCGGTGAGGATCAAACTGAACAGCTCGTAGTCGTCCCAGGACCGGAGGTAAGTGGTGGCATCGCCCCTCTCGACCACGTCCAACGACATCACCTCAGTGAAGAAGCGAAGGCTCTCGTCGAAGGTCGGGGTGAACAGTTCTACGTAGCCGAGATGAGCGATATCGAGATTCGATCGGATGGCTAGGCTCCCCAGCGGAGGAACGACGTGGCCGGGAGTTTAGAAGAGCTGCTCAACGCCACTCCTGACATCGTGGGGATGCTGCGAAACGCCCAGGTCGGACCCAATGTCTACCCCGGAGTTCCGGCCGAATTCACCAACTGGCGAGACGAACAAGAGGCGTGGCAGAAGTCCTGCATCCTCTTCGATCTTTCCTATCACATGGTGGACCTCATCCTGGAAGGGCCCGAGGCTCTCGAGCTCCTGACCCGGGTCGGTTTCAACAGCTTCGAGGGGTTTGCGGTAGATCAGGCCAAACATCTGGTTCCCTGCA
>DATEDX010000190.1:0-4276 GCA_035281425.1 Acidimicrobiia bacterium
CAGCGGCAGAGGGAGGGGGAGGATCCCCGCCTCCCGGGTGGAAAGGATGCCGACCGCATAGCCGGCCCCCCCGAAGAAAGCTGCCTGGCCGAAGGTGAACATCGCCCCGTATCCCCAGATCAGATCGACCGAAAGGGCGAACACGGCCAGCAGCAGGAAACGACCGATGCGATCGACGAAGAAGGCATCGCGGCTCACCACCGGCACCGCTACCAGAAGCGCCAGCAGGATCAGCTCGGCATTGCGGACTGCCTTCCCCCCGGAGCTCCCGAAACTCCGGGGGGTTACGGCTCTCTCACCTGGCACAGGATCGGGCGGCTACGGCGAGCAGTCCTCCTCGGGGTCCATGTCCTCGAAGGAGTCGACCAGCACGTACTGGCCACCTTGGGCCTGGACGAGGTTGATCGTCTGCTTGAGGTGGTGAGACGGCATCATCTCCACCGTCCCGGTGGGACCTTCGTAGGTCTGGCCGACCATCGCCGCGGCCACCGCGGCCGGGTCGGTCGAACCGGCTTGCTCTACGGCCTGCTTGTAGAGCCAGACGGCGTTGTAGGCGCCGACCCCTTCACCACCGGAGGGGATTTCTCCCTCGCCGAACTCGGCCGCATAGGCCTCGAGGAAGGGCTGCACCCCGGGGGCGTCGGCCACGGTGAAGAAGGGCAACGCGGTGTAAGAACCCTCGGCGAGATCGGCGATGCCGGCGAAGTCGGGGTCGCCGAGGAAGATGGTTCCAATCCCCACCGTATCGAGCAGGCCGGCGTCGCTGAGGGCGGTCAGGGCGGCTCCCCAGACCGCCGGGTAGAGAGAGAAGATGTAGTCGGGTTGGGTGTCGCGGACCTCCTGGACCAGTTCGCTGAAGTCCTCGGCGATCAGAGGCAGATAGAGCTCGGAGACCACGGTGCCTCCGTTCTCGGCGATGATGGGCTTGGCGATCTCGAAGCTCCGCCGGGGCCAGACATAGTCGGCGCCGAACAGCATGGCGTTGGTGCCGTACGCCTCCTGCAAGATGGGTATGAGGGGGCGGATCTGCTGGGCGGGAACCGCGCCGAAGGAGAAGTAGAGCTCGTTGCACTTCCCGCCTTCGTAGGTCTCGGTGTAGAAGAGGAGCTTGCCTCCCGCCTCGACCACCTCGGCATAGGCGGCATCGTTGGCGTCGGAGCCGATGGGGCCCATCACCAGGTCGACGTTGTCGCTTTGCACCAGCTTGCGGGCCTTGTCGACGGTGGCGGCGACGTCGGTCTGGATGTCCTCGACGATGACCTCCACCTGGCGGCCGAGAATCCCGTCGGCGGCGTTAATCATGTTGATTGCCAGCTGGGCGCTCCTCGCCAGACTGTTGCCGTAGGTGGTGAAGGGACCGGTCAGGTCGGCGATGATTCCGATCTTGATCGGGCTTTCGACAACGGGAGGACTGGTGGTCTCGACGCCGGTGGTACCAGTACCACCTCCATCTCCGCAAGCGGTGATGACGAGCATCAAGACGAGGCCGATCACGATCAGACTTCTCTGTTTCATCTTGTTCTCCTCCAATGGGGCCACTGGCGAAACGGTTCGGAGCGTAATCACCCCGCTTGTTGCGCCCCGGCGAGGATCGCCAGAACTTCTTCCAAGCCGGCCACGGTCCCGTAGTGGGTGTCGAGGTCGTAGAGGGTCGAGTCCTGCTCGCGCTCCGAGGTGGCGGCCACGCACTCAACGGGAATAGTGACGCGGTAGTCACGGAAGAAGGCATCATGGGCCGTGGAGCGGACGCAGATGTTGGTCACAACCCCGGTCAGGATCAGGTGATCGACCCCCAACTCACGAAGGCGTTGGTCGAGATCGGTTTCGAAGAACCCGGAGTAACGGGTTTTCGGTATTCGGAGCTCCTCCTCATCTGGTCCGAGGTCGGGAACGATCTGAGCCCCCCAGCTTCCCTGGAGGCAATGGACCGACCTCTTTTCGAACTCCCGGTCGGAGGGCAGATGCTCATCGCAGATCCAGATCACCGGGGACCCGACCTGGCGGGCAACATTCAGCAGGCGCCGGATCGGCTCGTAGAGACGGCGCCCTTCCAGAAGGGGCATGGCGCCTTCCGGTTCGAGGAAATCATTGAGCATGTCTATCACCAGCACGGCGGTTCGATCGGGATCGAAGTCGAGCCGGTGGGCGATGCGGTGTTCGGAGAAGCTGCTCGCGGGCTCGGTTGCGCTCATACCGGAATCGTGATCGGGCGTGAGGGCGGGGGGGTGTTGCGGCTCTTATCGAACCGCGGTTTCCCATCGATGATGGCGGTGGCGACGGCCAGGGTGTCGCCGATGGTGAGGGCCCCGAGGGCGTCGGTGGCCTGAGAGCCTTGGGGGGCGTCGACCACCAGCAGATCGCCCTCCTTCCCAACCCCGATCACTCCGGTATTGAGGCCATGGAGGGCGGCGACGTTGCCGGTGGCCATCGCCACCACCAACTCGGGAGCTACTCCGGCCAGGGAGGCGATCCAGGACATGACCCGGAGGATCCCCAACGGTTGCACCCCGGAGCCGGCCGGACTGTCGGTGCCGATGACGAGGCGACTCAACTCACCCCGGGCCTCGACCAGGCGGGCGACCTCGATTGCCGCCCGGACATTGCCGTTGTGGACCAGCTCGATCCGGGCCGAGGTCTCGTTGAGGATGCGCTCGACGTCGGCCAGCGGCAAGGCGGTGGGACCGCCGTTGGTGTGACCGGCCACGTCGGGTTGCACCGCCACCACGAAGTCGGCTCCGATCACCCCGCTGCCGGGGATGGAGGCGCCGCCGGTATGGACCATCACCTTCATGTCCCGGGCCCGGGCCCAGCCGGTCATGGTGGCGGCGACTTCGGGGTCCTTGACCCCGGAGATCCCGATCTCGGCCACCAGCCTGACTCCGGCTGCGGCCATCTCCTCGAAGTCGGCCTCGGTCAACCCATCTTCCAGCATCACCGCCCCGGCCTGGACCTTGACCCCGGAGGGGCGGAGCTTGGCGAAGGACTTGTGGGCGAGGATGGTCAGCGCCTTCACCCCGGCCGGATCGGTGGGCCGGCCCGGGGTGTGGGGCTCACCGGCCGAGATCATGGTCGTCACTCCTCCGTGGAGGCAGGAGTCGATGAAGTCGACCTGGCGCTGGCGGGGGGTGTAATCACCCAACACCGGGTGGACATGGTTGTCGCAGAGACCGGGGATGACGGTGGCGCCGGCGACATCGATCACCTTCTCGATCCCGTCGGCGGTTGAGCCAGGATCGCCGCCGAGATAGGCGATCAGTCCGTCGCGGACGACGATGGTGTCGCCATCGGCCAGGGGTTGGGCGAGGTGGCCGGTGACGATGGTGCCGATGTTGGCGATGACGAGGTCGCTCACCGAAGCCCGTCCTCCCCCACGATTTCCTCCACCTTGAGACCACCGACCCGAGGATGGGGACGTCCCCCATCGGTGACCGCCACCGCCAACACGATCTCGTCATCGGTGGGGGCATCGACGATCCGCAGCTCGACGGCGTCGAAATGGCTGCGGACGAAGGCGGCGTCTTTGTAATGAAGGGGAATATCAAGGGAGGTGCCGGGTCCGCCTCGCTTCTTGGCGGAAGGGATGATGGCCTTGCCCCCGCCGCTGGCATCGCGCAGCGGATTGCCGAACTTGGGATGGAGGAGGGCGGCGGCGTGCTCCAGTTCACCCCTGCTCCCGACGATGGCGCCTTTGCCATAGCTGTGGACCGGCTTGCCACCCAGCTGGGCCACCGCCGCCTGCGACAGCAGCTCGGAAAGCCCGACCGAGGCTTCGATCAGATCGTCGAGATCTTCGGCGTAGTGACCGGCGTGGGGATTGGATAAGACGGCGGCGACGATCACCCTCCGGATGGGAGGTTCAACCGGTCGGGAGGCCTCGATCCGCACCTCGTCGACCATGGTGACCAGCTTTCGAATCTCCATGTTCCCTTCAGTGCTCGGCGGTGGCGAACCCTAATCGCGAGGCTGCAATCGAGCCGACTGTGACTTTATGCTCTGAGCTGGTCGACCCGGAAGAGGAAGCGGGCGCTCTAATGCAATACCTGGCACCAGCCGACCTCGAGGTGGCCCTGACCGCCTGCGCCGACGGTGAGTGGACGATCCTGGCCGGGGGGACCGACTTCTATCCGGCCCGGGTCGGGCGTCCTCTGAACGAGCGGGTGATCGACATCTCCGGGCTGGACGAGCTCCGGGGAATCACCGTCAACGAGGACTCCTATCGGATCGGGGCCCTCACCCGCTGGACCGACCTCAAAGAGGCCGATCTCCCCCCGGTCTT
>DATEDX010000191.1:0-4959 GCA_035281425.1 Acidimicrobiia bacterium
CTCGCCGGTCCAGGCGCGCATAGCTGGCGGAGTCGCCGTCCCCAACCGGGTCAGCTGCCGATAGATCTGGCGAGACGCCTCCAGCGCGTCCACCCGCTGGACACTACCGAACCCGGCCACCCTATGTGCTTGCCCGGCGCCCGCGTGCCGCTGGGGTGGTCCTCCCCTGGCGTCGATTTGGCCGGGGAGGTTCTCCGTGTTGTACTGCCGCCGGACAGCGCTCTCATCTAGAGCGGTGGAGGGACAGGCCCTGTGAAACCGCGGCAACCTGAGCGAAGGATTCGCGATGGTGCCAACGCCTGATCGATGAGACAGCCGTGACGGGTATCCCGGCTCGGCGCTCCGAGAGAGCGCGAGAGACAACCGAGGAGCCTGCATGTCACAAAACATTGGTCCGCACCCGAGTCCCCACCGGAACCCGAGGCCCCTTGCCTCGCCGTGTATGTGTGCGCCCTCTCGGGTGGATCAGCTCTCCGGCTAGGTAGAGCACCCCAAGCCCACCCGAGAGGTCAACTTCCACGATGGCAGACGCCGCTCGCACTGGCGGTGCTACGACAAGCAGTCGTGTCCGGTGGACGTCAATCGGCGTCCCTTCTCCCGAAAGGCAATCGAAACATGAATCATTGGAACCTCAATAACCGGTTAAGGACCGGCGCCGTCGCCCTCCTCGCCGTGGCCCTCTTGGGTGCGGCCTGCGGTGGGGGCGCCTCCCAAAGCGTCGAGTTGCCCGACTCCATCACCCTCGACTGGGCCTATTACAACCCGGTCAGCCTGGTCCTGAGAGATCAGGGGATTCTGGAAGGCGCCCTGGCCGCCGAAGGCGTGACCGTGAATTGGGTACAAAGCGCCGGGAGCAACAAGGCGATCGAGTTCCTCAACTCGGGAAGCGTCCAGTTCGGATCCACCGCCGGGGCGGCCGCCTTGCTGGCCAAGATCAACGGCAGCCCGATCCGCTCGGTGTACTCCTATTCCAAACCAGAGTGGACCGCGCTGGTCACCAACGGTGCCAGCGAGATCGAAGAGGTGGCCGACCTCTCGGGCAGGAGCGTGGCGGTCACCCGTGGCACCGACCCCTACATCTTCCTGCTGAGGGCCTTGGCCGATCACGGACTGAGCGAGTCGGATATCGAGGTGGTTCTGCTCCAACACGCCGACGGCAAGAACGCGCTCGTCACCGGCCAAGTCGACGCCTGGGCGGGGCTCGACCCGATGATGGCCCAGGCCGAGTTGGAAGAAGGCGCCCGGCTCTTCTATCGAGCGCCGGACCTCAACACCTGGGGGGTTCTCAATGTCGACGAGGAATTCGCCCGTCGCTACCCGGGAATCGTCGAGACGGTGATCGCCGTCTATGAAGAGGGGCGAGCCTGGGCCCTGGCCAACCCCGCCGGACTACAGGCGATCCTGGCCGAGGCAGCGGGTCTGAGCCCTGAGGTAGCGGCGAAACAACTCGAGCGCACCGACTTCTCCACCCCGGCCATCGGCCCCAGCCAGCACGACACCATCCTCGCCGCCGGACAAGCCCTGCAGGAGTCGGGGGTGATCGAGGCCAACGTTGATGTGGCGGCGGCGGTGGCAGCCCTGCTCGACTCCAGCTTCACCGAGGGGCTGGATTGAAATGACCGATCTACTGGTCCGTAGCCAAACGACCGAAGCGCAGACGCCGCAAGGACTCCGGCGTCTGCGGCCCGGTCGATCACCGATCGGGTTGATCGTCCCCTTGAGCGTGCTCTTGCTCTGGGAGGCGGGAGCAGCCGCCGGTCTCGTCTCCACCCGCCTCTTGCCTCCACCGCTCCAGATCGCATCCACCATCTTCGGACTTGCCCAAGACGGTGCCCTGTGGGATCACGGGCTGGCCACCGTGGGGAGGGTGTGGTGGGGCTTCCTGCTCGGCGCGGCGGTGGCCACTGTGCTGGGTGCGGCCAGTGGGGTCTCCCCCACTTTCAGGCGGCTGTTCGACCCCACGCTCCAGGCTCTCCGCAACATCCCCTCCATCGCATGGATCCCGCTCTTCATCCTCTGGTTCGGGATCTTCGAGACCCCCAAGATCCTCCTCATCGCGGTGGGGGTGTTCTTCCCGGTTTATCTCACCCTGGCCGCGGCGATCGCCAACGTCGACCGCAAACTGGTCGAGGTAGGTCGGATCTACCGGTTCTCGACCCTCGACCTAACCCGGCGCATTCTGCTGCCTGCCTCCCTGCCCACCTACTTGATCGGGCTTAGGGGCGGGCTCGGTCTGGGATGGATGTTCGTGGTGGCAGCCGAGTTCATGGGGGCCAGCCGGGGCTTCGGCTACCTCCTGATCGACGGGCAGATGACCGGTCGACCCTCGATCATCATCGCCTCCATCACCCTCTTTGCCCTGGTGGGGAAAGCCACCGACTTCCTGCTGGCTCGGGTCGGCTCCCGGCTGGTGTCCTGGCACGACGGGTTCAGGGAGGGTTGATGCTCGAGCTACGCCTCGTCTCCAAACGTTTTGACGACGGACTACTCGCTCTCGATCGGATCGACCTCGAGGTTGGGGCGGGCGAGATCGTGGTGGTGATCGGCAGCTCCGGCTGCGGGAAGAGCACGATGCTGCGGCTGATCGCGGGGTTGGAGGCTCCCACCGGCGGCTCGGTGCATGTGGCCGGCCATCCCATCGCCGGCCCCGGCGCCGATGTCGGGGTGGTCTTCCAGGAGCCGCGACTGATGCCCTGGCTGACTGTGGAAGAGAACGTGCGGTTCGGCCTCAACGACCTCCCCGCCTCCCAGGCCCGAACCCTCGCCACCGAGTCCCTGACCAGAGTCGGATTAGCCCAGTTCGCCGACAGCCTCCCCCGCCAGCTTTCTGGGGGGATGGCGCAACGGGCCGCCATCGCTCGGGCGCTGGTAGTCAAACCGCCGGTCCTGCTGCTCGATGAGCCTTTCAGCGCTCTCGACGCATTCACCCGCGTCGACCTCCAAGAGCATCTCCTCGACGTTTGGACCTGGTACCGGCCCACCCTCTTCATCGTCACCCATGACATTGAAGAGGCCCTCACCCTCGCCGACTGGATCGTGGTGATGGAAGGGCAGCCGGGACGGATCGCCGACGTGATCACCGTCGATCTGGCCCGACCCCGCCAGCGCGGTGACCAGGTCTTCAATGCCAAACGCGAGCAGGTGCTAACCGCCCTCGGTGCCACCTACCCGGTGCAGATGCCGGTCTGACCCCCAGGGCCCGGATCTTCGGCGAGCGGCCCGGCCCCCTGCTCTGTATGGTCAAGTCTCCGGCACGGATGAGGAGGTCCGCATCACGAGATCCACGAAAGCGCCCGTGGAGTTGTTGGAGTTTCCGCTGGTACAAGCCCTTTTTGGTCGGCGTTCCCGGCGGTTCGGCCTGGGGATGGAGGTTCCTTCCGGCCCCCTCGCCTTCTCGTCGGGCAGTGACCCGATCCCCCTCAATGACCTCGAGCTGTCCCTATTGGTGGCTGCCGCGACCGGCGTTTCCGGGTGGAGCTTTGGTGTTCCCTTCGGTCCACGTACTCCGGAGTCCCACGCCGAATTCACGCTCCGACTTACTGGTCGTACCGCTCCCACCGCGGCCGGTCTCGGAACCCCTGCTCTGTTTTATACCGACGACACTGGTTGTTACGTGGTCCGAACCCGGGACCTGCAGCCCCAGGCGTTACACGAGTTGGCAGCGGGCGAGGACGCATTACAACGGATCCTGAATGTCGCCCGAGGGGCCACCACTCGCCTCCGTGAGGGCCGCCTCGACCTCCCCTCGGCCCCGCCTCACATCTTGCCGCCCAACCTGTGGTGGGCCAACAGACCCGGCTCCACCCTGTTCATGCCGGTGGCTGACGCCAGCGAGGAGTGCCTCGGTTTCTTGGCCCTGATGATCCGTCACGGGGTCACAGTGGTGGACCACGACACCGGCCTACCAGCGGGTGACCTGGAACGGTTCGTCCGCTCCGGCCTGCTTGATCCTGAGAAGCAGCTTCCAATATCCGAACTCCTATCCGACGTTCAGGAGAGCCTTTGCTTGGAGCTGGCCTTCATGGGGCACAACATCGTCCTCATGCTCCAAGCGATAGGGCTGGGCGGCCTGTACTTCAACGGGATGGACGGCCTCAGCGTGCTTGGTGCCAACGCTGCCGATGGTGTGGTGGGGCTGGGGTTCCGGTTCGTGGAAGATGAACGCTGGATTACTCCTAACCCGGTGGGACTGGCGGGGATCTATGAAGCGCTCTGCCCTCCCAACTATCCGGACATGAGAGCCGCGGTGGAAGCGTTCGTAGACCGCAAGTTCGGGCCGGGAGGTTCCTACGACCCCGACACCCCTGGCCCCTGGCTCGACAGCCCGGCGGTGAAACGAACCGTTGCTCCTTACCAACCAGAGTTCGTGGATTGCATGACCGAGGTGGCCCAATACCTCTACGACAAGTACGGCAAATTCCCGGGGACCCGGAGCACGATCATGCTCCCCGGTTTCGTCCAGGCCCACCACCTCGACACCGACTTCTACGACACGCACTACCAACCCGGGGCCTACCTGGAAACCCATGCCCACCACATGGAGCGGTGGCACTCGTGACTCGACCGCGAAAGAAACCTTAGACGCACTGTCGCTTTCGATGGCGAACGTTCGTTCGACCCATTAGGATCCTCTCAGCAGAGGGGACAATCAGTGGGTTGGGTCCAGGTCGAATTACTCAAACAACAGGCGGCGTCAGCCGGAGTGGCGATCGATACCGAGCTGGGAACACCCTGGCGGCGCCTCCAAGATGCCCTCGGCCAGCGGCAGCAGATGGTTGCCAACCTCCTGCGGCAGATCGAGCATCACCACGCTGCAGTCGTCGATCTCCAAGGCGAAGTCCACAGGCTGAGCACGGAGATGGAGGGTTTACACAAGACCCAGGAAGCTCTGCTGGCCGACCTCCTGCAGCGCAGAACGATTGACGACGATCTCTTCTGGTCGCCCTACCCGATTTTGGG
>DATEDX010000192.1:0-12449 GCA_035281425.1 Acidimicrobiia bacterium
TCATGGCCGCCTAGAGGCTAACCCCTCCCCCACCGCGATCTTCCCGCGAGAATCAGCCCGGTGCGCTCCCCGCCTTGGTCACTGCTGAAAAAGGCGCCGGGGCCGTTTCATCGGGGCGGTCACACCTACCTGGTTTACGACGGCGAGGCGACTTCGGTCCGGCTTCGTACCTTCATGCCCCGCTTCCCTACCCCTCCCCCATTCACCAGGCTGGGAGACGGCTCACGGTGGTACCTGCAACTTCACCTTCCCGCCGCTGCCCGCCTCGAATATCTGCTCGCAATAGAACACGACGGACAGCATCACGAGATCACCGACCCTCTCAACCCCGCCGCAGCAGCCAACCCCTTCGGTACCAACTCGGTAATCGGCGGGCCTGCTTATCGACCTGCCCAGTTCCCGTCAGTCTCGGCGGCGAGCCGGGGGCGGGTGATCGAGGTCAGGGTGCCGTCGACCCATCTGGGAGGCCGGCGTCACCATCAGGTCTACCTCCCCGCCGGCTACCGGCGTGGCCAGCCCATCCGCCTCCTTCTCGTCCACGACGGACCCGATTTCGCCCGCTTCGCCGGGCTGGTCGACGCGCTCGACGGCTTGATCGCGGCTTCCAAGCTTCCCTCCCTGGTGGCGGTGCTCCTCCACCCTTGGCGGCGAATGACCGAATACGGGGCCTCGCGCCTTCACACCCTCCACTTGGTCGAAGAGGTACTACCCCACCTCAAGCGGCGCCTGGGAGTGGAAAGCCCTCCTCAGCTGCGGGCGTTGCTCGGATCTTCGATGGGGGCGGTGGCAGCCCTAGCCGCCGCCTGGCACCGCCCCGACCAGTTCGGCCCGGTGGGCCTTCTCTCCGGGACCTTCCTTTACCGGCCTCATCACCGCTTCATTGGTGACGAGTTCCGGGCCGTGATCGATTTGCAGGCCCGCCTCGTCACCGATCGTCGCTTCCGGCGCCGCCGAATGTTCTTGAGCGCGGGGCGATATGAAGGTCTGGTCGATCTGCAAAGACGGCTGGTTCCGCTACTCCGGGGGCAGCAACACCAACTCCGGGTCGTGGAGACCTGGGACGGGCATCACTGGGGAGCATGGCGGGACCGGCTGGCCGATTGCCTGCCCTTCCTCTTCCCGGTCGATACCAACGACTTTTCTTCCCTGCCCTTATCGGGCAGCCACTCCCCGGTTCTCTAGGCTTGCCGGTCAATGGCCGAAGTCCCCCTCACCATCGGACTGTCCCTCGGAGCGGACTTGGAGTGGCCAATCTTCTACGAGGACATCATCAACCGTCTCGATCCCCGAATCCCGGTGGGCGATGATCACTACACGTTTCGGGTGGAGCGAGTGACCATTGAGCCCTTCTTTCTCCGCCAACCGGTCCGCTACGCAGTGCTTCTCGACCGGCTCACCCATTGGTACCACACCTCTCGGGAATGGATCAAGAAAGCGGTGGTCCACAACGACCTTTACGTCTTCAACAACCCATTCACGGTTCAGTCGATGGAGAAACACACCTCCTATGCGGCGATGATGCGTTTGGGGCTTCCGATCCCAAGGACGGTGCTGTTACCCCCCAAGGAATATGAACCGCAGCCCGACTTGGAGGTCACGCTCAGCCAATACGCCCGGATGTTCGATCTCGCCGAAGTGGCCGAACAGATCGGCTACCCCTGTTACATGAAACCCTTCGACGGCGGCGCCTGGCGGGGTGTGTCCCGAATCGAGAACGAGGAGCAGTTGCGAGCCGCCTACGAGCAGAGCGGCCGCTCCATCATGCACCTGCAGGAAGCAGTGGAGCCGTTCGACCTCTTCGTCCGCACCCTGGCGGTGGGCCCTCAGGTCAACGTGATCCGCTACGACCCCACCGCTCCGATGCATGATCGTTACCGCATCGACTTCAACTTTGTCGACGCCAGCGAGTGGCAACTCCTCTCCGACATGGTCCTGACCATCAACAGCTTCTTCAATTGGGACTTCAACTCCTGTGAGGCTCTCCGCAAAGACGGGGAGTTCTACCCGATCGACTTTGCCAACGCCTGCCCCGACTCACAGGTGACCAGCCTCCACTATCACTTGCCTTGGCTGGTGAAAGCCAAGATCCGCTGGTCGCTGTTCGTTGCCGCCACCCGGCGTCCGATGCGCCACAACCCCAACTGGGCCCCGTATTTCGAGATCGCCGCCACCGACTTGCCCTACCGGGAGAAGCTTGCCCAGTACGCCAGCCTCGCCCACCGCATCTTCGAGACCGAACGCTTTCTCGACTTCTGCGACTCCCACCTGGCCCACCTCGACGAGGTCACCTGGGAATATTTCTCCACCGATCGTGCTCTGGAAGCGGTCCGACGCAAGGTATCGGTGATCTTCCCGTCCCACGAGGTTGATCAGTACGCGGAACACTTCTGGGGTTTGCTCCAGTTCTGGCGTAAGACCGAGCGGGATCGACTCGACCTGATCGGTTCGTCTCCCCTCCCTCCCCCACCGGTGGGGGTCGACCAGCCGCTGGAGCCGCTTTCTCCTCTGGCGGATGCGGTGGAGGAGAACCTGTGAAAGCCACCGAACGCTGGCAATCCGAACGGGTCGGCACCGAGTTCAATCTGGTTCGCTGGGGAACCCTTGGGACCCCGGTGCTGATCTTCCCCACCGCCGGAGGTGACTGCGAGGAGATCGAGCGGTTTCACCTGATCGACGCTCTCGGCCCCTTGCTCGGAGCTGGCCGTATCAAGGTGTATTCGGTTGACTCCCTCAACGGAAGGGCCTTTCTCACCGGGGCCGACTCCCGCCACGCCAGCTGGCTCATGACCGCCTTCGATGACGCCATCTATCACGAAGTCGTCCCCGCCATCCGCCAAGACTGCCGGTCGGACTCAATCGAGGTGATCACCGCCGGTGCCTCCATTGGCGCCTTCAATGCCTTGGAAGTCCTCTGCCGGCATCCCGATGTGTTTCGGGCCGCGCTGTGCGTTTCGGGCACCTTCGACCTCACCCGCTGGATGCGCGGGCCCATCACCAACGACTTCTACTTCTCCTCTCCGCTCCACTATCTGCCGACCTTGGCTGACGGCCCCCAACTCGACTGGCTCCGCCGTCGCCTCGTGTTGTTGACCCACGGTCAGGGACGCGCCGAGGAACCGGGCGAATCATGGCGGGTAGCTGAAGTCCTAGGGCGCCGGTTGATACCCAACCGGGTCGAAGAGTGGGGACCGGAGTGGCCCCACGACTGGATCACCTGGCGGGAGATGTTCCCGATCTACCTGGACCAGCTGACCAGCTGAGTTCGGAGGCAGCTCTGGTGAACGGCAACGATTGGATGGGCCCCGCTGCCGCTGAAGCACGCTTGCGGTTGGCGGATCGGCTCCGGACCCGGTTCAAGAAAGGCAATTGGCGGACCTTTTCCGACCGCCTCGAAGCGCACTTCGAGACGTTATTCCGCCAACTCCACGCCCTGTATGGGTGGCGCTACGACTTCGCCTGGATCCTCGACGAGGTCATGGATGCGGTAGCCACCGGCTACCAGCAGCGTCCACGCCGGCTTCGCCGCCTCGATCGGCATGCCCCGGCCGGGGTGCAGCCGTGGGTCGATGACCAAAAGACGATTTGGGCCATGGCCTACCTCGACCGTTTCGCCGGCACCATTGCCGGATTAGAGGGGCGTCTCGACCATCTCCACAATCTCGGCGTCACCCACCTCCACCTCATGCCCCCCTATCAGGTGCCGCCGGGGAACCACGACGGCGGCTACGCGGTCTCCGATTATCGCCGCCTCCGACCTGATCTGGGAACGATGGAGGAACTGATCGAGATGGTGAAGACGCTGCGGCACCACGGCATCGGCTTGGTCCTCGATCTCATCTGTAATCACACCGCCGCCGATCATCCCTGGGCCCGGGCGGCGGCCGCCGGCGATACCAAGTACTCGGGTTTTTACTTCATCTATCCCGATCGCACCGTCCCCGACCAGTATGCGCCTCATCTCCGAGGCATCTTCCCGGATCGGGGCGGCGACGCCTTCACCTGGCATCCCGAGGTGCAGGGAGGAAGCTGGGTATGGACCACCTTCTATCCCTTCCAATGGGATCTCAACTACCAGAATCCGGCGGTCCTAGCTGCCATGTGCGGGGAAATGCTGTTCCTGGCCAATTTGGGAGTGGCGGCCATCCGCATGGACGCCACCCCATTCCTCTGGAAACAGCCCGGCACATCGTGCGAAAACCTTCCCGAAGCTCATCGGGTGCTGGCGATCATGAGAACGGTGGCCGACATAGCCGCCCCGTCGGTGGAGTTCCTGTCGGAAGCGATCGTCCATCCCGATGACGTTGCCCGCTATGTCAATCCGGCCGAGTGTCGTCTCGGTTACAACCCCCTGTTGATGTCGTCGGTGTGGGAGGCGCTGGCAACCCGCGACACCCGGCTCCTCAGGATTGCTCTCAGCCAACGCTTCTCCTTGCCTCCGGAGTGCTCTTGGCTCACCTATCTGCGCAGCCATGACGACATCGGTTGGGGCTTCGCGGATGAAGACGCCCACCAGATCGGTGTAGATCCGGCTGCTCACCGCGCCTATCTCAACGCCTACTACTCGGGCGAGGTCGAGGGATCCTGCTCGAGGGGGGCCATCTTCCAGGCCAATCCCCAGACCGGTGACGCCCGGATTTCGGGGACCCTCGCCTCCCTGGCCGGTTTGGAGGCGGCTGTGGAAGCCATGGACCCGGGGCTGACCGACCTAGCGATACGCAGAATCCTGGCCGCATTCTCCGTGGTTCTTGCCGCCGGCGGCATCCCCCTCATCTTCATGGGCGACACCATTGCCACCCTCAACGACCACTCTTATCTGGCCGACCCCATCTCGGCCGGAGACAACCGCTGGATGCACCGTCCACCGTTCGATCCCCATCGCCAGGAACGGGCCGCCCAGGGTGTGGGACCCGAGGGAGCGGTCTATCAGGGCATCCTCCGGCTCTTGCGGAATCGTCGCCAGCTCGACGACCTTCACCCCACGGTCCCCCCGGTGGTGGTCGATCCGGGGGACCTAGGAGTGGTGGCCTTCCGCCGGGGCGGGTACCTCTTTGTGACCAATCTCACCGATCGCCCCGCCATCATCGACCGTCCCTCCTTGGGACTGGGTGCCCTCACCGACCTTGACAGCGGAGACACCTGGGATGGTCCAGTGCTGGGCCCTTATGAATACCACTGGCTGGCCACCGCCAACCCGGGTTTTGGCGCGTAAAGGTGACGGCATGCCGTCACCTTTACGCGCCAGATTCACCAAAGCTAGAAGAGCGATAGTTGGGGGTCGCGCTGGTAGCGGGGAATCCCGTTCCAGACCAGGCCTTCCATAAAGATCCACGAGCGCCGGTGTATCGCACTGGGCCCGAATGCCTGCAGGGAAGCTTTATGGAACGGGCAGGGGTAGCCCTTGTTGGCTTCGAAGTTGTAGAAGGGGAAGTGCTCGGCCAGGTTCCGCATGATCCGGTCCCTGGTGACTTTGGCGAGGATGGAGGCGGTGGCGATGGAGAGGCAGGTGCGATCACCACGGACCAGCTTGCGGGCCCCTCCCACGAAGTCCCAGTTGCCGTCGACCACCACCTTGTCGGGAACGACTCCCAAAGACTCCAGGGCCCGGGTCGCCGCCAAGCGCTGCGCCGCCGACATTCCCAGCGTGTCGCATTCCTCGGCGGTGGCATGACCAACCGCCCATGCGTCGCACCACTGCGCTAACCGAAGAAACAGGGCTTCTCGCTCCTCCTCAGTGAGCAGTTTCGAGTCGCGGACCTTGTAGACCCGGCGGGAGGCTGGAATCACCGCCGCCCCCACCGAAATCGGCCCCGCCCACGATCCCCGCCCAACTTCGTCAACCCCCACGACGAATCGATGCCCCCCGGCCCACAGCTCACGCTCCAACGTCAATCCCGGCGCTTTGTCGAGGAGGGCGCTCCGCAGCCGGGGAACCGTGGTGGTCACGGCCGTCAAGGGTACCTGCCGGGACCGGCCGATCAGGTCATGCCCTCAGTTCAAGGCGGGATCAGGAGGAAAGCTGGCCAAAAGGGCGAGACTGCCCCGCTGGCGACGAAGCACCTCCGACCACAGCCGGCTCGGATCGGGAGTAAAAACGTCTTCGGCTTGGGCCGAAACCACTACCCAAGCTCCTTCCGCCAGTTCAGCCTCCAACTGGCCGCTCCCCCACCCGGCATAACCCGAGTACACCCGGATAGGGCCCGAATTCGCCGCCGCCGGGTCGTCTCCTAGGTCGACCATTCCCACTTCGGCTACCGGCGTCGGCTGACCGGGCCGGGTTGTCCGCACCACTCCGATCGCCACCTCCGGCTCTACTGGACCTCCCAGGAACACCACCCCGTCGCCTTCCAGGCGAGGCGCCCACTCGGGGAGGTGATCCACAACCGGCTCGGTGCTCGGTCGGTTGAGCACCACCCCGACCGCTCCGTCCTCGTCATGCTGCAGGATCAGCACCACCGAGCGGAAGAAGTTGGGGTCGAGCAGTAGGGGCGAGGCCACCAGCAGTTGCCCTGCGACATACCCGTCCACCCCACCATGCTGCCACATGCTCGGACTCAGTCCAGCCGTTCCCAACCAGCAGGCAATTCCGGAGAAAAGACTGCTGTTGACATGGTCGCCATTGAACCGATATTTACCTTCATGACGTATCCTGTGGAGTGCATGACCCGCCGGCTGGCCCTCGTGTTGGTTCCGATTGCCGTGTTGGTGGGTGGCTGCGGTTCCGGACAGGAAGAGATCGTTACTTACACCGATCCGGCCAAAATGTCGCTGATCAACATTCCCACGGAGTGGAATGCGTACCAGTTCGACGAACTCACCTCGCTGGGGGACCTCCCCTTCCAGGAGCCTTTTCAGCAGTTCGAGTTTCCTGCCGTCTCCACTATCGCCTTCGATGCCGGGCCGTCGCGTGACGTGACCAATGTCACCGCTCCCCTCTCCGCCGCCAACTTTCCCATCGGATCGATGTCGATCCGCACCATCGGCGAGGTGGAGAAGGAGTTCCTCTCCCGAGCCACCCTCAGCCAGTCGGTGATTCCCTATTACCAGTATCTCGACCCTCAGGAACACGTCAAAGAAGATTTCACTTTCGGAGACGGCTATGACGGTGTGCGTCTGCTCGTCTCCTACAGCGAGCCGGAAGGATCCGGGGTGGGGGTGGCCTACCTGATCTCGGTAACCGACCCGGCCGACCAGCGCATGTATTCCATCGTGGTCGGTTGCAGTCGGGAATGTTTCATAACCAACCAGGCCCTAATCGAAGAGGTGGTGGACTCGTGGCTGGTCAACAAGAGAGCTCAGTGAGAACAACCCGCCGCAAGGCGGACGTGTGGGATCGCATCAAGTTTCTGGTGATCCTCATCGTCATCACGACTGCAGTGGTGGGCAGCGAAGTCGCGCCTCCCTTTGTGACCTTGGACGCGGCACTACGCGACTTCTTCTCCACCAGCGGTGGCCAAGTGGTGCTCTTTCTGTTTTTCGCCGAGATAATCCGCCAGATTCACTACTTCGTTTCAGAGCGCAGCGCGGGTTATCACTCCTTCTGGCAACGGGGCTTCTTTGGTCGCATCGAAGGTGGCCTCGACCACCTCAAGCCGTGGACCCGATTCCGGGTGGGCCGATTCGTCCGCTGGACCATCATCATCTCGATCTACGCCCTGATCGTCACCTATCTCGTTCCTGAAATTTCGTCTCCCATCGAAGCGATCACTCAGGCTCCTCGCCTGCTGGTGGCGGTGATTACCAGCCCATTCTTCATTCAGGCAATAGTGATCTTCACCATCGCCGTGGGCCAGTTCGTGATGATCTTCTGGTTCCTTTCCCGTGGCGGCATGAACGTGGTCATGCCCGAAGAGATCAAGACCCGGTTTTCGGATGTTTGGGGGCAAGATCACGTCCTCGATCTGATCAAAGAGAACATCGCCTTCTTGGAGAAGCCCGATGAAATCGAGGCCAAAGGAGGCTACATCCCCGGTGGCATCCTCCTCTGGGGCCCCCCCGGCACGGGCAAGACGCTGATGGCCGAGGCCATCGCCGGGGAAACCGGCCGGCCCTATGTCTTCGTGGAGCCCGGTGCCTTCATCAACATGTTCTTCGGGGTCGGAATCCTCAAGGTCAAATCCCTATACCGCAAACTTCGCAAGCTGTCTCTCCGACACGGAGGAGTCATCGTCTTTCTCGACGAGGCCGACTCGTTGGGTAGCCGCGGAGCGCTGGGCGCCCCCACCGGGGGTTTGGGCGGTTCGGGACAGGTGGCGGCCCATTTGCAGTGCAACGGTTTCCACTTCTTGTCCCCCTTTACCCAGAACGCCCTCGCCAGTGTGTGGGAACTTCCGAGCGAGGAGCCCGAGCCACCTCGTCGCTCCTGGATCAACCGAATCATCATGGGAGCGGGGATGGGTGGCGGAGGCATGGGCACCCTGCAGGCCCTCCTCACCGAAATGAACGGGTTGACTAAGCCGCGAGGGCTGGGGAACCGTATTCGCAAGCTGCTGGGGTTCCGCCCAAAGCCGCCGCCCAAGTACCGGATCCTCCACATCCTCGCCACCAACATGCCCAACGCTCTCGACGAGGCCATGTTGCGACCCGGACGCATCGACCGTATTTACAAGGTTGGCTACCCCTCCAAGGAAGGCCGCAAGGCAACGCTGGAGGGTTATCTCAACAAGGTCTCCCACGCTCTGACCGAAGAGGAAATCGAAAAGCTGGCGGTGGTCACCCCGATGTATTCGGGAGCTCGGATTAAAGACTTGGTCAACGAGGCGCTGATCATCGCCATCCGCGATGGTCGGGAGAAGATCCTCTGGCCCGATATCTGGAAGGCCAAGGCACTGAAGGAACTAGGCCCGCCCGAAGACGTCGACTACATCGAACGTGAGCGCCATGCGGTAGCCGTCCACGAGGCATCCCACGCCGTCGCCGCCCATCTACTTGGAGTCCACCGCCGGATCGACATGGTCACCATTGAAAAACGAGCCACCACCCTCGGCATGGTCCGCAGTCTGGGCCAGGAGGAGCGCTTCACGCAGTGGATGTCGGAGTTCGAGACCGACATCATGGTGAGCCTCGCCTCCCGGGCTGGGGAGCGCATGTTCTTCGGCGACGACAACTCCTCGGGAGTGTCAGGCGACCTCACCAGCGCCACCACTCTCGGCGCTCTGATGGAGGGAGCCTGGGGGATGGGTCAGGGTTTGGTTTCCTACGCCGGTACCTCCACCAACGCTGCCGGGGGTCTTGACTCGCCCATCAGCGTGACGCTGAGAGCCCGGCGCGATCAAATCGAAGAGAAGCTGGAAGAGCTCTACGAGCGGGTTCAGCAGCTCCTCGATGACAACCGGGACAAGGTGCTGGAGCTGGCCGCCGTGCTCGAAGAGAAGAAGACGATCTCCGGCGACGAAGTGGCTGAGATCATGGGCTCACTGCCTGGCGAAAAGGTGATGCGCGAGCCGGTCGGCTGGCAGACGGTGACGGGAGAGGTCAGCGCTCAGCGGCGTCAGGAAGCGCTAGCCCGCCGACAAGGTCTCGGCAATGGTCGTGACGGCGCCGAAGTTGGCGGTGATTCGCGGGAGGAAGGAGAGCTGAGCGCCAACGGCCATCAGGCCGACGAGGAGCCGGCCGAAGCCTAGGACTGGGCGGGCTCCGGTCTCCAGCCGATATCGCCGATCAATCCAACCTCGCAGTTGTCGGCCAGGATCCGTACTTCGCTGTCGCCGCTCGAGCGGAAACGGACTAGGGCCGAGCCGGTGTCCCCCAATAGCAGGTCACCGTCGCCGACCGCCCAGACCCGGGAGACACTTCCCACCGTGGCCGGCATCTCCATCGGGGTCACCAGTCCGGTGGCCGGTTCCAGCAGTTGCAGCGCTCCATCCCGGGTCCGCATCAACACCTGACGGTTGTCAAGCCATCCCACGGCAATGAGGTCTTCGGCGGAGGTGAGATCAGCTGGACGCTGCTGGACGATCGAGTCGACACCTATTACCAGATAGCGAATGATCTCGTCTTCCTGACCTTGACCGGCCACCAAGATTCGAGTCCCGTCGGGAGAGGGAAAGGTGACTACCGGAAGGCCGAGGTCGAAGTCGTCGATCACCCAGATCCAGCGAGCATTCCGAGCCTCCAGGTCGATCAGCATGATGGCCAGCTCGAACAAACCCTCATCCCCTTCAACCGGTCGGGAGGCAGAGACCACGATCTGGTTGCCAATACTTCCGAGGATGCGGGAGGCCCGCCAGTCACCCGCTTCAAAGAGGATGCGATCCCGGGAGACGACGTCGAAGAGCGACGACTCCGCCGAGTCGGCCTGCTCAACCACAAATATCCCTCCCGCCACCGCTGCCCAGGGACCGGTGGGTGCTTCCACTTCGAGGCTGCCCCACGCCGCGGTTTGTGGGTCGAGCACGTAGAGGTCGCCTCCAATCTCGACTGCCCGGGTCAGCGGGCTCCCTTCTAACTGGCCGGTTAGTTCCGGGGCGGGGACTCGCTCAAAAGCGGTTTCGATCATGACCCCCAGCAAGGGCCGCGCCGGGTCGTCGGGATTGGCCCCCAAGGTCACCTCGAGGGCGATGTCATCTTCGCCTCGTTTGACGTCGAGAGCGACCTCATCACCCACCGCTTTCTCCGCCAGGACGGCTCGCAGCTGGTCGGCGTTGGCGACGGTGGCCCCGTCGAGGCCAACAAGGAGATCGCCCGACTCCAACACCCCGTCCGCAGCCCCTCCGCTAATCACATCTTCGATCGAGACTCCCAAACCCTCACCGAGCAAGAAGCCGCAAGGCAGGGCCTCCTCTACCACTTCGCCTACGTTGGGCAAAGGCTGGCGGGACGGCGGCGTTTGACCGGTGCAGGCGGAGACCAACACCAGACCGATGAGGAAAAGCCGGAGCGGCCGCATCGAAGACCAGGTTACCGGAGGCACCAATTATCCCCGACGCGGTTGGCGATTAGCCGCCCCCAGCCTTCTCCTTGATCCAGTCGAGAACCTCACGCACCACGTCGGGCCCTTCGGGTTCATTGAGGAGCTCATGGCGGAGGGATTCGAACACTCTCCGCTCCACCAGGGTCGATCCGGCCAGGAGTTCTGACGAGGGTGTGGGGACCAAAGAGTCATCGCCCCCATGGATGACCAGGGTGGGGATGGAAAGCCGGTCGAGATGAGCTCGCACTCGGTCGCCGGCGGCGAAGATGGCTGCCCCCAGCCGGGCCGTCGCCTTGGTCAGCACCAACGGGTCGGCGAAATAGGCTTCGCCGACTGCGGGATCCTTCGACAGCATCTCCCCTTTGACCCGAGTGGGGAAACGGGTAGTGGCGAGAGCTCGGCCCAGGACAGGTGCCAGCTTCCGCTGCCACGCCTCCCCTCCTGACAGCCCCGGCGCCGAGAGGACCAGCAGATCGGGCTGAGGTCGTTCCGCCAGGGCATACTCGAGGGCGAGCAGTCCTCCCATCGAATGACCTAGCAGCACCAGTGGCCGGTCGGGGGTGCGGGCCGCACCTAGGTGTTCTTGGATTTGATCGAGGTAGAGGCTCCAGCGATGCACGTCGCCCCGCTCTCCCGATGAGGCCCCAAATCCGATGAGGTCGAATCCCCGCACCCGATAGCCACCTTCGGCCAGCAGCGAACCGGTTCGTTCATAACGACCCGAGTGCTCACCGATGCCGTGAACCAAGACGACGTCACCGATCGGCTGGCCGGGTGGCGTCCACTCCCGGACCAGCTGGACCCCTCCCTCGGGAGCGGGCTCGGGTCGGGCCGTACTCTGAATCATGGAGCTCCTTCCAAGTGAGCCCTGATCCTATTGAGCCGCCGGCGCGGCAAGTCGTCGGGAACCTCGTGGAACTGATCGTCTTCGACCGGAGGAACCGGATCACCGGTGATGGCCGCGGCCAAGGCCTTCGCCAAGCCGTCCAGTTGCTGCCCGGTATGCCACCAACCGACGGAGATGACGAGTATCCCCTCCCACCAGCGGACGGGGTCGGCCAGCAAGACACCTGCGGTTTGGAGCCGCTGGCGGATGGTGGAGGCCGGATGGGGCGCTAAAACGGTGACGGTGCGACCGGCCGGCCTCCGCACCGGCCAGGCCAGCCCCGGCACCTGCTGCAATCTCTGCGCGAGGGCCGCCGCCGACTGCAGCACCCGCTCTCCCCACCCCTCCAGTTGCGACCCCGGTGCTTGCGGCCACGACACCGCCGATCGCAGCGGTGGAGGGAGCCGGACATGGCCCAATAGCAACGGATCGACCTTAAGCCAGCCTTTCGCCTGATAGCGCCGGGTGAGATTGACTAGGGCGGCCAGGTCTTCAACCCCGCCCACTGCGTTGGGTTGCGCCGCCACGATCGAAGCAGGCGCTTCCTCCTGTTCCACCCAAACCGTGCTGCCTCCCACCAAGAGATGGGGGGAGGAGGGATCGAGATCGGGAGCCATCCATACCGGCGCTGGAAACTTGGACAGTATGGTCGGG
>DATEDX010000193.1:0-2730 GCA_035281425.1 Acidimicrobiia bacterium
CTGCAGCCTCGCGCCTTTCGTGCCTTCCTCGCCGCCCAGCCGGCAAAGTACTTGCCGGGGGGTGGGGCCTTCCAACTGGTAGGGCAGATCGGCCTCACCAGCCGCGACAAAGGAGATCGCCCCAGAGCAGGAGTCGCCTTCGCGGTCCACGCCTTCATCCAGGTAGCGGCGGCCTCTTCCCTGGCCCTGCTGCTCCTCCTCGACAACGCCCCTCCCTGGCTCAAGACCGTTGTCACCGCGGCGGCAGTGACTGCGTTAGTGCTGATACGTCAACCGGTGCTCGAGGCCGGGGTAAGCCTGATCCAGCGTGTGGTCCAGCGGATCGATCTCAGCGGTGGGGTGCCCTCCACTGCGACGCTGTGGCGGTCGTGGGCTTGGAGCCTGGTCCCAATGCTGCTTTCCGGCCTCGCATTTACCGGTCTCGCCGGCGCCTTCACTTCCCTGCGGATGGCCTTTACCACCATCGGGATCTTTGCCCTCGCCTGGGTGGTTGGGTTCCTCGTGTTTCCCCTCCCCTCCGGCCTCGGGCTGCGGGAGGTGGTGATGATCGGCCTGATGGTGCCGCTGCCTTCCTCAACCGTCATCGCCACTTCTCTCCTCCACCGATTTTCGACACTGGTGGCCGAGCTCTTGGTGCTGGCCTTTGTGAGCCGTGGCGCCTTTGTGAGTTCCTCCCAACCCAAGTGAGGGTGATCTGGGCCGGCACCTTTGAGCCGAGCTTCTCCCGCAACCAGCGGCTGGCTCGCTTACTGGAGCTGGCAGGAGCGGAGGTTGTGGAGGTGCGCGTCCGCCTGTGGGATGACGACCGGATTGGGGTCGTCCTCGGCGGCAAACTCCGGACCGCCGCCCGCGCTGCTCTCGTCTACCCTCGCCTTCTCTGGCGGCTCTGGCGCTTGCCGCCCCCCGACCTCTACCTGGTTTCCTATCCCGGCTGGTTCGATATGCCGGCGGTAGCGGCGGTCGCCCGGCTCAAACGCCGCCCGGTGGTGTTCGACCCCTTCTTCCTCCTCTACGAGACGACGGTGGAGGATCGGGCCCTCGTCCGGCCAGGCTCTCTCTTCGCTCGGCTGGTGGGGTGGGTGGATCGCCTGGCTCTGCGGTTGGCCGAAGGGGTAATCGCAGACACCTCATCTCATCTCGACTACTACCGGCAGTTCTCAGGCGGTCGACTGCGACGGGGGACAGTGCTCGAGGTAGGCGCGGACGACGCCGTCTTTCGCCCCGCCAGCACCACCGCCTCCGAAGGGGTCCTTTTCTACGGCACCTTTGTGCCGCTTCAAGGGGTCGAAGTCATCGTTAATGCCGCCCATCTCCTCCCGCAGGTCGAGTTCAAACTCATCGGGTCGGGGCAGGATCGAGGCCGCATCGAGGAAGACATTCGAACCCTGGGGATTACCAACGTCACACTGGTCGACTCGATCCCTCTCGACCACCTACCAGCCCACATCGCGGAGTCAGCCGTCTGCTTGGGGATCTTCGGCACCTCGGCCAAGGCGGGGCGGGTGATCCCCCACAAGCTCTTCGAGTGTCTCGCCGTGGGGCGCCCTGTCGTTACCCGAGCCAGCCCGGCGGTAGCCGAATCCTTCTCAGAGGACGAGTTGGTCACGGTCGCCCCCGGCGACCCCGAGGCCCTCGCCCAAGCCATCTCCGGCCTGCTCGTCGACACAAATAAGAGAGAAAGGATCGCCGCCGCCGGGGCCCGGGCCTACCAGGAGCGTTTCCAGGAACGGGTTCTAAGCAGACACTTGGCCGAAGCCTTGGCTACCTGGGCAGTGGCCAGCCGCAGATAACGCCCCCTCCGCCCACCTTCTCGTGGTCAAACCCAACCCAGCAGCTCTGTCACCACGTTTGGCAGGGAGTCCTTCCAGGAGGGAAGCTGGATCCCTAAAGCCCGGGCTCGATCGGTGGCCATGACGGAGTACCGGGGCCTGGTCGCAGCCGTGGGATAGTCCGCTGATCCGCAGGGTGAGACCAGACCCAGGTCGAACCCCGCCAGCCGGACTGCCTCCTGTGCCAGCTCGAACCAGGTGGTCGCCTCCTGATTGACAAGGTGGAGCAAACCCTCGGATCTGGCCGCGACAGCCTTGAGGGTGGCGGTGGCCAAGTCGTCCGCCACCGTCGGGCATCCGTGTTGATCGTCGACGACTTGGAGCCGTGTACCGCTGCGGGCTCGGCGAAGAATGGTCGCCACAAAGTTGGGATGGCTTCCGGAGATCAGCCATGAGGTGCGGATGACCAACGATCTCGGGTTGGCCGCCAGGGCGAGTCGCTCTCCCACCACTTTGCTGCGCCCGTATGCGTTGACCGGCTGGGGAGGGTCCTCCTCCCGGTAGGGCCGGTTCACATTCCCTCCAAACACATAGTCCGTGGAGAAGGTGACGAAGGGAAGCGATCGGGTGGAGGTGACCTCAGCCAGTAGGCCGATGGCGTCGCCGTTGACTTTGGTAGCCAGAGCTTCTTCCTCCTCGGCCTGATCGACTTTGGTATAGGCCGCGCAATTGATGACGAGTTGGGGCTGGTGCTGCTGGATGAGGTCTTCGATGTCGCTCGCCCTAATCGATGCCAGATCCACCTCACGACTCGACGGGGCAACCACATCGGGATGCAATCTGCGTACGGCTGTGCCCAGTTGACCGCTTCCCCCGAAGAGCAGGATCCGGCCGTTGTAGGTCACCAGCGGCGTTCGGCTTCCAGCAGCACCCCTTCCAGGTACTCGCGGTAAGAAGACCT
>DATEDX010000194.1:0-10034 GCA_035281425.1 Acidimicrobiia bacterium
AACGCCATCGATTTGGTCCTCGAGGGGCGGGCCGGGGACGGGCTGCAGTTGAACACCGCCAACCGGCTCTTCGCCCAGGTCGGCCTACCGCTGGAAGAAGAATTCCTCAACGTTGCGGTGGAGTCCTATGGGGCCCCCGCCCTGGGGGTGGACTTCTCCCGGGTGGAGGAGGTCGCCGACCTCGTCAACCAGTGGGTGGCGGCTGAAACCGACGGGTTTGTCCAAGAATTGACCCAGGGCTACTCACCGGAAACGGTGTTGGTGCTGGCCAACGCCATGTACCTGAAGGCCCGTTGGGCGGTCCCTTTCCGACTGCTGGAAGAACCCGGCTCCTTTACGACACTGTCGGGGGAAGAGGTGTCGACCCCGGTGATGGCCCACGACGACTTCCTCCCCAGTTTTTCTGGTCCCGACTACACGGCGGTGGAGCTTCCCTATGTGGGCGGCAACCTCAGCCTGGTGGTGGTGCAGCCAACCGATTTCGAAGCCTTCGAGGATGAACTCAGCCTCGGGCGACTAGAGGAGATTTTCGATCGGCTGGAGGAAGGGGGCATCCACCTCACCATGCCCATCTGGTCGACAGAGACCTCCCTCGAGCTACTCAATACCCTCCACACTCTCGGCCTCCCTGCCACCTACGACTTTTCGGCCATGATTGAGGGGGGCGAGCAGGGGTTCTTTATCGACTCGGTCTCCCATGTTGCCCGGATCGAAGTGGACGAGACCGGGACCACCGCCGGCGCCGCCACCGATGTCGTAATCGTCGTCTCCCATGGTCCGACCGTGACGATCGACCGGCCCTACCTTTACTTCGTCCGCGACCGCGGTTCGGGCGTCATTCTTTTCATGGGCCAGGTGGTAGACCCCACCGCCTAGATCGCCCTCACATGCACATCCGGGTCTCGCTAAGAGGCTCCGGGTGGTACACCCCGACGAGAGTCCCTCCGGAGGTGAATGTGATCACGGTTTCGTCAGGAGAAAGAACGATCACTCCATAGATGGCGCCCATGCCGGCCAAACTTGGTGGAAGTGGCTCATCCATGGCCTGTGTATGCCAGACCCGTTCGTTGAACTCTCCCAACTGACCGATTCCACAGTGGGTGTTGAGCGACCAGGCATAGGCGACGTCTGGTTGAAGTTCTTGACCCCATGTCGCCCGGGGGATGGTCAAAGCGGGAATCGGCGGGTCGGGCCGGAACTCTGGCAAATCGCCGGCGGCCGGCCATCGCCACAAGACTAGGTCGCCATCGAAGACACCGGCTGTCAACAGATCGCCTTTGCCGTCGACTGGAGCCGGTGGTGATGACGTATCCGAAGGCGGAGCCGGAAGCTCCCACCAATCCCTGCCGTCCGTGACCAGGAACGAGGTGTGCGTTGAAAAACAATCTGCTCCCGCGAAACAGAAGTTCTCGTGAGCTAGCCGTTGCCCGGTCGCGGCCATGGCCAGGCGGTCTCCTATCTGCTCCCCGCCCCCGAAGCGGTAGGTCCAGGTCGATGTTGGATCCCCGCCCAACGCCGGTTCGAGCCTCTCCCATTGCTGCCCGTCACCGGACCGCCAGGCCGCCACTGGATCACTCTCAGAAAGGGTGCCGGTAGCGAACCACTCCTCTTTTATCCAGGCCGCAGCGGCTATCTGACCCCCGTGGGATTGACCCGGAGCCGTCCACGGCACCCATCGTCCGCCGGCCCGGGAATGCCACAGGGCGGGCCGGCCGTCTTCGGACCCGCCGACCAAGATCTCCTCCTCCCGAACCACTGCGATTTGAACGGCGCCCGACTCTTGCCCCGCTTCTTCGAGCTCCCAAGACACTCCGTCGGCCGACGAGAAGATGGCCGGTACGAAGTTATGCGAGTCACGGATCAGCTGACCGGCTGCCATCCAGCCGCGGCTGGTATCCACTAGGTCAAACAGGTAGGCGGCGGTGGCGAGGGTGCTGGCCTGGTGAGACTCCCACCGGATTCCGTCGTTGCTGATCCAAACCACCGGCGTGGAACCGGTACCTCTGGCACGACCCTCAACGTCCCCGACCTCGATAATCAGCAGTTGGGATGACCCCACCGCTATGACCGGGGCATTGCCGCCAATGCTCGAGTCAGCGAGCTGGTGGTGATGCCAGCCATCTCCCTCCGGCTGGAACCAGACTCCCAGTTCACCTGCCGGCTGCAGAGTTGCCACCAGCGTCCCCATCGGGCCGGTGGCCAGCTGCACCAGGGCATTGGAGTCCATCGGCGCCAAACGCTCGAGAATCCAACCTTCAGCCTCCGCAGGGGGAGGCGGGATCGTGGTGGTTGACGTAGCTGTAGTTACCGCCGTGGGGATGTCGGAGGCAGGCGTTGCGCTCGACGTGGGAGGGAGGCCGCGGTCAGCCGAGCAGGCGAGAACCGACGATATTGCGACAACCAACCAGGCGGCTCGAGAAAGCAAAGAAGAGCTCCTGAGCTTCCAGGCTACGCCCTTGAGACCTCACCACCGAGTGCCGGCAGGTTCCCCCTGGTTTGCACGACGTGAACTCACGTCACTCTTTCCCACGTTCACTGGTCGTCCTCCACCAGCCAGATGGTCTCTTTCGGCTCGGGAACCCAGAGTTCGTAGAACGAGAAGAGGTCATCGCTGCGGTTCTCGAACCAATGGACTTCGCCATCTCGGGCCATGGCTACGTCGCCGGCCCGGAGCTCAAATGTCTGGTCGTTGAGATGAAGCACTCCCGTCCCCTTATCGACGAAGAAGAAGTGTTGGGCGCCGATGTGGTAGTGGGCGGCGGCGGTGTCACCGGGGTGATAGGTGATGTGGTCGGCCTTCAAGGCGGTAGTGCCGAACAACTCCTCGGTCACGAGATCCACCCGGTCCCGATGGTCCCGGGTAGATCGGATCTTGGGGAGTTCCTGATGGTGAATGACGGACGGCATCAACTGAACTTACTCAATGTGGGGAGGGTGAGGAGGAGCATCGGGAGCAGGACGAATTGGAAGCTCCATGGCAAAAGAGCCATTACCAGCATTCCCAACCATGCCAGTCGGCGAACTGAAGGGGTACGGAACCGGTCCGGGCCATCGAAACTGAGCAGGTAGACGACACCTCCGACTGCACCAAATACGCCGGAGACAAGAATCCAGGCCAACGTCCCGCCCATATACGACCCCTCGCCCAAGTTCGAGACCGCAATCCATCCGCCCAAGCCTGCAACCAAAAGACCCATCAGCCGGCCATAAGAGTCGATCAGTCGTTTGAGCATATGCTCAAGGATATCGGTGGCTGGCGCCTGATCAATTCGCGGAAAAGGCTCGTTTGTTCAGCCGTTGATCAGGTTTTTGTCTTAGGTGGCTGTCATAGTGGTTCGAACAGGTGTACGGAATGATGGCTTATGGTTCTACATTCGAGGCCTCCGCTGTCGGCGATTTGAGAACGGTGATAGGCGGGCTCGGTGCCGAGCCGATCGAATCCTTCACCAACAGCGATTTGGCCGACTCTTTAGTGGAGTTAGAGGCGGCCATTTCTGCCTTGGAGGCGGAGCGAAGCCGCCGCCTCACCCTCTTCTCCGACCGGGGAGCCCACCACGAGTCGGAGCATCCTTCCGCTTCGGCGTTTCTAATCGACCGGTGTCGGATCGCTCCGCAAAGGGCCCGCCGTTTGGTGGCACAGGCGTCGGCGCTGCGAGGGATGCCTTTGACGCTGCGGGGGTGGGTGAGAGGCGACTTGGCCACTGACCAGGTGCGGCACCTTCTCTCTGCCCATGCCGCCCACCCCGTCGTTTTTGCTGAACATGAAGAAACCTTGACCGAGGCGGTGGCGGGGTTGTCGGTGGTGGCGACGGGGCGGGCGGTGGCCTATTGGCGGCAGGCGGTCGATCACCGCGAGGTCGACACCACCCAGTTGTTTGAACAGCGCCGGCTTCACCTTTCCCAGACTTTCCAGGGGATGTGGCGGATCGACGGGTTCCTCGACCCGGTGGGAGGGGAGATCCTCCACACCGCTTTGCAGGCGGCGATGGCACCGCCTTCGTCTGGTGATACCCGGAGCGGAGCCCAACGACGCGCCGACGCCTTATCCGATTTGGCTCGCCACGTCCTCGACCACGGCGACCTGGCCGAAAGTGGCGGGGAGAAACCCCATTTGATGGTGCTGGTAGGAGCAGAACGACTCCACCGCAGCCACCCGGGCAACAACGACGGGTCGCAGTCTGGGACGGTGGGGCTGGCCGAATCGGTGACGGGGACGGTGTATAGCCAATCCACCCTGGAGCTTTTGGCCTGTGACTGTTCGGTCAGCCGGTTCGTCTTCGGAGCCCGATCGGAAGTGATCGACCTGGGGCGAAAAACCCGGGTCATTCCCCCCGCTCTCCGCCGAGCCGTCATCGCCCGCGACCGTCACTGTCAACACCCCGGCTGTTTTCGCCCCGCCCGTTGGTGCGACGTCGACCACATCGTCTCCTGGCTCGAAGGCGGCGAAACCAAACTCGACAACCTCCAACTCTTATGCCGCTACCACCACCGGCTCAAACACCTGCGGCAAAACACTCGACAACCCAACCCACCCCACCCTGCACCCTCACCCAACGACGCCCGCAACCAAGTCCTCATCCAAATGCGAAGGTGAGCCTGGGCAGCCAGTCCGAAACTCCAAACAGGATCGCCCCCACCATCGGAAGCCTCACATCTCATCAGCCCGCGGTTTTTACGGACTGGGGATTAGGAGTCTGCCGGTGGAGCCATCGGTCAACATTCTCCTCCCCAGGGGAACGCTCAACGGAACTCGAATTCCGTTCTGGCAGTCGTCGCCGGAGAGCCAGATCCGGAAACGGTGATCGAATACCGTGATGATCACCAAGCTGTCGTCTTCGTACACCTCGACGCTGAGGTCGACACCACAACGATGGACCGTGGCAATGATTCCGCCGTCATTGGCTTCCTCAGCCTGAGCCACTTCCACGGCTGCAGGTGAATTGAGGTACCACAGCACGCTCGAGGCGAGGGCGGCGGCAGCAGCTAGCGCCACACGCAGCGGAGGCCGAGCGAGATAGGTCCGGAAGGCGCCGACCAAGGTGGTAGACGCTCCTTGCATCTGGTAAGGCTAAATCCTCAGGTCGCTGAACAAACCGGATGATCGCCTGACCCCAATCCGCCTGGTTGATAGTCCCAGTCCCAAGTCAGGAAGGAATAGTCTGGAATCGTGAACGTTCTCAAGAATTGGGCGGTAGTTGGGCTGCTTTTCATTGACCTCATCCTCGCCAGCATCCTGATCTACGGGTGGGTTACCTGGGATCCCGAGAGCGGAGCTGTGGAGAGCATCGCTGCGTTCGTCATCGCCCCACTTGCCATCTCGCTCGCAATGACCGCTCTCACCATCATCGGATTACTGATCTACCGATACGCGCATCGAAACACGGTGCGCAGCTAGTGGTGCATAGCGAGCTGCTCATGGCAATGGCTCCAATGCCTCCGCAATGGTCAGGGCAGTTTGAAGGTCGCCTGTTGTCTCCAGACGATGACTGACTCCCTCGGCATCCCATAGGAGCACGTTGGCCGCGAGCCGGGTGGTCTCTTCGATTGGGTTGCCTTCAGCGTCTAGCAGAGTGAATGTGTGCGCTGCGCCCTCGACCCACAGTCCAGGTTGACCCTCCACCATCACCGCTTGCACCTGGGTCTCTGGGCCAAGTGATTTTTGTGCCAGGTCCTGGCCATCGACTCGGTATTGAGCGAGGAGCAAGCCGATGCCGGTGTCTCTGGCCGCCGGTAGCGTCGGGCTGCCGGCCCAAACCATCGTGACCTGGCCTGATTCACTCACATAGACAGCGTCGGGTGGTCCGAGACCTTGATCCCGCGGTGCCCGCACCTCGAAGTCGACGACCGCTTGAACCGCGTTTAGATCAACCGGCTCGCCGAGATTCAAGCTCGCTCCTGTGGTCGGAGTCTCAAAGGAGGTGAAACTGATTCGCACCCCTGCCGCGTTCAGGAGGTCAGCCACAGCCTGTCGGGCCGAAGGTGAAAGGACCAGCACGAAGCTAACTAGGAGCATGCCGGCCAGAGTGACCAAGGGTCGGTTCCAGCCAATACGGCGTGGGGCCGTCGGCTCTGGTTCGATGCGTGCCATCACCCGACTGGTCGCTTGATCATGGGGAGTGGGCCAGTCGATGGAGTTGGCCAGCGAGAACAGCATCGACTCGAGCCGAGAGCGTGGGTTCATTGCGGCGCCTCGGGTTCGATAGCAAGGCGTCGGCGAAGACGCTCCAGCGCCCGAGAAGCCCTGGATTTCACCGTCCCGACGGGGATCTCAAGGATGGCGGCCGTCTCCTCCTCCGACAACTCGAGTAGGTACCGATGCACGACGACCTCGCGGTATTTGACCGGCAGATCATCGATCAGTGTCAGCAAGCGACCCCGCTCTTGCTCGGACATGATCTCGGTCTCGGGGGATGGGGCCGCATCCCCCGAGACCGGGTCGTTTGCGGCCCGCAAGGCGAGCCTTTCCCGGCGCTTGGTGCCCCTTACCCGGTTCAGAGCCTCGTGGCGGACAATCTGAAGCAGCCAGGGCCGGAACGGCGCCTCCATGCGGAACTTTCCCAGCGATTGATAGGCCTTGACAAAAGCGTCCTGGGTCACGTCCTCCGCCTCGAACGGGTCTCGGACCGCCAGGTAGGCGACCCGTAACGCAATCCCCTGGTGTATCCGTACCAGCTTCTCGAAGGCTCGGGTGTCACCATTCCTCGCGCTCGCGATCAGATCTTGCTCATCCAGTGGACGGCCCTCCACGGACTCTCTCACTCTTGTTACACCTCCGGCCCTGCCTGCGTTCCACAAAAGACCGGAACCCGGAGCCGTTCTGCGGTGTAAGAGAGGTGAGAAGTGAGAGGTGACCAACGTGAACGGATCATTTGACCTCGCCATGAATCTGAGGAGGTTCATTCCAATACCGATCATGGCCATGACGACCGCCACGGTGGCTTGTGGCTGGCCAGCTACGGCTCCGGGCGGTGAGCTCGGGGCGCCGGAATCGGCCGCCAATGTCACCACTCAAAGTGACGATGCCAGCACTTCCGCCGTCGCTCCCAATGCGATTCAGGATGCCGAGCTAGCCGAATGAGAAGGCTCGTCCTGTTTGTCGCCGTCTTCTTCCTGGCCATATCAGCTCCGGCCTTGGCCAAGATGCCGCCCTTTGACATGGAGGTTGAGGCGGAAGGAGAGACAGTCCACGTCACCGTCAGGATCGTCGGCGATGAGTCGCTTATCCACGACTTCGACTCCCTGGATCTGACTGGGCTCATCGCCATCTTTCCGGCCGATGAGGTCGATGAGGATGGGCGGCCCACTCTTGCCCTGGGAGAGGCGATTGAGGTGCCGTTGAACTGGGTCGAACCAGGGACCTACCTAGGTTCGGTAGACCTTGAACCGGGCCGGTGGGCGGTGGTGCCGTTTCCAGCTGTCAACAACGATGACCTTCGGGGAGGTGTCGAAGGCTGGTATCCCGACACGGCCCTGATCGAAATCGGGAGTGAGGTAACCCGCGTCTGGGCGCTGGCAGCCTTGGGCGCTGTGGTCGCGACATTCGCGTGGCGGAGACGAAAGTCTCTACCCGCGTAGGCATGGCCGAAGGCACTCGGAACTGCCGTCCACGGCTCTGAAATCTTGACGGTGTGCGAGGCGGGTAGCCGGGCGCTGTGAAATGAAGATCAACGCAAACAGAAAAGGCTCGGTCTGAGGGACAGTCTTCACAGCGGAAATACCCGCCCGCGACTTCGGAACCCCTCGGTGCGATCCCCGACGATGGCCGGCTAACGGTCAAGCAGTCTCCGAACGTGAGTGGCGTAAGTAGACGTGGAGGGCCTTGGGGGACTTGTGGTGATGCTCTTTGGGGGCGTCCAGGATCTAGGGGCCACCGCCCTCGTTGACATTGGAGACCGATGCATAGTCGACCCGCCATTTGTCACCGGACTGCCGCAGCAACGCGTAGTACAGCTCTCCTGTGGCGATCACTGTGACGTCGCATTGGATCGTCTCTGAGTCGATGCTTTTGCATGCCACTGGTTCATCGGGAACACTGAAATCGACGAGCCCAGCGATAAACCGCTCGTCCGAGGCGAGGAGCCGCATCCGGCTTTCGTCGCCGGCACGCCAAGCGTCAAGAAAGGCGCGGCCGACGGCTTCGGGATCTGCCCAATCGACTGCAGGATCGCCAGGCGGCCCGGTGGTCGAAGTCGAGGGCGTGGCGGTAGACGATGAAGTTGTGGCAGTCGACGGCGTAGCGGAGGTGCTCACGGGCACCGTCTGGGCTGTGGTACTGCTGGCGGTGCTGGTTCTGACACTGTTGCCATCGCAGGCGGCGACCATCAAGACGATAAGCAGAACCGGAACTGTTGCTCTGGAACCAATGACGGGCACCCGCTTCGCACGACTGATAGGCCTGATGCTCTCCGCTCGCGTCATGCAACGATTCAGACGCTTACGAGTAGCAATGCGGTTCCCACTGAGGTGGAGAGCTGAGCGAATCCACCGCATTCCCGCCGCTTGACCGCCTGTCCAGGCCCTAGCCGGATTGGCTGGCCAGGAAGATGTCTCGGTCGGTGATGATGTAGTAGCTGGATCCGGAGATCTCCGCTCGACCGCCGCCCTCGCCTGTGATCAAGCTGATGGTCTCGAACGCCCAGACGTCGCTGAAGGTCTCGACCAGCAGCCAGTCGTTTAGGGCTCCGTGGGGATGGACTCCTTGACCGGGTACATGATGCTGGCGGATCTCCAGGCTGGTCGGGTCGAGAAGGATCAAACCGGTGTTCTCATATTCACCTTCGATTCGTCATCGGTCAGGCCACCTCGAGGAATCTGCGGATCGCTTCGCGGATGATCTCGCTGGTGGTGGTGTGCTCAGCCTCGGCACGCGCCTCGATCGCCGCACGCAGTTCGGGGTCGATTCGGACCGGCACCACCTCTGCCGGGCCCGATCCCATCGAGGGTCGCCCACGACGCCGGGCCTTGAGGGCTTCGACGTCGTAATCGGTCTTGGCGACCTCTTCGGAGAGGACCTCGATCTCTTCGTCGGTAAGGGTGCGGCCGCTACGGGTGCGATGGGTTTTCGGGTCGGTCATGGCATGTCCTCCCTGGTCTGCGGAAGCAGGTCGTAGAAGGCTGGGCGGAGTGGCATAGCGTGGATCACGAGATTGACATCGTCGGCGAGCTCGATCCAAATGATCTCAAGCAGATTGCCGGCGTGGTCGGGTCCGATGGCCAGGACCTTCGGCGGGTCGGCGTCAGGATCGAGGTCGATGACGGTGAGCGTATGGTCGAGAGCGTGGCGGATAGAGGCGTCGGAGACGCCGTGCTTGTAGGCCGACCGATGAATCTCCACATCCAAACAATATCGTAATACAGTAATGGCGCCAGAGGTAACCGTTCCCTCCGATTGTCCTGACTTCGGAGGCGAGGCTCGACTATCTTCGTCCGCCGCGCAGCGCCAATCCCGGACGATGGCAGTTGTAGGCGTCTTAGGCGGGATCTCCCCGCTATCCGCCGTCCGAGACGTCCTCCCAAGTGACATTTATATGAACCTCGGCGGCCGGCGCCGAGGTTTTGTGAACTGATGCGGTCCAGACCCCAGGTTCTCGTGCCTCAAGAATGGGGAATCTGGTCATACAGGCGAGGAATCCTTTGGGCTCCTCCACACAGTCCGCTGCCTCAGGAGTCTCCGGAGTCTCAAAGATGTTCAGCGTTGCTCCATCGGCGGTCAGGAAAGTCACGGCGACGGTGGCTCCGATCGGTGCAGTCACAATCACCATGAACGACCACTGGGTGGGATCCATTGCTTCGAATTCGAAGCTCTGTGTAACTTCTCCTTCCGGCAGGTCCAAAACCGCCGCTCCAGATGGGTTAGTCGAGCATGCGCCGAGAACACTCAACCCGACCAGCAGCCCAGTCCAGGTCAGCGACTTCATCCCAGTGATTCCAGCAGGACGTGGGGACACGATGCCGAAGATGCTCGCTCCACCGCCGCAACCGCTTCTCATGCATGTCGACCCTCCGTACTTGCCGAAGACAGACGGGCTATATCT
>DATEDX010000195.1:0-33551 GCA_035281425.1 Acidimicrobiia bacterium
GGCCGGTCAGGGCCTGGACCAGAGTCGACTTGCCATGATCGACATGGCCGGCGGTGCCTATGACAGGCATGCCGCGCGAAGGGCAGCGGCCAGCTGCTGTTCCTCGTCGGGGGAAACGGTGCGCACATCGATGATGAGGAGCCCTCGGTGCCGGCGGGCGAGGATTGGGAGATCGGATCCGAGGAGTTGGGTGAAAGCATCCTGGGGAGCTGCGATCTCGATGACCGGCCCGGGGATCAACGCTCCCGGGGCCGACCCCGCCCCCCAGGTGGAGTGGCCTTCCACGATCCGCCCTTCGATCCCGGCGGCGGTGAGAATGGCTTGAGCCCTGGCCTCGAGGTGGGATGGGTCGGAGGCAGCCATCTTCCACACCGGAAGGTCGGCGGCCCGGCCGGAGGCATAGGCTTCGAGGGTGACGGTGAGAGCGGCGGCGGTGGCCGCGTCGATGCGGAGCGCCCGGGCCGCAGGGTGGCGGCGCAGCTGGTCGATGAGGGCGGTCCGGCCGACGATGATCCCCGCCTGGGGACCGCCCAGAAGCTTGTCTCCCGAGAAGAGCACCAGATCAGCCCCGGTTTCCACCGCTTGACGGATCCCCGGTTCGCCCTCCAACCAGGGAGGGGTAGGGCCGGGGAGCCAGGGAGCGTTCTGGTCGAGGAGGCCGGAGCCGGCGTCGAAAACCACAGGGAGCCCTGCGCCACGGCCCAGATTGACCAGGTCGCCTAGTTCAGTGGCTTCGGTGAATCCCTCCACTCGATAGTTGGAGGGATGAACCTTCAATAAGAGGGAAGGTTGGTGGCTGAGGGCAGCTCGGTAGTCGGCCAGCCGGGTCCGGTTGGTGGTGCCGATCTCCAACAGCACCGCCCCGCTGGCAGCGATGAGATCGGGGAGGCGATAGCTGCCTCCAATTTCGATCAGTTCTCCCCGCGAGACGGGTACCGGCCGCCCGGCGGCGAGTGTCAACAGGACCAGGAAGAGGGCGCCGGCGTTGTTGTTGACGACCAGGGCATCTTCAGCTCCGGTCTGATGGGCGGCGAGCCGCCGCAGGTAAGGCGCTCGCGCTCCCCGCTCCCCGGTGGTCAGATCGAACTCGACGTTGCCGTAGAAGAGGTGGGCAGTGGTGGCGGCCGCGGCTGCTTCCGGCGAGAGCAGCGCCCGCCCCAGGTTGGTATGAAGAATCACCCCGGTGGCGTTGATGATGCGAACCGGTCGGTGGCGAGCCAGCAGATTGAGTTGTCGGCGGGCGACTTCGCGGGCCTGGGAGGGCTCGGCTCCATCGCCGAGGTGCCGGACCTCTTCGATGGCGTCCCTCACCACTGCCACCACCAGCGACCGGGGCAAACTGCCGTCGTGCAGTTCGCTGGTGAGCCTGTCCACGGAGGGAAGGTCGCGCAGCGTCATCGTGGTCAGAGCCTACCGAGCCCACCGGACCCGAAAAGGGGCGCCGTATACCCTGGCTCAATGCCCGCCGTGGTGCCGCGGGCGGCCGCCACCGTCTTGCTGGTGGTCGACCGCCCCCTCGAAGTACTGATGGTCCGCCGGACGCCGGGAGGAATGTTTGGTGGGGCCTGGGTCTTCCCCGGTGGGGTGGTGGACCAAGGCGATGGGTTGGTGGCGGAAAGCGACAGCGATGGTGACTCTCTCCGGGCGGCGGCAGTGCGGGAACTGGTCGAGGAGACCGGTGTGGTCATCGCCGGCCACGATCTCCGGTTCGTTTCCCGCTGGATTACTCCCGAGGGCCTGCCCCGGCGTTATGACACCCGCTTCTTCCTGGGAGTGGTGGGGAAGGCACCCGACCTGGAGGCGCATGCGCTGGAGGTGGCCGATGCCGCCTTTATTGCGCCGGTTACGGCCCTGGCCGCCCATCAAGCCCACCAGTGGCGCATGGTTCTGCCCACCATCGCCCACCTCCGCTGGCTGGCCCGCTACGAGTCGGGCTCCGCAGCTCTCCGCGCCACCGAGGAGGCGCGGACCGCTCCGATCTCTCCTCAGCTCCGGCCCGACGGTTCTGTGGTCGAGGTGGATCTGCCATGGTGAAGATCGAGCGAGTGCTCGCCCCTAATCCGGGTCCGTTCACCGGGGACGGAACCAACACTTGGGTGCTGGAAGGACAGTCGGGGGTATGGGTGATCGATCCCGGTCCGGTGATCGATCCACACCGTCAGGCGATCATCGATACCGTCGCCGAGCGGCGGCCCCTCGGGGTGTTGGTCACTCATACCCATTCCGATCATGCCCCCCTCGCCAATCCGCTGGCCCGGGAGTGGCAGGTTCCCGCCATTGGCTACAGCCCCGGACCCGATTTCGATCCCGATCGCCTGGTGGGGGAGGGAGATCAGCTGAGCTTGGGCGACGAATTGCTGACGGTGCTTCACACCCCGGGCCACGCCGACGACCATCTGTGTTTCCTGGTGGGGAAGGTGCTCTTCACCGGCGATCACATCATCGGGGGGTCGTCGGTGATGATCGAAGACCTCACGGCCTACCTGGATTCGCTGGAGAAGCTGCGGGACCTCGACCTGGAGCGCCTCCTTCCCGGCCATGGTCCGGAGATGGACCGCCCCTGGGAGGTGATCGACTGGTATCTCGCTCATCGCCGGCAACGGGAAGAGGAGATCCTGGCGGCGATTGCGGCCGGCGCCGGTTCGGTGGAAGAGGTGGTCGAGGTGGTGTATGCCGGAGTGGATCGCTCGCTTCACCCGCTGGCGGCACGTTCCGTCATGGCGCATCTGGCCAAGCTCGATGTTGAGGGCAGGCTCCCGGCTTCATTCTCGAGGCTGTAGATGATCAATTCGATCACCCTCAACCCGGGGTTCGCCGGAATAATCACGAGGGCCTGTGGGGGACAACAGGCCCTCGTGTTGGTCGGGGCCCCGTTGGGGGATCCAAGGCCCCGAAGCTAGACAGCCTCCCAGCCGTCCCACCCGTCTGCAGCGGGCACGTTCCCCCACATGATCGGCGCGAGACGGCGGAAAGGCGCTGTGGATTTCCAGTTCAACCCAACTGACTAGTCACTTTTCCCCTGGGGGGTTCGCCACTGGCCGCCAGCTGCTCGAGAAGTTTAGCGATGCGGCCGGTGCAGCTTTCGTCCTCCACCGGGGGCAGTAGTTCGGTGAGGCGAGCCGCCGCCTGGGAGAAGGCTTGGGCGGCGGGGTTTTCGGGTGCCGCCCGAGTGACGGGGAGCCCCTGATCTCCGCCTGTCACCACCGCCGGGTCGAGGGGGATCTGAGCCAAGAGCGGCACCGATAGCTGTTCGGACAGATCCTCTCCACCGCCCTGTCCGAAGAGGGCATATTCAACCCCGTGGTCGCAGGTGAAAGAGGACATGTTCTCCACCACGCCCACGATGGGCATATGTGAACGCCGGGCCATGTCGGCGACCCTCACCGCCACCTTCTGGGCGGCCTTTTGGGGGGTGGTCACCACCACCATTTCGGCTTGGGGAAGCATTCGGGATAGAGCCATTTGGATGTCGCCGGTGCCCGGAGGCATGTCGATGACGAGGTAGTCGAGCTGACCCCACCGCACCTGGTGGAGGAACTGTTCGAGGGCCTTGGAAAGCATCAAGCCCCGCCACATGAGAGCAGTCTCCTCGTCTTCGATGATGAGGCCGGTGGAGACCACTGAGATTCCCTGGATCTTGGCCGGGATGATGAGCCGGGTCACGTCGTCGGCGGTTAACCGGGCCTCCCCCCCCATCATGCGAGGGATCGAAAAGCCCCAGATGTCGGCGTCGAGCAGCCCCACCTCGAATCCCCGATCGGCCAGCGAGACCGCCAGGTTGGTGCTGACCGTGGATTTGCCCACTCCACCCTTGCCGGAGCTGACTGCTACCACCCGGGTGGTGGGATGGACCTGGGTGGGAACGGCGGTTTCCCGGGCTCTCAGCCGCGCCCCCGACATGAGTTCGGAGCGCTGGCGGGAGGTCATGGCGGTGGTGTGGATGCGTACGTCGCTGATCCCGGCTAGGGATTTGACCCGGCGTGCGCTTTCCCCCTCGATAAAGCTCCGCATCGGACATTGAGCGACGGTGAGGGCGATGCCAATGTCGGCTACCCCTTGCTCGTCGACTGACACCGAATCCACCATGCCCAGATCGACGATGTTGCCTCCCAGTTCAGGGTCAACTACCCCTTTGAGAACTTCGTAGATGGCATCAACGGTGGACATGAACACAGGCTATCGGCCCCCCACCACTCCCCGATTCCGTCTTCCGCCTCCTTTGGGAATGCCCTGTCCCCGACCTTGGTTAAACTGATCAAGCAATGACCCAGATACTTTCCATCAAGTCGCAAAAGCCCGCTCCGGTGGTCAACCTCACCGACGCCGCCGTCAAAAAGGTGGGGGAGTTGATTGCCGCCGAAGGTGAAGCCGGCTTGGCGCTGCGGGTCGCGGTCCGTCCCGGTGGCTGTTCGGGTTTCTCTTATGAGATGTTCTTCGACTCGGAGATCGAATCGGAAGACCTGATCCACGAATTCGGGGATGTCAAGGTCGTAGTCGACCCCGACTCGGCCACCCATATCAAGGGCTCCGTCCTCGACTACAAGGACAGCCTGATGGGGGGCGGGTTCGCCATCGACAACCCCAACGTGACCCGGTCTTGTGGCTGCGGAAACAGCTTCAGCTGACGACCACCCCACCGCAAACCTAATGCTATAACCGGGCTCTAGGCCCCAAGATTGCATTGAGATTGCCGAGGAGGAGCATGTCTAAGCGGGTCCCCGACCTTCCCAACGCTCCCCGGCCCCTTGCCCCCTATTCGGTGGCGATCGAATCTGAGGGCCTGATCTTCATCTCCGGGCAGGTGGCCCTGCCCGGCGACGGGTCAGCCACCCCCGACGATGTCGCCCTCCAGACTCGGGTAATCATGGAAAACCTGGGGGCGATCCTCGCCGACCTCGGTCTTTCCTACCAGGACCTCGTCAAGACCACCATCTTCCTGACCAACATGGCCGACTTCGCCAGCGTCAATGAGGTTTACGGCAGTTACTTCGCCGCCGACCCCCCAGCGCGGTCGACCATCCAGGTCGCGGCCCTGCCGCGGCCCGAGTTCAGAATCGAGATCGAAGCGATCGCCTCCCGCTGAAAGGAACGGCCATGGACAGAGAGCAGATCTTCGAGGCCTTGGGGCTCACCGACCTCAACCCCGGCGCCTACGCCGGAGAGTGGCTTCCCGCCGAAGGAAACGCCCTCTCCGTCGCCAACCCCACTACCGGAGCGACCCTGGCCACCGTCGCCCAAACCACTGCCGAGCAGTACGAACAGGTGGTGGCCAGCTCGACCGAGACCTTCACCCGCTGGCGTTCACTCCCCGCCCCCAAACGGGGTGAATATGTCCGCCGCCTGGGTGATGCCCTCCGTCGCCACAAAGAACCTCTAGGGGCACTGGTGACATTGGAAATGGGCAAGATCAAAGCCGAGGGCGAGGGCGAGGTTCAGGAGATGATCGACATCTGCGACTTTGCCGTCGGCCTCTCCCGTCAGCTCTACGGGCTGACGATGGCTTCGGAACGGCCCCAACATCGGATGTATGAGCAGTGGCACCCTTTGGGTCCGGTGGGGGTCATCACGGCCTTCAACTTTCCGGTGGCGGTGTGGTCGTGGAACGCCGCCGTCGCCGCGGTATGTGGCGACCCGGTGGTGTGGAAGCCGGCCTCCGACACTCCCCTCACCGCTATCGCCGTAACCAAGATCGCCCAAGAGGTGATGGCCGGCTCCGGCTTTGAAGGGGTATTCAACCTGGCGATTGGACCAGGGGCGGTGGTGGGGGAGAAGATGCTGCACGATTCCCGGCTCCCGCTGATCAGCGCCACCGGCTCCACTCGGGTGGGCCGGGAGGTGGCCACGGCGGTGGCGGCCCGGTTCGGCCGCGCCATCCTCGAGCTGGGAGGCAACAACGCCATCATCGTGATGGATGACGCCAACCTGGAACTGGCCCTGCGGGCAGTGCTGTTCGCGGCAGTGGGAACCGCCGGTCAACGCTGTACTTCGCTGCGGCGTTTGATCGTCCATCAGGCCATCGCCGACAAGCTGCTCGATCGGCTGATCGATGCCTACCGGCAGGTGCCGATCGGCGATCCTCTGGTGGCAGGAACCCTGATGGGACCTCTGGTCACCGAGCGGGCCATCGACGACATGATGAAAGCCCTGGCCGAAGCCCAGGACCAGGGAGGCCAGATTCTCTACGGCGGCCACCGCCTCGACCGCCCCGGCAACTTCGTCGAGCCCACCATCGTCAAGATCACCGCCGACGCTCCCATCGTCCAGGAGGAGACCTTTGCCCCCATCCTCTACGTGATTGAGGTAGGAAGCCTGGACGATGCCATCGCTGTCCACAACGGGGTTCGCCAGGGACTCTCCTCAGCCATCTTCACCGAGTCGGTCAAGAGCGCGGAACGGTTCCTGTCGACGGTGGGATCCGACTGTGGCATCGCCAATGTCAACATTGGCACCTCCGGGGCCGAGATCGGTGGTGCCTTTGGTGGGGAGAAAGAGACCGGCGGGGGCCGCGAGGCCGGTTCCGACTCCTGGAAGGCCTATATGCGCCGCCAGACCACCACTATCAACTGGGGCGATGATCTGCCGCTGGCGCAGGGCATCAGCTTTGTCTGAAACCCAAGACGTGAGACGTGAGACGTGAGACTCATCACTCACGACTGTCTTCGAAGAAGACCTAGCCGAAGCGGTAGCCCACCGAGCGAACGGTCGTGATCCAAGAGGCGCGTTCTTCGCCTAGTTTGGCGCGGAGGCGGCGCACGTGGACATCGACCGTCCTCGCCCCGCCGTAGTACTCGTACCCCCAGACCTTGGAGAGGAGTTGTTCACGACTCCACACCCGCCCCTGGTGTTCGACGAAGTAGCGGAGCAGTTCGTACTCCATGTAGGTGAGGTCGAGAGGGCGTCCCGCCAGCACCGCTTGATAGGTGAGGACGTTGAGCTCCAGGTCTTTGAAGTGGTGGACCTCATCGGTGCCGGCGGCATGGGTAAGGCGGTGGAGGCGAAGCTTCATCTCTTCGGGGTCGGGGGGAGCGATCACGAAGTCGCTTGCTCCCACGGTGCTGGCCAGCATCGCTACCTGATCCCGCTCCACCACCACCAGCACCGGGACCGGGCTATCGACCGAGAGGACCTCGATCAGGCGGAGGCGGCGCAGGGGCTCGTCGCCCAACTCGACGATGAGGGCCGCAGCCTCGCCAGGCAGCTCCGCCGAAATCTCGGTAACCAGGGCGGGTTTGATTCCCGCCACCAAGAGGGCGCCGGCCAGGGTCTCCGAATGGTCGGGGGGAAAAAGGGCGACGTCCATCCCGGTTTACAAGATCGGCAGGTAGGTCTCGAGCTCGAAGCGACTGACGTGATGCTGGTATCGGTCCCACTCGTCCCGCTTGTTGCGGAGGAACCAGTCGAAGACATGCTCCCCTAAAGCTTCGGCCATCAGCTCTGACTGCTCCATGCAGTCGAGAGCCTGGGCGAGGGTCTCGGGGAGGCGGACGATTCCCGCTGCTTGCCGCTCGGCGTTGGTCAGGTCGTGCACATTGCTGTTGACCTCGGGGGGGAGTTCGTAGTTGCCACGGATCCCGGCCAGGCCGGCCGCTAGCACCGCCGACATGGCCAGGTAGGGGTTGGCGGCGGCATCGGGAGAGCGATACTCCACCCGGACCGATTGCGACTTGCCTTTCTTGGCGAGGGGGATCCTGACCAGCGCGGACTGGTTGTTTCGAGCCCACGAGATGTAGATGGGGGCGTCGAAGCCGGCTACGAGTCGTTTATAGGAATTGACCCACTGGTTGGTGACGGCGGTGATCTCGGCGGCGTGGATGAGGAGCCCGGCTACGAACTGCTGGCCGATCTTGGAGAGACCATTGTCCGACCCCGGCTCGTGGAAGGCGTTGCGGTCCCCCTCGAACAGGGAGAGGTGGAGGTGCATGCCCGAGCCGTCATGGGCTTCAAGCGGCTTGGGCATGAAAGTGGCGTATATTCCCTGCTCCAGCGCCACCTCTTTGACTGTGAGCCGGAAGGTCATGATGTTGTCGGCCATGGTGAGGGCATCGGTGTAGCGGACGATGATCTCGTGCTGGCTGGGAGCCACCTCATGGTGGGAGTGCTCCACCGGTATCCCCATCAACTCCAGCGCGTTGATGGTCTTGCGCCGGTATTCGGAGGCCGTGTCGAGGGGGGTGAGGTCGAAGTAGCCGCCGGAGTCGAGGATTTTGGGTTCGGGGCCGGAGTCGGCGAAGTAGAAGTACTCCAATTCGGGCGCCACGTAGAAGGTGTAGCCCAGTTCGGCGGCTTGGGTCAGGTTGCGCTTGAGCACTCCGCGGGGGTCTCCCTCGAAGGGGGTGCCGTCGGGGAGGAGGATGTCGCAGAACATGCGAGCTACCTGCTGATCCGGACGCCAGGGGAGGATCTGGAAAGTGGTGGGATCGGGACGGGCGAGCATGTCGGCTTCCTGCACCCGGGCATAGCCGTTGATGGCCGACCCATCAAAGGTCATCCCCTCCTCGAAAGCGACTTCCAACTCGGCCGGGCTAATAGATACCGACTTGAGGAACCCCTGCACATCGGTGAACCAGAGCCGAACAAAGCGGATCCCCCGCTCCTCGACGGTCCGCAATACGTATTCGGCCTGTTTATTCATGGCTGACTTCCTCGTCCGTGACTCATAAGTATGGCCGGACGGAGAGGTGTCTCGGTCCGAACCCAGCCGACAGTTGACAACTGCCAGTCTTCTAGAGCCAACCGCTCCGCTTGAACTTTCTGTAGAGCGTTGTACACACTGCCGCCATCACCGCCAGGGCCAGCGGGTAACCCCACCAGGCCGAGAGCTCCGGCATGTGTTCGAAGTTCATCCCCCACACTCCGGCCAGAAGCGTGGGGACGGCGGCAATCGCCACCCAGGCAGAGATCTTGCGCATGTCGTTGTTCTGGCGGACGGAGACCTGGGTCAGGTTGGCCTCGAGGATGGAATTGAGAAGGTCGCGGTAACTGCTGATCCGGTTGACCACCCGCACCAGGTGATCGTGAACGTCGGCGAAGTAGGGCTTGAGGTCGTAGGGAATCACCTCAAACTTGCCCATCGACAGGTGAAGCACCGGCTCCACCAGCGGTTGGGTGGCCTGCTCGAACTGAAGGACTTCACGCTTCAGTTTGTAGATGCGCTCGGTGGGGGTGGTGGTGTCGTCGGAGAAGACGTCGACCTCCAACTCGGTGATGTCGGCGTCGAGGCCGTCGAGCACCTTGGCGTAATCGTCCACCACCCGGTCGAAGATGGCCTGGAGTACGGCCCCCGGGCCCACGGCCAGAGTTTCGGGGTGGTGCTCGAGGTTGCGGCGGACTTCCACCAACCGGGAGGCTTCGCGGTGGCGAACCGCGATCAGAAAGTGATATCCGACGAAGACGATGATCTCCCCGATATCGATGACCTCAACCGGGTCGACATAGCGGGCCGGCTTGAGCACCACGAGCAGCATGTCGCCGTATTCGTCGATCTTGGGCCGCTGGTGGGCGTGAATGGCGTCTTCGACGGCGAGTTCGTGCAGCCCGAACTCCCGGGTAACCGCTTCGAACTCTTCTTCGGAGGGTTCGTAGAGCCCGATCCAACAGAAGGTGTCATCGTCGCAGAGGCCGGCGGCACCCTGCAGCTGGAACGGCCCCGGGAGCCGTTTGCCGTTCCGATAGAGGGCGGCGTCGATGTACACAGGGGGAAACTAGTAAGTCATGAGTTATGAGTGATGAGTGCTGAGCAGAAATTGCATCACTCTCGGGGTGTTTACAGCTTGGGTGGCCCGGGGAAGAAAGCGTTGGTACGGCGGACATAGTCGTCGTAGCCGGGTCGGCGCTGGATGATGGTCTTCTCCAGTAGACCCGCTCCCGAATACCGCATCAGCAGGGCCGACATCACCAGCGGTCCGATAATCGCCCACCAATGCCCGGCGGCAAGCGCGATCAGATAGAGGCCCCACCAGACGCAGAAGTCTCCGAAGTAGTTGGGATGGCGCGTGTACCGCCACAAACCGCGGTCCATGACCGTGCCCTGGTTGGCCGGATTGGCCTTGAACCGGGCCAGCTGCCAGTCCCCCACCGTTTCGAAAAAGAGGCCCACCGCCCAAACCGCGACCCCCAAGGTGATCAGAGCAGGATGGGGGTCGGGGGAAGGTTGCGATATGCCGGCCTGAATGGGGAGGGAGACGATCCACATCAGCACCCCCTGCAGCCCGTAGACGGTTCCCAGACTGACCCAGAAGAACTTGCCGCCGTGTTTGGCTCTCATGGCGCGGTAGCGGTAGTCCTCCCCCTTGCCAAGGTTCCGCCAGGCGAGGTAGAGGCTCAGCCGGAGCCCCCAGACCGTGACCAGGATCAGGATCAGCAGCGAGACATTCGAGCGGAGCGGGGAGCGGAGGTAAACCGCCCAGGCCACCAGCACAAAGCCCAGGCCCCAGACCAGATCGACGATGGAGGCGTCCTTGACCAGTCCGCTGACCAGCCAGGTGATGAGCATCAACCCGGCCACCGTTGCCGCCGCCGTCGCCATCGCCTCCAAAAGCGTCACCGTCCACCGCCTCTCCCGTTCGGCCCCCTCCGGCCCTCCGGGCTACTCACCACTCACCACTCACCACCCACCACCCACCACTCACCACTCACATCTTCCGTCTTCCGTCTTCCGTCTCAAAAGCTATTTTGACGCCGCCATGGGCGCCATCATCACCGGAACCGGCATCGCGGTGCCCGACCAGGTCGTAACCAACCAAGACCTGACCCGGATCATGGACACTTCCGACGATTGGATCACGTCTCGGACCGGGGTCCGCGAACGGCGTTTCGTGGAAGAGGGAGTGGGGTCGGCCGAGCTTGGGGTGCAGGCCGCTCGGGAGGCGATGGCGGCGGCGGCGATCCAACCCGACCAGGTCGACGCCCTGGTAACGGCCACCATGACCCCTGATTACCTGGCCCCCGGGATCTCCGCTCTGGTCCAGCACGGGCTGGGACTGCCGGCAGTGGCGGCCTTCGACCTCCGCCAGCAGTGTTCAGGTTTTCTCTACGCTCTCGACCTGGCCGACTCGTTGATCGGCAGCGGGAGAGCCGAGACCGTGGTGTTGGTGGGCACCGAGGTCCATGGCGGTTTCCTCCCCTGGGGAGCGAGTTTCGACGTTGCCACCGGCCGCGCTAACCGAGAGGCGACTCCTGCCGAACGGGAACGCAACACCCGTTTCCGTTCGTGGTCGGTGCTGTTTGGCGATGGCGCCGGAGCGATGGTGATGCGGCGGGGGGGCGAACAGACAGGAGTCCTGGCGACGAGCCTTCACACCGACGGCGGCCAGTTCAACCTGATTCATGTCCCTGGTGTTGGTTTCCGACGCCGCCCCTACGTCGACCATGGCCAGCTTGATGGGGAGCTCCACTTACCGATCATGGACGGGGCCGGCCTCTACCGTCAGGCGGTGCGGCTGATGCCGGAAGCGGTCCGAGAGGTGGCCAAGGCGGTCGGAGTTGAGGTGGACGAGATCGATCTGGTGGTGGCGCATCAGGCCAACGACCGCATCCTCGAGGGGGTTCGGAAACAACTGGGAATGACACAGGAGAAGGTTCCCTCCAACATCGCTCGCTATGGCAATACCACCGCCGCCACCCTCCCGCTCCTCTTTCACGAACTTCGCCAGGCGGGAAAGGTGAAACCCGGGATGCTGGTCTGTTTCACCAGCTTTGGTGCCGGCGCCCACTGGGGAGCGGTTCTATACCGGGAGCCCTGAGCCCCTCCTGGCGAGCGGGGGCCGTTACCCTTTATGCATGCCCCGGATCAAGGCCGGCTCGATAGGCGAGCACAAAGCCATCACCCGCAGTCAAATCCTGGCTGCCACCCAGGAGTTGCTGGGGGAAACCGGCTCTGCCGACCTCAACCTGGGCGATGTCGCGGCCGTCGCCGGAATTGGCCGAACCACCCTCTACGAATATTTCCGGGATCGAGACGATCTCATCGCCACCCTGGTGGAAGAAACCCTGCCGGACGTCATCGAAGGCTTGTTAGAGCGAGTCGATCGCAGCCAATCGCCCGACCTGCAACTTCTCGACCTGGCCGAGGCGGTAGTTGAGTTCGTAGCGCTCGACCCGGTATTGGGAGTAATCCTCCACAAAGAAGCGCCCCGCCTAGGCCTGGCCGCCCAGGATCGCATCCGCATGGCCCACACCGATCTGCAGACGGCGGTGATGGACAGCTATCAGGAGGCAGTAAAGGCCGGAACCTTTCGCCGGTTCCCGCCTGATCTGGCGGGACGTTTCATCCAAGACGCCATGATGTCGGCGGCCCGGGCGGTGATCGCCGCGCCCGCCCCCGACCGCCGCCTCCCCGAGGTGACCCAGGCCCTGCGAGCCTTCCTTGCTCATGGGCTCTCGACTTCATAGCCGGTAGCCGGTAGCCGTTAGCCAGCCCGAATATCTTCCGTCTTCCGGCTTCCGTCTACCGTCTTCCGTCTTCCGTCTTCCGTCTTCCGTCTTCCGTCTCTTGTTAACCCATTGTCCGGCCATACCGATCACAATGGGGCCAAACACATGACCGAGCGCTACCTAAACCGTGAGTTGTCCTGGCTGGACTTCAACAGCCGGGTGCTGGCGCTAGCCGAAAACGTCGAGATTCCGCTGCTGGAGCGGGTGCGATTCCTCGCCATCTGGTCACAGAACCTGGACGAGTTCTTCCAGGTGCGGGTGGCGGGAACCCTCGAACAGGCGGCACGGGGCCTGCGCGTCACCACCCCCGACGGGCACACCCCGACAGAAACCATGGAAGCGGTGCGGGAGCTGGCCAACGCCCAGTACGAGCGGGCCAGCAAGGTCTTCATCACCGACCTGGCCCCCCGCCTCGCCACCGCCGGGGTGGGTTTCAGCGACTACCGCGAACTTGACGAAGAGGACCGGGAGTACCTCGACATCCAGTTCCGGGAGCGTGTCTTTCCGGTGGTGACACCCCTGGCGGTGGATCCCTCTCACCCCTTCCCATATATCTCCAACCTCTCCCTCAACCTGGCAGTGGTGGTTCGCAATCCCGAGACCAACGTCACCCGTTTTGCCCGGGTCAAGGTGCCGCCCATCCTTCCCCGCTTCGTGGTCTTGCCCGATGGGGAGCGGTTCGTTCCCCTCGAGCAGGTCATCGCCCATCACCTCGGAGACCTCTTTCCGGGAATGGAGGTAATGGCTCATCACCCCTTCCGGGTGACCCGCAACGCCGATCTTGAGTTCGAAGAGGAAGACGAATCGGGCGACCTGCTCCTCACCATTGAAAGCGAACTCACCCGTCGCCGCTTCGGAAGAGTGGTGCGGCTCGAGGTGGTGGCCGATCTCCCCGCCGACGTGCTCGACCTCCTGCTCCGGGAGATGGGAGCGAGCGAGCAGGAGGTGTATCGGTTGGAGGGACCCCTCGACCTGGGAGGGCTTGCCAACCTCCTCGCTTTACCCAGATCCGATCTCCTCTACCCCCCCTTCACCGGCGTGAATCATCCCCGGCTGGCCATGGTGGACGGGAACCTCCCCGACATCTATGCCGTCATCCGTGATGGGGATCTGCTCGTCCACCATCCCTACGACTCGTTCGCCTCCTCCACCGAGGCCTTCCTGACCCAGTCGGCGCGTGATCCCCACGTCCTCGCCATCAAGCAGACCCTGTACCGGACGAGCCGCGATAGCCAGATCATGAACTCACTGATCCACGCCGCCAACGAAGGCAAACAAGTGGTGGCGTTGGTGGAGTTGAAGGCGCGCTTCGATGAAGAACGGAACATCGAATGGGCCCAGCGGCTGGAGGATGCCGGAGTTCACGTCGTCTATGGGGTGGGCGGTCTCAAGACCCACACCAAACTCTCGCTGGTGGTCCGCGACGAAGGTGACACCATCCGGCGCTACTGCCACATCGGGACCGGGAACTACAACGAGTCCACCGCTCGCATCTACGAAGACCTGGGGCTGTTCACCTCCGATCCCGACCTGGGCGCCGACCTTTCCGATCTGTTCAACTTTCTCACCGGTTACTCCCGGCAGCGCACCTATCGCAAACTGGCGGTTTCTCCCGATGGCATCCGTCGCCGCCTCCTCGACCTGATCGAACGTGAAGCCGCGATGGAGGACGGAACCATCACCATGAAGATGAACTCCCTGGTCGACACCGGGATGATCGACGCCCTCTACACGGCCTCGGAGGCCGGGGCCAAAATCGATCTCATCGTGCGAGGGATCTGCTGCCTGGTCCCGGGAGTTCCCGGACAGTCCAGCAACATCCGGGTCCGATCCATTGTCGGGCGCTACCTCGAACACTCGCGCATCTACCGATTCGGTTCCCGCTCGCGGACCCGTACCTACCTAATCGGCTCGGCCGATCTCATGCCCCGCAATCTCGACCGGCGAGTGGAGGCCCTAGCCCCGGTCGAGGATCCCGACCTTCAGTTTCGCCTGGACGAGGTGATCGAGGTGCTGATGTCCGACGACTTCCTCGCCTGGGAGCTTGGGCCGGAGGGCCAGTGGGGCAAGCTACCCCTGGAACAAGGGGTAAATGCCCAAGAGACGCTGCAGGGACTCGCCCAAGCCAGGGCCCGGGCCCACCTTTAACCGCCTTCATCCAACGTTTACCTCCCGTTAACCACGCTGCCGGGACTCGGTTAGACGCCTCTCTTACGTTGCTAGGGCGCGGGCTGGTGCCGCGCCGCCGCCCCGGCGGCAGTCCCCTATCAGGAGACAGAGGAGAAATGAAAAACATCAAGCTGTGGGCTGGGTTAGGTGCCCTGACCGTCGTTTTGGGCGCCTGTGGCGGAAGCGGTACCCCAACTACCGGAACCACCGGCACCACCACTCCATCCAACACAACCGCCACAACTCCCGTGGTCACCGACGGGTTGCCCTTGGTGGATCCCTTCGAAGTCACGGGCGACATCGTCACCGCCGGGAGCTCCACTGTGTTCCCCCTCACCGAGGCAGTGGCGGCGCAATTCGAAGACGAGGGCTATGGCGGGACCATCACTATCGACAGCATCGGCACCGGGGCCGGCTTCGAGCGCTTCTGTGAAGCCGGAGAAACCGACATCTCCAACGCCTCGCGGCCCATCGAAGACGAAGAGGTCACCCTCTGTCAGGCCATCGGCCGGGAGCCAATCGAATTCCGGGTGGGCACCGACGCCCTGGCAGTGGTGGTGAGCCCCGCCAACTACTTCGTCGATAACCTGACCTTGGAGCAACTGGCGCTGGCCTTTTCGTCTGCTGCCACCTGGGCGGATGTCGATCCGAGCTTCCCCGCCCACCCCATCGCCCGCTTCTCGCCGGGTGAGGACTCGGGCACCTTCGACTACTTCGTCGAAGAGGTGTTCGACGAAGACCCCGCCCCCCTCCTCGCCGCCTCCAACCTGCAACTGTCCGAGGACGACAACATCCTCGTCCAGGGGGTGGCCGGCGACACCTGCACTGAAGGCGACACCTCGACGCCATGTGCGATCAGCTATTTCGGTTACGCCTACTACACCGAGAACACCGGCTCGCTGAAGATCCTCAACGTCGAGGGGGTGGAGGCCAGCCAGGAGAACGTTGACTCCAACACTTACCCCCTGGCCCGGCCTCTCTTCATTTACAGCGACGCCACCATCATGTCCGGCAAACCACAGGTGGCCTCCTTCATCGCCTACTACCTGACGGTGGTCAACGACCTCGTTACCGACGTGGGCTATTTCCCCGCCAACCAGGAAGCCCTGCAGCAGGCCGTCGACAACTGGCTCGCCGCCAACGGCATGTAGCCACCGGGAAGGGAGAGGGAGAGACCCCTCCCTCTCCCTTCTAGGATCGGCGCCCCAGCCATGGCCACCCGAGCTGCAACCACCACCACGACGGGGTATTCGCTTCGCCGGCGTTCCCGTCCGCTGGAAGCCTTGATACAGGGGGGTCTGTTCCTGGCCGGCGCCCTCTCCATCCTCACCACGGTGGGCATCGTCTACGAGCTCGGCAAGGAGGCCCTCCTCTTCTTTCGGGATCCGCAGGTCTCGCCCCAGGAGTTCTTCACCTCCACCATCTGGCAGCCCACTAATGGCCAATTCGGGATCCTCCCTTTGCTGCTCGCCACCCTCATCACCTCCTTTATCGGGATGCTGGTGGCTCTCCCCATCGGCCTCGCCACCGCCATCTACCTCTCCGAGTACGCCTCCCCCCGGGTCCGCGGGTTCTTCAAGCCGGTGCTGGAAGTCCTGGCAGGTATTCCCACGGTCGTCTACGGCTACTTTGCATTGCTCTTCATGACCCCGCTGCTGCGGGCGGTTTTTGGCGCGGGGACAGTCGAAATCTTCAACGATGCCTCCGCCGGGATCGTCATCGGGATCCTCATCATCCCCCTGGTCAGTTCGCTGGCGGAGGATGCCCTCTCCGCGGTTCCCCGCTCGTTACGGGAAGCATCTACCGCCCTCGGCGCCACCAAGTTCGAGACCACCGTCCGAGTGGTGGTTCCCGCCGCCCTCTCCGGCATCTCCGCCGCTTTCATGGTGGCCATCTCCCGGGCGATCGGGGAGACCATGGTGGTGGCGATCGCCGCCGGCGCCGGTCCCAAGAACTTCACCTTCGGCCAGGACAGCCTCACCGGATACATCCTCAACCCCTTCAAAGCGGGGGAGACGATGACCGGCCACATCGTTCGCATCTCGGGGGGCGATATCAGCTATGCCAGCCTCCAATACAACAGCCTCTTCGCCATCGGGTTGACGCTCTTCGTCATCACCCTGTTCCTCAACCTGCTCAGCCAGCGGATCGTTCGTCGCTTCCGTGAGGTCTACGAATGACCCTGGAGAAGGAGCTGGAGGCGGCCCGGGCAGTAGTGGGCGGCCAATTCCCGGAAGGTGAGGAGGCCCACCGGCAAGTGCGAGGACGTGCTCGCCGCGGGGTGCTGTACCGGCTGTTCTTCCTCTTCGCTCTCATCATCGCCGTCATCTCGCTGCTGACGCTGGTCTTCACCATTGTCAACCGCTCATTCGGTCTCGTCGCCATCGAAGACACCATCTCTCCAGAGGAGCTGTTAGTGGAACTGGGTTTGCCCGCAGAGGGAAGCCTGGCCGAGGTGGACAAAGACCAACTGGTGGCGTTGCTCCAGAACCACATCTCCCGAAACCTCGGCCGGCGGCTGGAGCGGGCCCAGCGGTTCTACGAGGACCGGCTGGTCTTTGAACCGCAGCAGAGCTGGGACGAACTGTGCGCCGGCCCCAATGCCACCCCCGGCTGTACGGCTCCCGCTCGTGACCAGGCCTCGGTGTATCAGGCAGTGTTGGAGGAAGTCGTCGAACCGGAAGCGGTGGCGACGTACAACCTGATGGAGTCGATTTTCAACCGCCTCGCCATCGAAGCCGACGTGGCCGAGCAACATCCCGCCGCCCGGATCGAGTTTCGCTCCTGGGTGTCGGCTAGCTTCATCCGCACCCCCCAAAATCCGGAGCCGGAACTGGCCGGGATTCGCACCGCCATCTTCGGGTCGCTGTGGGTGCTCCTATTTACGGTGGCGTTCTCATTTCCGGTGGGGGTGGCGGCAGCGATCTACCTCGAAGAGTATGCCTCCGACAACCGCATCAACCGGCTGATCCAGACCAACATCAACAACCTGGCCGGGGTGCCCTCGATCATCTACGGAATGTTGGGTCTGGCGATCTTCGTCCGAGCCCTCGAGCGGTTCACAAGCGGTGCGGCCCTGGGGCAGACGGCAGTGGGCGACGTCGCCAACGGCCGCACCATTCTCTCCGCCGGCCTCACCTTGGGCCTCCTGGTCCTTCCGGTGGTGATCATCAGTTCGCAGGAGGCGATTCGAGCCGTCCCCCAATCGTTGCGGAGAGCCGGGCTGGCGGTGGGCGCCACCAAGTGGCAGACCATCCGCACCCACGTCCTCCCCAACGCCGCCCCCGGCATTCTCACCGGCACCATCCTCGCCATGGCTCGCGGTTTTGGTGAGACAGCGCCGCTGGTGGTGGTGGGAGCGTCGACCTTCATCACGGTCGATCCCAGCGGTCCCTTCTCCAAGTTCACGGTCCTCCCCATCCAGATCTATCAGTGGACCTCCCGACCACAGCCCGAGTTCCAGCACATCGCTGCCGCCGCCATCATCGTGCTCCTAGTCCTGCTCCTGGCCCTCAACGCCACCGCCATCATTCTTCGCAACCGTTTCAGGAGGACATACTGATGGAGACCGTGGAGAATCCCGTGATAGATCTTTCAACTCCGTCGCCTGCTGACACGCCGGCCAGCCCTTTTCGGGTGGCGATGGAAGCCCGCGACATGTCCGTCTACTACGGCGAGTTCCGAGCGGTGAAAGAGATCACCCTCTCCTGCTACGCCAACAAGATCTCCGCCCTCATCGGCCCCTCCGGCTGTGGCAAGAGCACGGTGATCCGTTCCTTCAACCGCATGAACGACCTGATCCCCACCGCCCGGGTGGTTGGCGAAGTCAACTTCGAAGGGGTCAACATCTATGGCGAAGGGGTGGACCCGGTCGAGGTGCGGCGCCGGGTGGGAATGGTCTTCCAGAAACCCAATCCTTTCCCCAAGAGCATCTACGACAACATCGCTTGGGGCGCCAAGGTCAACGGGTATAGAGGCAACATGGACGATCTGGTCGAAGAGGCTTTGCGCGACGCAGTCCTCTGGGATGAAGTGAAAGGCAAACTGCGGGAGAGCGGGTATTCCCTCTCCGGGGGACAGCAACAGCGGCTGTGCATCGCCCGCGCCATCGCCGTCAAACCGGAGATCGTCCTCATGGATGAGCCCACCTCGGCTCTGGACCCGGTGGCGACGCTACGGATCGAAGAGTTGATTCAGGATCTCAAGGAGCAGTACACGATCATCATCGTCACCCACAACATGCAACAGGCCGCCCGCGCCTCCGACTACACCGCGTTCTTCAACATGGACGAAGATCGGGCTGGCTACTTGGTCGAGTACGGACGGACGGAAGACGTCTTCACTAGACCCAAGGAGAAGATGACCGAGGACTACATCACAGGAAGATTCGGATGAGCGACATGCGGAGCCACTTCCATCAAGAAATGGCCGATCTCGAACAGACCCTGCTCAACGTCGCCGACCAGGCCGAGCAGATGGTGGGTATGGCGGTTGACGCCGTCACCATCCCCAACATGGAACTCGCTGCCCGGGTGGTCGCCCTCGACAACCAGATCGATCAGACCTACCTCAACGTCCATAACCGATGGATGGCGCTGATGGCCCTGCAACAGCCGATGGCGGGCGACTTGCGGATGATGTCGGTTCTGCTTCACCTCAACACCACGTTGGAGAGAATGGGCGACCAATGTGTCAACATCGCCAAGATGGCCCAGGTCACCTACGGGCTGCCCCGATCGGACCGGATCGTGGCCCAGATCCGGGAGATGGGCGATCTGGTGCGCCCCATGATCCGCACCGGGATCGAAGCCCTGGTCCGGCGGGATCTTGATGAGGCCCGTCTGCTTCCCGCCATGGACGAACCCGTCGACCGGCTCAACCGCAACATGTACAAAGAAGTGGTCGAGTGCGGGAACGACCCAGCCGTCCTCGAATGGGCGACGCGGATGATGATGGTGAGCCGGGCGCTGGAGCGGATCGGTGACCAGGTGGTTGACATCGCCGAGCAGACCGCCTTCCTCCTCACCGGGGAGATGATGGAATTCGACGAAACCGGAATCGATGTCCGGTAATGAATACCGCCCTCGGGTCCTAGTCGTCGAGGATGAGGCGGCCATCGTCGAGGCGGTGAGCTATGCCCTGGAATTGGAGGGCTTCGCCGTCAACTCAGTCAGTGGTGGGCGGGAAGCACTGGAAGCGGCCCGCTCCCTCAACCCGGCGGTAATCATCCTCGACGTGATGCTTCCCGGAATGTCCGGCCTGGATGTCTGTCGCCAGCTCCGGCATCAGTCCGACGTGCCCATCATCATGCTCACCGCCAAGGAGGGTGAAGCCGACAAGGTGGCAGGACTGGAACTGGGGGCCGACGACTACATGACTAAGCCCTTTTCGATGCGGGAACTGGTGGCGCGGGTGCGGGCCCAGATCCGCCGCTCTAGCAAGTCGGGGGCTCTGTCCGACTCCAACGAGGTCTTGCGAGGGGGAAGTATCGAACTCGACGTCGACGCCCACGAAGTGCGGGTGGAGGGGCAGCCGGTCCCGCTTCGTCCCAAAGAGTTCGACCTGCTGGAGTCACTGATGCGCCGTAAGGGACGGTTGGCTACCAGAGACACCCTGATCGATGAGGTCTGGGGCCCGGGCTATTTCGGGGCCACTAAAACCCTCGACGTTCACATCAAGCGACTGCGAGAGAAGCTGGAGCCGGGGAAGGCGCCCCGCCACATCGTCACCGTGCGAGGTTTGGGCTACAAATTCGTTGATGATTGAGCTCCGATGACCCGGCTCCGGTTTTCGATTCGGTTGCTGGGCATCTATCTCCTGGCCTTGGGCTTGGTCGCCTGGGCCCAGGTCGAAATGGCCGGCGCCGAAGGAGGTGAGCTAACGGCGTTGGGGGTGGGAGGACTGATGGGGGGGCTACTCCTCTGGTGGCTGGCCAGCCGCTGGGAGCGGTCGGTCGGTCGTCTTCTCACTGATGCCGCCAATCGCACCCGGCGGTCGGAGGTCGAGAAGGTGGGCGCTGAGGAGGGCCGACGGCGCCTCGAGCAGGTCTTGGCCGTGGTCCGTCAGGGCGTGATCCTGGTCGACGAAGACGACACCATCGCCTACGCCAATCCTGCCGCCCACGAACTGGTCAGGCTGTCGGATCGCCTGGCCACCCTGATCCCTCATGGATTACAGCGACTGGCGCGTCAATCCCGGCAGACCCAAGACCTGGTCGAGGAAGACTTGGAGCATGGATCCCCCGTACGGACCCTTCGCTGTGCGGCGGTGGCCTTTCCCGACGACAAACGGGTCCTGCTCACCATCAGCGATGTCACCGAGAGCAATCGGATCGAGTCGGTCCGCCGCGACTTCGTAGCAGCTGCTTCCCATGAGCTGAAGACCCCGGTCGCCGCCCTCCAGGCTTCGGCCGAAGCCCTGCTCCTGGCTCTCGACCGCGATCCCGCTGCCGCCCTCCGTTTCGGCCACCAATTGGAGGTTTCCGCCCGGCAGCTGGCACGGCTGGTCAACGACCTGCTCGATCTGTCCCGCCTGGAGTCGTCCGCGGTCGAACTGGTCCCGGTCGATATCGACCGGACAGTGGAGGAGGAGGTGGTGCGGGTGCGACCGCAGGCCGACCAAGCGGGGATTGACTTGCGGCTGACAACCTCTCCGGGGCGGGTGTTGGGCAGTGCTCATGATCTGGGATTGGTGGTCCGCAACCTGCTCGATAACGCCCTCCGTCACACCTCGCGGGGAGGGTCGATCGAGGTTCACGGACGAGCCGACGGGGTGAGGTACGTGATGACAGTCGGAGATACCGGCGAGGGGATTCCCCAGCGGGAACTCCCCCGGATCTTCGAGCGGTTCTACCGGGTCGACACCGCCCGGGCCCGGGCCACCGGCGGAACCGGCCTCGGCTTGGCCATCGTCAAGCATGTAGTGGAACGGCACGGCGGATCGGTGGCGGTGGAGTCTGAACTGGGGGTGGGCTCGACGTTCAGTGTGGAGCTACCCATAGCCGATAGCCTGAAGCAGGAAATAGATGGTGGAGCTATGGCCTGAGCTCCTCTTGGTGGGGGCTCTGATCCTTGTCAATGGGATTCTGGCGGGAAGCGAGATTGCCCTGATTTCGTTGCGGGAGTCGCAGCTTCGCCGCATGGAGCGCCGGGGAGGGGGCGGAAAGGTGGTCGCTCGGCTGGCCCGCGACCCCAACCGGTTCCTCGCCACCATCCAGATCGGGATAACACTGTCCGGCTTTCTGGCATCCGCTGCCGCCGCCGTCTCTTTGGCCGAGCCACTCGCGCCGGTGCTGGGTTGGTTTGGTGCCAGCGCGGAGACGGTGGCCATCGTCCTGGTCACGCTCGGCCTCTCATTCTTGACGCTGGTGCTGGGGGAATTAGTCCCCAAACGGTTAGCTCTGCAGCGAGCGGAGGGCTGGGCGCTCCTGCTCGGGCGTCCACTCCATTGGCTGGCAGTCGCCTCGGCGCCCGCCGTGTGGTTGTTGAGTGTGGCCACGGACCTAACCGTTCGTCTATTTGGTGGCAAACCCGACTCGGCTCGAGAGGCAGTGGATGCCGACGAATTGCGCGAGATGATCGCGGCCAATAGAGCTCTGCGCGATCATCATCAAGAAGTGCTGCTCGGCGCCTTCGAAGTGGCCGAGCGGCGCCTGGCCCAAGTCCTGGTCGCCCGCCCCGCGGTCTTCTCCCTGCCCGAGGCGATGGGCAAAACAGAAGCCATCGCAGCATTGGTAGAGGCGGGCCACACTCGAGCGCCTGTGGTGCCCACCGGAGCCGGCCTGGATCAGGCGACGAGCATTGTCAGCCTACGGGATCTGGTAGGAGCCAGCGAGACCAAATCCGTTGGCGATCACGCCCGCGCTGCCCTCTCTATCCCGGAGACTGCTCCGGTATTGGGCGCCCTTCGACAAATGCAGGTCGAACGCCAGCAGATGGCGCTGGTGGTCGACGAGTTCGGTGGCGTCGCCGGGATCGTCACCATCGAAGATCTGATCGAAGAAGTTGTGGGAGAGATTTATGACGAAACAGATCGAGACGTTGCTTCCGCCGAGATTGCGGCGAATGGCGCGATTGTGGTTGCGGGCCGGTTCCCCATCCACGACCTCACCGACTTGGGCGTGGATCTTCCCTCCGGACCGTATACAACGGTTGCCGGTCTCATCCTCCACGAACTCGGAACCATTCCCGACGAGCCGGGCGATTCCCTCGAAATCGACGGGTGGGAGGTCTCAGTGTTGGCGATGGACGGCCGCACCATCGACAAGGTGCGTCTACGCCGAGCCGCTGATCGCTCAGGAGGCGGTGGCGGGAGCGAACCAAAGAGCGTTGAGGGTTCCCATGGTTCCGTTGCGGACCAATTCGGTCAAAGCCTCGTCGAAGGGGGCGACCAAATCGGATCCGGGCGTGAAGATCAGACCGACTTCACCTGATCCGAGCACACCCTGGATGAGCTTGATCTGGTCGTCGCCTTCGCCCACATAACCCTGCCCGGCGAAGTCGTAGATGACGACGGCGTCGACTTCTCCTCCAAGGAGAGCGGCAATCGCCGCCGCCAGGTCGGGGAAACTCCTTGTCCGATCGTTGCCCCAGGTGGCGATGGCCACGTCGTGGTTGGAGGTTCCCTCTACTGCTCCCACCGCTCCGTCACCCTCGGTGAACTGGCCGACCGTGTCGTACCGGGTCTCCTCCTCCCGAACGACCAGACGTTGTTCGACCGGGATAAGGGGTTGGCTGGGATCGACCTGGGAGACGAGGGCTTCGGTGAAGATGGAGCCGTCCGATGCCAGGTCGGCCCGTCCCTCGATCACGGCATTAACCATGTCGTCGGGATCAAGCTCGAGGATTTCAAGCTGGCAGTTGAGGCCTTCACAGATTGCCTCGACCAGGCCGTAGTCCCACCCGGTGGCTTCCCCGTCGCGAAGAAAATTGAAGGGGAAACTCTGATGATCAACCGCCAGAGTGATTGTCCGACCTTCGAGATCGGGGAGGTTGGAGGTAGGGGCGGTGGTGCCAGTGGGGTCTGCGGTGGTGGCGGTGGTGGTGACGGTGGTAGGAATGGTCGCGCCGCCCGTGGTGGTGGTCTCCCCACCCGGGGTGCAGGCCCCGACCACGATGACGAGCCCCATGAGCCACGTTCTCCTGGTGATCACCTGGCCAGGGTAAAACAACCCCGCCGGAAAGCCAGACGCGAGTCGCGAGTCCGCGTCTCGCGTCTCACAATGCCCCCTCCGTTGCCTTCGGCGACACCTCCCCCAACGTCGCTGCGCTCCTGGGGGAGGAAGTCTCACGTCTCACGTCTCACGTCTTCCATCTCGTTACATTCGCTTTTCCGTGTTTTCTCCTCTCCGCACCGAACGCCTCCTCATCCGGCCGTTTCGCCCCGACGACCTGGAGCCATTCCTGGCCCGTCGTAACGATCCTGACGTGGCCCGGTATCAGAACTGGACCTTGCCTTTCCCACGGACGAAGGCCGAACAGATCGTCTCCGAACTGGTGGCGATGGAGGGGCCCCAGATCGACGAGTGGTGGATGGCCGCCATCGCTGACCCCGACACGGACGAACCTATCGGTGACTTGGCTCTCCATCTCACCTGGGAGGGTCACACTGCCGAAGTTGGTTACACGCTCGCCCATTCTCAGTGGGGCAAGGGCTACGCCACCGAAGCCCTCAATGCCCTCGTCGACTACCTCTTCCAGGAGCTCGACATCACCCGCGCTTTCGGCATGCTCCATCCCGCCAACCGGGCTTCCGCCATGGTCCTCGAACGGTGCGGCTTCCTGTTCGAAGGACACACCCGCAGCTCCTTCTGGTTAGACGGTGAGGTCTCCGACGACCACATCTACGGGATGCTCCGCCCCGACTGGGAGGCCTGGCGCACCCGGCCCCGACGGCCACCCGATCAGCTGCGGCTCCTCCCCATCACCGCCGACAACCAGCGTCGGGTCTTCAACCTTAGGACTCACAAGACCCAGGAGGCTTTCGTCGCCACCATGGCCCAGTCCTTTGCCGATGCTCTCTTTCCCGAGACTGTCAACGACGCCCCGGTGGTGCCGTGGATGCGGGCTATCGAAGCCGACGGGGACATCGTCGGATTCGTGATGGTGGCGGTTGCCACCGAACATCACCCCGAGCCCTACCTGTGGCGGTTGCTGATCGACCGTCTCCACCAGCGGAGAGGCATCGCCACCGGGGCCCTCGACTTGCTGGAGGAGGAGCTGCGCGGCATGGGTGATCGCACCCTCGTGGTGAGCTGGGAGGAAGGGAAAGGCTCACCCCGCCCCTTCTACCTAGCCCGCGGCTTCGAGCCCACCGGTAACGTCGTCGATGGGGAAACCGAGGCCAGAAAACGGTTGGTCTAGTCGGTATCGCTTCGCGACGAGGCCAGGTTCTGGAGACGCTCGGCAACCACCGGGAATTCTTCAGTCACCGTCCGGAAGTCCCAGATCATCATCGTCATCAAGGTCATAGGCGAGGTAGCCACCACATCGGCGTTGCGCCGTTGACCCCCGAGTAGAGCCATCTCCCCGAAGACGTCGCCCGGTGAGAGGGTGGCCAGCGTGTTACCGTCTTTGCGAACCTCGGCGGTGCCATCGAGAACCACGAAGAAGTCGAAGCCGGGGGCGCCCTGGCGGGCCAGATGGATCCCGGGATGGGCGGAGATCCTCACTGCCTGGGAGGCAATCTTCTCTAGTTTGTCTCGACTGAGCCCCTCGAACAGGGGAACTTTGGCCAGATCGTCTGCGGTGATATGAACGAACATGCCGCCTCCTCTCGAATGACCGAAACCTAACCTGTTCTGGCGTTCGATGTAGCCCCAGAAGGCGGAGAAGCGAATGGCGGCGGGTCGAGCCCCCCTACCATGTGGGGCTGTGCCGCAAACCATTGGCATCCTCACCGCCGGCGGCGACTCTCCTGGGCTGAACGCCGCCATCCGCGCGGTCGGCAAATCCGCCCAACGCGCTCACGGGATGCATGTGATCGGGTTCCGCGACGGGTTCCGCGGGTTGATGCAGGACCGTTCGGTACGACTCGACACCGATGAACTCTCGGGAATTCTCACCAAAGGGGGAACCATCCTCGGCACCAGTCGGGAGAAGGTGCACAAAGTCGATGTCGGGAATGGCAAGCCCATGGACATGCGCCCCATGATCAAGAGGGTGGTGGAGCACCACAACCTGACCGCCCTGGTCTGTCTGGGCGGGGGCGGCACCCAGAAGAACGCCCTTCGGCTCTGGGAAGCAGGGATCCCGGTGGTGACTCTCCCCAAGACGATCGACAACGATGTCTGGGGCACCGACATCTCCTTCGGTTACGACACCGCCCTCGGTATCGCCACCGAAGCCGTCGACCGCCTCCATTCCACCGCTCACTCCCACCATCGGATCATGGTGATGGAGGTCATGGGCCACAACGCCGGATGGCTATCCCTAGGTGCGGGGCTGGCCGGCGGGGCCGATGTGGTTCTCATTCCTGAGATCCCCTACGAGGTGGAGGCGGTGGCCGAATCCATCCTCCAGCGCAAGGCGGGAGGGAGCGCTTTCTCGATTGTGGTGGTCTCGGAAGGAGCCATGTCCCATGGTGAGAGAGTCGAACATGACGCCCTCCGAGCGGCAGTCGATGGTGCCGCCAACGACGACGAGGAGGAACTGGCCCGCGCCGCCCTGGCCAAGTTCGACGAAGCCCGCAGTCGTTCCACTGAGGAGATGGCTGAACAACTGGAGGCGCTCACCGGTTTGGAAGCGCGGGTGACGATCCTCGGGCATGTGCAGCGTGGCGGCACCCCCTCCCCCGTCGACCGGGTCCTCGCCACCAGGTTGGGAACCGCCGCCACCGACGCCATCGCCCGAGGCGAGGTCGGGGTGATGGTGGCGGCGCGAGGAGACGACGCGGTCACCCTCCCCCTATCGGAGGTGGCGGGGCGGAGAAAGACCGTCCCCCTCGACCACCCTTGGGTGGTCTCGGCCCGGGCGCTCGGCACCAACCTGGGAGACTGAGCCGTCCAGACCGCTTATCTTGGCGCCACACTCAACTAGGAGGCAGCCATGCGAGCGGTCAGGGTCAATGAACTGGGCGGACCTGAAGTCCTTTCCGTCGAAGAGGTGCCCGAGCCTTCACCGGGCCCGGGGGAGGTCGTGGTCAAGGTGGCGGCGGCGGGAGTCAACTTCATGGACACCTATCAGCGGAAGGGGCTCTACCCGGTTGAGGTGCCCTTCACTCTCGGCTCGGAGGGAGCGGGAGAGGTGGTGGCGGTAGGTGAGGGGGTGGTCGACTTCGCCGTCGGGGACCGGGTGGCCTGGTCCGATCAGCGGGGTTCTTATGCCGAGTTCAATGCCATCAAAGCCGCCCGAACCGTCCCGGTTCCCGATCAGCTCTCTCCGGAGATGGCCGCCGCCAGCCTGCTGCAAGGGGCTACGGCTCACTATTTGGTCAACGACACCTTTGTCCTGCGGCCCGGTCACAAGTGTCTGATCCACGCCGCCGCCGGTGGAGCCGGACGGCTGCTGGTGCAACTCGCCAAGCGGGCCGGGGCCGAGGTCTTCGCCACCGCCGGGGGACCTGAGAAGGTCGAGCTAGCTCGTTCGGCCGGTGCCGACCATGTCATCGACTACCGCAATGAAGACTTCGTGGCCCGGGTCGAGGAGATCGCCGGGCCCAAGTCGCTGGACGTGGTCTACGACGGGGTGGGCAAGGCCACCTTCGACCAGAGCATGACCCTCCTCAAGCCGAGGGGGCTGATGGTGGCGTATGGCAATGCCAGCGGCCCGCCCGATCCGGTCCCGGTGTTGAGGCTGTCGCAGCTGGGTTCGCTCTACCTGACCCGGCCGGGCCTGGTTACCCACGTGTCCACCACGGAGGAGCTGCGACGTCGGGCCGCCGAGGTGTTTGACCTCATTGCCGACGGGGCGCTCGAGGTCCTCGTCGGGCTGGAGCTACCGCTGGAGCAGGCAGCCGAGGCCCACCGCAAGCTGGAAGCTCGGCAGACCACCGGAAAAGTGTTGTTGATTCCATGAAGTAGCTATCGGCTATCAGCTTTCGGCTATCAGCCGGAAGCTGGTTGCTAATTGATCAAGGCTCTTATCACTTGTTCCACTGCGGCCTCGGCCAGGGCCCGCAGCTCGTCATCGGTTCGATCCTGAATGGGGTGGGGAACCAAGACTCGGGGTGGGTCGTAGCCCAGGGCCCGCCCCTGGGCTCGCGCCGCCGCCTCAAACTCGGTGGTGGCTACGAAGACACCCGGGATGCCTCGTTCTTCGAGTTGGGCGATGTCGTGCACACTGCACGACGTGCAGCTCCCTCAGTCGGCGAGAGCTTCGACCACCGCCTCACATTCATCGGCCACTGCCGCTACCACCGCCGCCGGTGCGGGTTTGGCGTGAGTCGGCTTGGCGTAGCGGCGCACCTTGACTCCTCGCTCGTGGAGGAGTTCGGCCAGGCGGTCGAGGAAGACGTCCCCTCGGGGTTTAGAGATGTTGAGTAGCCCGACCACTCTCCCCTGGAGCGACTCCAACCTCTCTGCCTGGCGCCTTTCCGGTGGGCGTAGTTCGTTGGTCGGGTCCAGTAGTTCCATCACTTCACCTCCATCGGTCGACCGACACCGTCATCATTTCCGAACCCCGGGGACCTCCTGGCCATCCGCTCAAGATGCCGCTGAAAGACCCGGCCGAACCCCCCGCCGCCACGATCCACAAGCCACCGGGACGGAACTTCTTTGCACCGTCAAAGGTGAGCCGCTGTGCGAGTTCTTCGGCCAGGCGCGCCTTGTCCCACCCGGCTTCGACGAACACCCGTCGATGTTCGGGCACCACCACCAGCACAGCATCCAGGAAGCTCGTCAAGTCGGGATGGCCCACCGAGCGGAGCTGGGCGGCGAACGAGTCCGCCAGCCGTTCGGGGCTGCGCGCCTTCTGATCGATGATCTCGTGAGGACCATGCCCGGCGAAGGCGGTAACGGTCGACTGGCCGGTGGCAAAGCTCCGCTCCACCGACAGTGGGATCCAGGGCGAACCCTCCTCATCCTCCGGGAAACAGAGACTGAGCTTGGCCGGGCTGCCGAGGGTGGAACGGTCGACCTCACCCGGCCTGGCCCCGCCGACATTTCGTACCACCAGGTTGACGGCTCGCCCCACGGTGACGTTGGCCCGGTTGCCGGGGCCGAGAGCATTGATTCCGGCGTTCATCCCCAGTTCACGGCGGATGAGGCCGTTGACGATCAGCACCGGCCCCACGAACTGAGTGGTGGCGGCCACTCCGTGAATATTGAACTGGTCGCTGGCCACCGCCTCGCACCCGGCCAGCACCAAAGGGAGGTACTCCGGGCGGCACCCGGCCATCACCGCGTTGATGGCAACTTTCTCCACCGTCAGCGGGACCAGATCCGGTGCCAGCATCGCCACCACTTCCTCAGGCCGATGCCCAGTACCGGCCAGCATCGATTCCACCCGGTCCTCGGTGGGCGGCACCAGCGGCAGACCATCCGACCAGCCCTTCGCATACATCAACTCGAAGGGATCCTCCCGCTCCGACACCACCCAACGGCGAGACCGCAAGGTCAGTCGCCGGCTTCGCACCATCTCATAGACACCGGGTTCGAAGAGGCGCGAGCCACAGCCGGGACGCTGTTCGGGCAGATCGGATCCCAGCTCGCCGTCGCCGATCAGTTTTCGCCAGCCCCAGCGATCCCAGCCCGCCACCTCCTCGTCGATCCGGCCGGACCTGATCCGGTAGAGGGTCGGGGTCACCTCGGTCTGCAGCTCCCAGGAGAGGTTGAGATCTGTGTCGTCGATGACCTCGACACCATCCGGAAACGACGGGTCGTCCTGGCTGGCGATGACTATCCGCCCGGCCCGGGCAAGATCAACGACGAGCGGGCTCACCATCTGGCAGGTCTCACAGTCGCGCTTCATCACCACCAGCAGCGCATCGCCGAGGTCGGCCAGAGTGCTCACCGGCCCACGCTGCTGGCCAGGGCCAGCTCCGCCTCCTCTTTACTGAGCGGCAACTCCACCACCGTGTTGCGCTCGGCGGAGAGGTCGGCAGCCAGATAGACCTCCATGGTGAGACGAGCAAGGTGAGGATCAACCATGACCGCTCGGTCGTAGGCCACCGCCTCGAGGAAGTGGAGCGTCTCCCGTTCCATGGGCCCGGCGTAGACGTGGTCGACGTATTCGCCGGGCATGGTGGAGAGGGGAAAGTGGATCCCCTTCTCCATCGTGGTGAGAACGATGTCTCGATGGCTGGCATCCATCAGCAGGGCTCCCTCGGTGCCGATGAACTCGATCCAGGTAGTGGAGTAGTTCGGATATCCAGGGGGTAGCGACCATCCTGCCCCCACCGTCACCACCACCCCGTCCTCCATAGTGATGACCAGAACCATGGTGTCGGCCACCCCATGTTGTTCCTGCCGGGCGCCGAAGGCCTGCTGGGCGTAGACCCGCACCGGCCGCCGGGGGGCCAAACACCAGAAGGAGAAGTCGATGTCATGGGTGGCCTCCATCGCCGCGGGCGAAAGCTTGGTGCGGCTGCCGATCTTGGCCCCGAGCGAGCGGGTGATGTGGCGGCTGACGAGCACCGAGACGGGGCGGCCCAGGGTGCCGTCGTCCAGGCTCCGCTTAACCAGAGCCTGCTTAGGATTGAAGCGCTGCGAGTAGCCGATGGTGAACTTGACCCCTTGCCCCTCGGCCAGCTCGATCAGCTCGTCGGCCTCGGCCAGGGTGAGAGCGATCGGTTTCTCCAAAAGCACGTGTTTGCCCGCGGCGAGAGCCGCTTTGGTGATTGGATAGTGGGTCGTCTCAGGGGTGGTGGAGATCATCACTGCCTCCACCTCGGGACGCTCCACAATCTCTTCCCAGTTGGTCGTGGCCGAAGCCGGGTTGGTCATGGCCTTCATTTCGGCCAGACGCTCTGGTTTGACTTCGGCAATGTGCAGCGCCTCCACCAAGGGGCTGTTGGCGGCGGCGATAGCTCGGATCCCGCCACACCACCCAGTGCCGATGACGCCGACGTTGATGGTTCTCACCCTGGTTTCTCCAGTCTCTGTTTGAGTTCGTGGGCATCGATGGGGAGCTTGACGGGCACCCCTTCCTTTGCCGACAGGTCCATAGCCATGGTCAGGAGTAGGTTGCGGTGACCGTCGGCGGCGCTGGCGTGGGGGGTTCTCACTCCCGTGGTGAGCCGGTTGAACCAGGTCATGGTCTCTTCTCGCATCGGTCCCCATAACAGACCATCGGAGAGGTCGCCGGGGGGATAGCTGCCGATGAAGTCGACATACCTCTCCACCTCTGGCTCATATCCCTTGGAGGTGTAGCCGGCTCCTTGGGGAATCTCCGAGGCTAAGACCACATCGCGGTGGGTGTCTTCGATGTCGATCACCCCTTTGGTGCCGACGATGCCGATCTCGAGCCCGTAGACCGCCCCCGGCCACACCGTGGGTAGCGCCCAGGAGATGTTCATGCTCCACAAACAGCCGTCGTCCATGGTGAACAGTCCGAAGGTGGCGTCTTTGGTACCGAGATCGGCCAGGGCCCGCTCGGTGGAGCGGGCATAAACCTCCATCGGTTCTTTTCCCTCCATCAGCCATAGGCACATGTCGAGGCTGTGGGTGCCGGAGACCACCATTGGGGTGAGCACCGAACGATGGTCGGTCTTGCGGAGGGTGGCGATGGGAACCATGCGGTTCATGAAGGCCCGGGTCACTACCGCCGTCACCTCGCCGATCTGGCCATCGCGGAGGCGTTGTTTGACGGTCAAGAAGCGGCGCCGGAACCGCTGGGTGTATCCCATGACCGCGTCGACCCCGGCCGCCTCGATGGCGTGGAGGACCCGCTCCGATTCAACCGGGTCGGTGGCGAGGGGCTTCTCGAGGAAGAGGGGGACACCGAGTTCGGTGGCGGCGAGGATTGGCTCGACATGTTCGTTCTCGGCGGTGGCGATGACCACCGCGCTCACCTCAGGGCGGGAGAGCAGCTCATCAAGGTCGGTGGTGACAAAGTCGGCTTTGGTGTCGGCCGCCAGCTTCTCGGCGGTGGCGGGGTCGACATCACATAGTCCGAGCCAGCCCACGGCCGGGGTCTCCCGGGCTAGTTCGGCTCGAACCCGGCCGATGGTGCCGCACCCGATGACGGCCAGCCCGATCGGTTTCATGTCTCCGCCCCGACCTGGAGCCCGAGGAGGCGAGCGGCGTTGCCGCCGCAGATCGCTTCTCGCTCCCGAGCGGAAAGCCCCGGGGTGCGCTCCACCAATCCCACCGGGTCGTCTTCGCCCATGTCGTAGGGATAGTCGGTACCCAAGAGGATGTGATCGGCGCCGTATTTCCCTACCAGGAAGGCAAGCTGGTCGGGCTCGAAGACCATCGTGTCGAGGTAGAACCGGCGTAGGTACTCGCCGGGGGTTTGAGGCAGACCCTGGCGCACATCCTCTCGGGCCTGGTAGGCGTGGTCCATGCGGCCGGCGTAAGCGGGGAGGTAGCCCCCGCCATGAGCAACGACGATCTTCAGACCGAGGTATCGCTCCATCACTCCGCCGAATATGAGGTTGGCGATGGCCAGAGTGTTCTCGATGGGATGGCCCACGACATTGAAGAAGTAGTGCTCGGTAAGGCGATCGGGGTGGGTGAAGCCGATGGGGTGGATGAAGATCACCGCCCCCCGCGCTTCAATCTCCGCCCAGAAGGGGTCGAGGCGGGGGGCAGAGAGCTCCTCACCCTCCACGTTGGTGGCGATCTCAAATCCTCGAAAGTCGAGTTGGTCCATGCAGTACCGCACTTCCGCCACGGCCGCGGCGGTGTCCTGAAGGGGGACGGTACCCAGACCCATCAGCCGGTTGGGGTGGGCGGAGATCGCTTCGGCCAGCTCATCGTTGATGATGCGGGCGACCTTGGCTCCCAACTCGGGCTCGGCCCAGTAGTACATCTGATAGGGGGAGATGGCGACTGCCTGGATGTCCACCCCCATCCGGTCCATGTCGGCGATGCGCTCGTCGAGCGACTCCATCTTGGGCCGGATGTGGGCCAACTGGCGGCGATTGACTTCCTTGGTCAATTCGTTGCCAAAGGAGAGGGCCATGCGACCGAGGCGCTCTGCCTCGGCTTTCATCAGCTCGGCGGCGGGGCCACATTCGCGGTGGCAATGGATGTCGATCACCGGGCCCATGTTCCTCCTCGCTGCGATCCGGACCGATCGTGCAGGATATAGGATTTTGTCGAGAGGTAGGAACTGCTTACGGAACAAATCAGGGTCGCTAACCGAACCAAGCGATGGGGCCGGATCTGGCAAACCGATGACCGACCCGGACCGCCCACCCTCCGCCCAGCCGGGGTCTATCCCCTCTTGGGTCTCTTGATCCTGATCCTGGGGGTCAACTGGCCGTTTCTTGCCATCGGGCTGCGCGACATCTCACCGTTGTGGATGTCGGCCTTGCGCCTGCTCTCGGGAACTTTGGTGGTGCTGGCGGTCACTGCCATCGCCGGCCGGTTGCGAGCCCCCACCAGGGAGGACTTACCTGTCATCCTTTCGGTGGGTTGGGTGCGCCTGGCCATGGTGTATGTGCTGGTCTTCACCGCCCTGCAGTCCATCCCTCCCGGGCGGTCCTCGGTCTTGGTGTGGACCGCCAGCCTCTGGGCGGTACCCATCGCGGGGATCTTCCTCTCCGAACGGATGTCGCTTCTTCGCTGGCTGGGGCTCACTTTGGGGATAGTTGGCATCGTCGCTCTGGTCGAACCGTGGACCACTCGGTGGAGTCAGCCGGGGGTGGCCGTTGGGCATGCCTTTCTCATCCTGGCTGCGATCATCAGCGCCGCGGTGTCGGTTCACATTCGAGGTCACCGGTTCGTAGCGACCCCGCTTGAGCTTCTCCCCTGGCAACTCCTCGCTGCCACCGTTCCCATTCTCGCCCTGGCCCTGTGGCGGGAGGGACTGCCGGCTATTGCCTGGACCCCGGCCTTGGTCGGGATC
>DATEDX010000196.1:0-17832 GCA_035281425.1 Acidimicrobiia bacterium
CTGGGGTGTGGCGGTTGACACACAATCGACCGCTTCTCCGTGACCACCACCAAGCCTTATAACTCCGGTACCTACTTCTTCGATCGCCACCAGGCCCCCGGTGCTGCAGCCTTCCGGAGGTTCGAGAAACACTGGGAGCGAATTGCCTTCCACGGAGGTAACTCCCACCGCCGGAACACAGTCCGCCACCAGGCATTGAGCTACGAAGGCCACCGATCGACCGTCGGGAGAGAACGAAGGGTTCACATCGTCGGTGGACCGATCGAACAGCGGCCTTAACGCCAAAGTGTCCAAGTCGAGCAGGAAGATATCGCGGTCGTCCGCCCCATCAACGCTCCCCGCAAAGACCAGGGACGACCCCCTCGGCGGCAAGGCAAAACCGGCCAAATCAGCCATCTGCGCCAGCAATCGAGTCTCACCACTGTCGAGGTCGACTTCCCATAAAGCCACCTCCTTTTGGTAGTAGAGATGCGAACCGCTGGGGGCGAAGACCGGGCTTCTGGCTCCCTCCAAGACATGTTCGACCTCGGCCTCATCCGACAGATTGAGAACCCTGATCTGCCAACCGCCGGGCTCCTCGAGAGCCATGGCCATCAAGTCCCCTCGCGGTGACCAGACCGGACATTCGAGCGATATCCACGAATCGAGTGACACTTGACGAAAAGGCAATCCCACCCCACCCTCTTCTCCTACGCCGGCCAGCACCAGATTGACCTGCTCGAAGGGGCCACCTCCCTCGATCATTTCCAAACCCGCCGGGAGCGATGTTCTCACGGCTTCGTAATAAGCCAGCCGGGTCCCCTCGGGCGAGAACGACGGGCAGAACTGATGCGCTTCATCCTCGGTGGTGCCAACCACTCTGCGATCCAAGGTCGCCACCGGGTCGGCGAATCTGATGTTGGTGTAACTGCCGATTAGGCCTCCACCGAGGAGGTGACCGACTGTGTAAGCGAGATAACCCTCGCGGCCTTCCGAGACTTGTTCTACCAAGGCCCGGTCCGCCACCAAAGCCCCAGCGACCAACACGGTCACGCCCACCACCACAAGGAGCCTCCGGGGATGAGAGAGCTGCCGGTTCATGACCGAACGCCAGGCTACCCCTCACCTCTGCCTCCGGCGTTCTGGCGCGTAAAGGCGACGCCATAGCGTCGCCCTTACGCGCCAGAACCTCAGGTACCGTGCCGGTCGCAGATGCCAGCGGTCGTGGTTGTCGGGGCCCAGTGGGGCGACGAGGGGAAGGGTCGGGTCACCGACTTCTTCGCCGAATCGTCCGACTTCGTGGTCCGGTATCAGGGGGGGAACAACGCCGGGCACACCATCGTGGTTGGCGAGCAGAAGCTGGCTCTCTCTTTGATCCCCTCGGGCATCCATTACCCCCATTGCGTACCGGTGATCGGATCGGGCTGTGTGATCGATCCCAAAGTCCTAATCGAGGAGATGGACATGGTGGCCGCCCGCAACCTCGATCCGCAGCGGGTCCGGCTGGCCGCCAACGCTCACCTGATCATGCCGTATCACCGCAAGCTCGACGCGGTGATGGAGCGCTATCTCGGTGAGAACCGCATCGGTACCACCAAACGAGGCATCGGACCCGCCTACACCGACAAATATGCCCGCAATGGGATCCGGGTCCAAGACCTCTACGACCCCGGCATCTTCCGCAAGAAGGTGGAGGCGGCCCTGGAAGAGAAGAACCGAATCCTCTCCCGGGTCTACAACCAGTTGCCGATGGATCCTCATCAAATCGCCGACGAGTACCTCGGTTATGCCGATCGCCTCCTTCCCCACGTCGCCGACGTTCCCCTGCTGTTGTGGGAAGCCCTGCAACAAGGCAAGAAGGTGCTATTGGAGGGAGCGCAGGGAACCCTGCTCGACATCGACCATGGAACCTATCCCTTCGTCACCTCCTCCAATCCCACCACCGGCGGAGCCCTGATCGGAAGCGGCATCGGACCACGGGAAGTGGCGGAGGTAATTGGGGTCACCAAGGGCTACATCTCCCGAGTAGGCACCGGTCCTTTCCCCACCGAGCTAACCGACGAGACCGGAGACCGGCTCGTGGAACTGGGGGGAGAGTTCGGAACCGTCACCGGCAGACGGCGACGCTGCGGGTGGCTCGACCTGGTCGCTCTCCGTTATGCGGCTCGCATCAACGGGCTCACCCACCTATTCCTCACCAAGCTCGACGTGCTCTCCGACTTCGACGAGATCGCCGCCGCCACCGCCTACCGATCCGAGGGGGATGAGTACCGGGAGTTTCCCCGCCAGCAAACCGTCCTTTACCACTGTGAGCCGGTGCTGCAGCGGTTTGCGGGCTGGCAGGGCGACATCTCGACCATTCGCCGTTACGAAGACCTCCCTTCCCAGGCCCGCCACTATCTGGAGTTCATCGAAGACCAGGTTGGGATCCCGATCGGCTGGGTGTCGGTGGGTCCTGAACGTCACCAGTTGATCGAACGATGAAGGTACTGCTGGTCGGTGGCGGCGGGCGAGAGCATGCCCTGGGCTGGAAGCTTCACCAAAGTCCGCGGGTAGACGAGTTGGTCTCACTGCCCGGCAACCCGGGACTGGCCGAACTGGGGTCGACCATCGAGGGCGTTGACCCCACCAACCCTGGAGCAGTGGCATCGGTAGCCCGCCAGCTTGGGGCTGACCTGTGTGTGATCGGGCCGGAGGCTCCGCTGGCGGCGGGGGTGGTCGACGCTCTCATCGCCCAGAACATTCCCGCCTTCGGTCCCACCCGAGCTGGGGCCCGTCTGGAGTCATCGAAGACCTACGCCAAGGAGGTGATGGACCGGGCGGGGGTGGCCACCGCCGCCTGGGGGTCGTTCACCGAGCGGGACCCGGCCCGGGCCTATCTGGCACGCTCTTCGGGTCCCTACGTCGTGAAAGCCGACGGGCTGGCGGCAGGGAAGGGAGTGCTGGTGACCGAGGACCGGACGGCTGCAGAGGATTGGATCGACCGCTGCCTCGGCGGTGGCTTCGGGCCCGGCAGGGTGGTGATCGAAGAACACCTAGCCGGGCCGGAAGTCAGCGTGTTCGCCATCTGCTCCGGCACCGAGGCGGTACCTCTCCACCCGGCCCGTGACTACAAACGTCTCGGCGACGGCGATCAGGGGCCCAATACCGGAGGCATGGGCGCTTACTCCCCCGTCGATGACCTTCCCCCCGGCCTCGTCGACCAAGCCATCACCGAGGTAGTGAAGCCGGTACTGGCCACGATGGCTGCCGGCGGCCACCCTTACTCCGGATTCCTTTATGCCGGGCTGGTGTTGACAGCGGCCGGCTCCCAGGTGCTGGAGTTCAACTGCCGGCTGGGAGATCCTGAGACCCAGGTGGTGCTGCCCCGCCTGCAGACCGACCTCATCGACCTCATCGAACAAGCCCTCTCGGAACGGCTGGGGAGTTCGCCCCTCCACTGGTCGAGGGAGGTGGCGGTCAACGTGGTGGTGGCGGCGGCCGGCTACCCCCAAAACCCCCGGAGTGGCGACGACCTCACCATCGGAGCCTTGCCTGAGGGGGCGATGGTGTTCCACGCCGGCACCCGCCGGGAGGGGAGCCGCTTGGTCAGTGCGGGGGGCAGAGTGCTCAATGTCGTCGGGTTGGGGCCATCACGGGAGGCCGCCCGCGCCACCGCCTACCAGGCGGTGGCAGCCGTCAACCTTCCCGGGATGCAGTACCGAAGGGACATCGGCGCCTGAGCCGACCCTTCTTGTGACGGTTGAGCAGGAATATCCTGCTCAACCGTCACAAGAAGGGAAGAAGGGCGTTAGTCCGCCACCCCCAGGAACAGGCGCCCGTCGGGGCCGAAGTAGGCCAAATAGACCGCCGTGCCCTGGTCGGCGACATCCCGCGCCGCCGCGGCCAGGTCGACCACCGGTTCGATGACAGTGACTTCGCGTTCGTCGAGTACGGCGTGATCGAGTTGGGAAGCCACCGATCTGACCGTCTCCACCTCAGCCTCCTCGACGGCCACGTGGGCCACCCGGCCTTCGAGGCGTGGAAAGAAGCAGCCCCCGGCGGGAGTGACGCCGGCCTGAGCTAAATGTTCGAGCAGTTCCGCTACTCGGCCTACCTTCATATCCATCAAGAGGGTGACGTCCCTCACGGTTGTTTCTCCTTTCGCTGCCAACTTGGACGGGAAACCCGCGGGTCGGGCTCCTGATCGGCCCACTCCTCCCACAACCACTCGTGATCCGGGTCGGTGGAGATGAGCCAGGCGCGGGGACCGGGACCGGCCATCGCGTTGAGGTAGTACATGGGGTATCCGGGCAGGGCGCCGCAGGGCCCGTGGTAGCCCCGGGGAATCACAAAGGCGTCGCCATCGCGGACGGTCACGGTCTCGTCGATCGAGCCGTCTTTGGTATAGGTGCGGTGGAGCCCAAACGCCTGGGGAGCTTGGAACCGAAAGTAGTAGATCTCTTCCAGGGGACACTCGGCGGGGCCGTATTCGTCATGCTTGTGCGGGGGATACGACGACCAGTTACCCCCGGGGGTAATCACCTCGACCACAATCAACCTCTCGGGACCCGCGACCTGGGCGGGCAGAAGCTGATGGATCTGGCGGGTGGCTGCTCCCGCCCCCCGTACCTCGATCTCGATCTGATCGGCCCGCCGGTGGATCGGCTCGCCGCCGCTCTGGGCGCGGGCCGTACACATCGCCACCTCACCACCCTCCGGGGCGGCCACGGAGAAGGTGGAACCGGCGGGGAGGTAGAGCACGTCGGGCCGCCCGGAGAAGCAGTCGGGACGGCCCTCGAGCTCAAACCGGCGGTCCCCCGCCTCCACCGTGAAGGTCCCGGCCATCGGCACCAGCACCGCCTCTTCCTCAATAAGGTTCACCCGCTGCTCATCGCCCGCGGCCAGCGTCAGAAGCTTCATCCCGGTGTAGTCCCACCCGGCCCGAGCCGGACCGACTCCGTTTCTTCGCATCTCGGTGGCGGGCACGAGGTAGCTCACCCGTGGACGATCTCCACCGCGGCGTCGACCCAGCGTTCGACTTCACCATCGGCCGGAAAGAGAAGCGATCTCCCGGCGACCAGACCGCGCACATGGGCGATGGCCATGGCCCTTCGCCACGACGCCAGGAGCTCGCCGGCTCGGTCCCCGGGGTCGCCCCCGAGTAACAGTGAGGGGAGAGTGGTGGCGGCCATCATCCTCTCGGGATCGGAGACCGCCGGCAGCTTTAACCAGGTGTAAGCGGTGGTCCGGCCCAACCCCGAAGCCACTGCCACCGCCTCCACCACCAGATCCATGTCGTCTGTCACCGAGACTTTGCCGGAGGCGTCGCGCCGGGCCGGGAGGGGCTCTACCATCGCCACCAATTGGCGGGCCGCCAGCTGGTTGATGGCGTCGACACAGACACCGATGGTGTTCTCGGTACCGGGGTCTTGATAGTCGAGACGAAGCAGCATCTTGCCGCCCTCGAAGCCCATCTCCTCGATACCGGCGGCGTCGTAGCCCGTAATCCGATCGGAAAGCTCCCAAGCCGACCCGGTTAGGCCCCCACGATTCATCGAGCCCAGGACGACCTTGTCATCGAGTTCGTCGAGCAGGAGGAGGTCTTCGGCGATGTCGGGGGTGGCGAGAATCCCATCCACCCCCGGGCGTCGCAATGCTCGCACCGTCCGTTCCAGCACCAGGCGGCGGTCGGCCATGGCATAGGGATCGGCGCCGACCCGGAGAATGCGCCGGGCGGGGTGGTCGATGGCAATGATGACCAGGTTGCCGTCCGCCGCGAGAAGAGGCCGGCGCTTGCGAGCGGACGCCTTCTCCACAATCAGACCGGGACTCTCGGCCCTGGCTCTGAGTAGGTTCCCGTAGCGGGAGTCGGTTATAAGAGACACGGTGAAATGCCTCCCGGTCGTCTCGCTGGCCCTGCTGATCTCATGCGGCGCCGCCCAACCGGCTCTTAGCTTCGGCGAAAGTGTCCCGGAAGATGTCCGTCAGCTGACCACTCAAGCCTTCGCCGACTTCCTCGAAGCATTCCCGGGGCAAGCTGACTGCGTCGGTACGGTGATGCTGACAACTGAGCCGTACCTGGGAGGCGACCGCGGCCGTTATGACCCGGAGGGTCCCCTTGTTGCCCTTCTGACTCCGGGAACGGCAGCCAGACTGCGTCACACCTTCATCCATGAGCTGGCCCACCATCTCGAGTTCGCCTGTCCGGGCCAGGTCGAGCTGCGAGGACCTTTCCTTTCCGCCCAGGGCTTTTCTGACCACCGTGATTGGTTCGAGGGGGACTCCTGGCAACAGACCCCGTCCGAGCATTTCGCCGAGGCCGTGGTCGAGGTAGTTGAAGGTCGTCGTGGCGTCCGTTATGGAATCACCCTGAGCGAAGAAGCTCTCCAGCTGGTGCAAACTTGGGGTCAAGGTTGACTCAGGCATGCTGCCCCAACGCCAGCAACTCGCGCACCTGATCCTCCGTCGGCATGGCGTCGGCGCAGGCGAGCTGACCGGCGACATAGGCCCCAGCGGCGTTGGCGAAGGAAAGTGTCTCTTCGAGATCCCACCCGGCCAGCAGGCCATGGCACAGCGCTCCCCCGAATGCGTCGCCTGCTCCCAGACCGTTGACAACTTCGACCGGGACCGGGGGTACGGTGACCGCCTGCTCGGGTGTGAAGGCCCGAACTCCTTCCGGGCCCAGCTTGACCACTGCCAGCTGCAGCCCCAGCCCGAGGAGCCTTTCCCCCAGCTGATCCGGGGTTCCTTCCCCTACCGCCACCGTGCACTCGGCGATGTTCCCTACTGCCACCGTGGCCAGCGCGAGCGCCTCCCGCTGCAGCTCGCCGGCGAGGCCGGGATCGGACCAGAACATCGGCCGCCAGTCGAGGTCATGAATGGTGTGGACTCTGCGACCTCGGTGCCGCAGAGCGGCCAGTGTCGTGGACCGGCTCGGTTCGGCCGAGAGTCCGGTGCCGGTCGTCCAATAGATCCGCGCACTGGCGACCTGGTCGAGGTCGAGATCGTCGACTCTTAGCTCCAGGTCGGGGGCCTGCGGCTCCCGGTAGAAGTAGAGAGGAAACCGGTCGGGAGGGAAGATCTCACAAAACACCACCGGGGTCTTGAGCGTGGGGTGAACGGACACGAACCGTGGGTCCACTCCGAATCCGGTCAGCGCTCGACGCACATAGCGACCAAAGGGATCATCGCCCACCTTGGTGATGACGGCACTGCGCCGCCCGTACCGGGCTGCCGCCACCGCCACGTTGGTGGCGGTGCCACCCAGGTACTTCCCGAAGGTTTCCACCTCTTCCAGAGGCAGCCCCGATTGCAGAGGGTAGAGGTCGACCCCGACCCGACCCATGGTGATGACATCAAAGGCCATCAGCCGCTGCTGCCGCCGTCCTCGCTCCCAGCCGCCGGGGCGGGGGCCGGATTGGAGTTGCGGGTGGCGGCGGCGAGCTCATGGGAGAGCGATTCCAGGTCGGCGCCGCCCGCCATCATCATCACTAGGTGCTCCAAGGCCACCTCCGACTTGGTGTAGTCGCCCGACACCTGGCCCCGTCGGAGGATGACGAAGTGGTCGCCCACTGGATAAGCGTGGTGGGGATTATGGGTAATGAAGATCACCCCAATCCCCTTCTGCTTGGCCTGGAGGATGTACCGAAGCACCACCCCCGCTTGTTTAACCCCCAGAGCGGCGGTGGGCTCGTCGAGGATCAGCACCTTTGCCCCGAAGTAGACCGCCCGGGCGATGGCTACCGACTGCCGCTCCCCTCCGGAGAGGGTGCCCACGGGTTGGTTGGGGTCGCGGATATCGATCCCCATCTTGGCCATCTCTTCCCGGGTGGTCTGCTTGGCGAAGTCAACGTCGAAGGCTCGCATCGGGCCCAGACCCTTGGTGGGTTCCGACCCCAGGAAGAAGTTGCGCCAGATCGACATCAGGGGGATCATCGCCAGGTCTTGGTAGACGGTGGCGATGCCGCGGTTGAGAGCATCGCGGGGCGAGCTGAGATGTACCTCTTCTCCCTCGTAGAGATATTGGCCTTCGTCGGCTTGATGAACCCCGGAGAGGGTCTTGATCAGCGTGGACTTGCCCGCTCCGTTGTCTCCTAAGAGGCAGGTCACTTCCCCAGCACGGACGAACATCGACACGTCCTGGAGGGCGATCACCGACCCGAAGTATTTGGAGATGTTGCGGACTTCGAGAAGCGGAGTGCCGTTGGTGGTGGTGTTAGCTGTCATCGTCTGCTCGCTTGCTGCCGGATGGCGTTGTTGAGGATCACGGCCAGGACCAGGATCGCTCCCATAAACACCTGGAACCAGTCGCCATCGACCCCGGTGATGAGGATGCCCTGCTGAACCATGGCAAAGACGATCGCTCCCAGCACAGCGCCGATCACCGACCCATAACCGCCGGTGAGGAGGGTGCCGCCCACCACCGCCGAAATAATGGCCCGGAACTCCATTTGCGTTCCCCGCAGGGAATCGGAGCCGTTGAACTGAACGGCAAATATGAGCGCCACTAAGAAGCCGGCGAAGGCGGTAGTCATGAAGAGGATGGTTTTCATGCGGTTGACGGGGACGCCGACGTTTCGGGAAGCGTTGTTGTCGCCCCCGATCCCAAAGATCCAGTTACCGGGCCGGGTACGCAGCAGGATCCAGGTGGCGAGCAAAGCCAGGCCCACCATCCACAGGATGGCCACGTCCCAGCGGGCACCGAAAACCTGATACTTGGTTCCGAAAAGAACCCGGATAGGTTCGAACCCGTCGGCCGCGTTGAGTCCACCCAACTGAGTACGCCGGGAGACAGAGCGGGGAATGGCAATGGCCAGACCCCTGAAGATGAAGAGCGAACCCAGGGTGATGATAAAAGAAGGCAGCTTGGTCTTCACCACCAACTGGCCGTTGAACCAGCCGATCAGCAGTGCCAGCCCCAGTGCTACCAGCAATGCTGGGGTTAACGACCATCCCCACCCGCCCTGATCGGTGGAGGTCACGAGCAGCATGATGGCCATGCCGCTGAATCCCACAATCGACCCGATGGAGAGGTCGAACTCCCCGGCGATCATCAGTAAGGAAACGGCGATGGCGAGGATGCCCAGCGGGGCGGCGGCGTTGAGGATCGATGCGGTTGATGCCCAGGACACGAAATTGTTGTCACGGGCGACGATGGCGAAGAAGACCCAGACCAGCACCACCGCCACCAGGGCGCCGAGCTCAGGTCGGCTGAAGAGCCGGGACGCCAGGCTGACCCGGCGCACCCGTTCGTCGGGGGGAGCCCCGGTCGCCACCGGGGCGGTGTCAGTTGCCACAGATCCTCCTCCTTGGTTCCTTGGGGAACCTACCCGGTGGAGAGCCCGGGATGGGCCCTCCACCGGAAAGGTTTCGGCGGGTTAACGAAGGCCGGCGGCGCTGAACTCGATGACGTCGGCCGCGGTGTCGGCGGTGACGATCTGGGGCCCAGTGAGAATGACTCGCTGGACCGAACCGAGAGGCAGCGCTCCTGTCTCCAGATATTTGGTCAGCAGCACGATCGGCAGATATCCCTGGATGTACTGGGCTTGGTCGATAGCGAACAACATGTCGCCGTCAACTATGGCTTGCAGTACTTCCGGACCGAGGTCGAAGGTAGCCAGCTGGATGGTGCCCAGTTGACCCGCCTCCTCCAGGGCGGTCATGGTGGGCAGGGCACCGGTGGGCCCCAGGGTCAAGATGCCGTTGACATCGGCGTTGGCGGACAGCGCCGACGTAACCGCCGCTTGGGCGCCGGTGGGATCGGCCAGGTCGACGGCGATCACCTCGACCGTGGCCCCGAGGCCATCGGTAAAGCCCTGACAGCGAGCGTCGAGGGCGGCGTTGCCGACCTCCTGGTTGACACAGAGGGCATTGGTCACCCCTGCCTCTCCCATCCGCTGCCCGGCGATGAGCCCGGCTTCGTATTCGGTCTGCCCGACGTGGACCAGCACCCCCAGGTCGGCGAACACATCCGAGCCCGAGTTCATGGAAATGACCGGGATCCCGGCGTCGACCGCGGCGGTAATGGCCGGACCGAGGGCGTCGGCGTCGGGAATGGTTACCACCAGGCCGTCAGGCTGGGAGGCCACCGCGGCTTCGATCAGTTGGGCCATGGCCGGCATGTCGAATGTACCGGGTGCCTGGTACTCCACCGTCACCCCCATGTCTTCGGCGGCGTCGTTGACACCGTTGGCCGCCACCGACCAGAAGGGGTCCGACGACTGTCCGTGGGACACAACCACGAACCGGTAGGAACGCTGGCTCACACCGGTGGTCGGGGTTTCTCCGTCGGCGGAGGTGGTGGTGCCATCTCCTCCCGCCTGACACGCGGCCAAGATCAGTACCAGCGCTGACATCAGCGCCAGCCAGATCCTTCTACTCATCCTCTCCTCCTTGCTTGCTTGGGGCGGGCATAGCCGCCTCTTCTCCCGGTCTCAACCGGGAACCCTTGTCAGCAGTGCCTCCAGATAGCCGAGGCTGCGGCGGGCGCTCTCGACCGGCCCCGCCTCCGGCCCCGGCTCGCTATCCAGCACCACATCTTGTTCGAGCACGTACCATCCCTGGTAACCACTTTGCTCGAGAGTGGAAACGATGGCAGCCACGTCGACGTCACCCTCACCCAGTGGCCGGTACATGCCCTGCTTCACGGCTTGGTAATACGAAAGCCGTCCCCCCCGCACCGCTGCCGCTGTTTCAGCATCGACGTCTTTCAGATGGCAGTGGGTGATCCGATCGGGGATGGCACCGGCCAGGGCCACCGGGTCTCCACCTCCGGCGAGGAGATGACCGGTGTCGAGGCAGATAGAAACCGGGGAGGCAGCAAGCAGCGAATCCACCTGTTGAGGGCTCTCCACCAGCGTGCCGTAGTGGGGATGGAGACTCACCGAAAGCCCTCTCCGGGTTGCTGCTTCTTCGATTGCGTCGATGGAAGAGGCGACCTCGCGCCAGCCTTCCTGGTCGAGAGTGGAGGACTGCTCGTATCCGGTTTCTCCGGTGTCGGCCGCCAGCACCAACATGTCGGCCCCTCCGGCGGCCAATTGGGATATGGCGGTTTCTGCCTTCTCCACCTCCTCCGCTCGCCGGGAGGGCTCATGCAAGATCAGGGGCAGGAATCCCCCCACCAGCCGGAGGCCATAACCTTGGAGAAGTCGGCGTAGCTGGTCGGGAGGGGTGGGAAGGAAGCCCTGCGGTCCCAGCTCGGTGGCCGCTAGCCCTACGGCTGCCATCTCCGCCAAGACCCGTCCCGGAGAGAGCTGATATCCCCAACCGGCTACCTCGCACACGCCCCAGGTGATAGGAGCGCCGGCAATCCGATCCCGGACCCCGCTCATGCCTTCACCTCGTCGACACGCACCGGGCGATGTTCGGCCCGGGATAGATCGGCCGCCACCGCCACCGCCAGCGCTTCGTAGGCATCGGCCGGAGTACAGGGATTGGACCGCTCCCCTCGAGCCACCTCCAGGAAAGCAGCGAGCTCGCGCTCGTAGGCGAGGCGGAAGCGGTCTTGAAATCTCGCATAGGCCGGTCCGGGCAGTGGAGCGACATCCGGCTCGATGGAGTGGAGTGGAGTGCGGTCGTCCCATCCCACCACCACCGAGTCGCCCGATCCGAATAGCTCCATGCGGATGTCGTAGCCGAGGGGGTCGTGGCGGGTCACTGAGAGGATGCCCAGAGCGCCGCTCTCCAGGCGCAAGGTCATGACGCCGGTATCGATGTCATCGTATTTCTCGAAGACCGGAAACCCGATGACCGAGCCGTCGGCATATACCTCGACCACTTCCTGGCCGGTGACGAAGCGGAGGGCGTCAAAGTCGTGAACGCTGAAGTCACGGAAAAGCCCCCCGGAAACGGGGATGTACTCCTCGTGGGGGGGTTCAGGATCGTGACCTGCCATCCGCACCACATAGAGGCGACCGAGTTCTCCCGAAGCCACCATTTCCTGGGCCCGCATGTATCCGGGGTCGAACCGGCGCTGGAAACCCATCTGAACGGGCACGCCGGACCGCTCTACCTCGGTCACCACCTGACGGGTTGATTCGAGATCGAGGGCGATGGGCTTCTCGCAGAAAGTTGGATGACCGGCACCCACGGCTTGTGCGATGAGGGCGGCATGAGCCGAGGTGGCGGCGGTGATGACAACGGCGTCCACCATCCCCAAGAGTTCGTCGACGTCGCCACTGAATCCGTAACCGGAGGCGGTAGCGAAGGACTCGGCCCGCTCCGGATCGAGGTCGGTGACGGTGACCGTCTCCACCCCGGGCAACTGGTCGAGGATGGCAGCGTGAAGGGTGCCAATCCGACCAACCCCGATCAAACCGACCTTCATCTCCTCCTCTTCTTCTCCTTCTGGTGACGGTTGAGCACGAATATCGTGCTCAACCGTCACCAGAACGGTACAAGGCTCGTTTGGAACGTTCCAGGCACCGGGGCTTGGAACGTTCCAAGAGGTCGCCTAATGTACGACCGGAGCGAAGCCGCTGTCAAGCGAAACCGCGGCCCACTTGGGAAGGAGGAGTAATGGAGACGGTCCGCCTCACCGTGGCCCAGGCCATCGTCCAGTATCTGCAGGCTCAACAGATCGAGCTCGACGGGCAACCGCAACCACTCTTCCCGGGAGTTTTCGCCATCTTCGGGCACGGCAACGTCACCGCCCTAGGGGAAGCCCTTGAAAACGTCCAGGAACAATTGCCAACCTGGCGAGGTCAAAACGAACAGGGGATGGCGCTGGCGGCAGTGGCTTACGCTCGCGCCCAGCGGCGGCGCCAGATCATGGTGGTCACCACCTCGATCGGGCCTGGGGCTCTCAACGTTGTCACCGCCGCGGGAGTGGCCCTCGCCAATCGGTTGCCGCTCTTGATCCTCTCCGGCGACACCTTTGCCAACCGCATCCCCGATCCGGTCTTGCAGCAGGTGGAGCACTACGGCGATCCTTCCACCACCGTCAACGACGCCTTCCGAGCGGTGGTCCGTTACTGGGACCGCATCACCCATCCCGCCCAGGTGCTCTCCTCTCTCCCCCAGGCAGTATCCACCATGCTTGACCCGGCCGACTGTGGTCCCGCCTTCATCGGGCTCCCCCAGGACGTGCAGGCGATGGCGTTCGACTATCCCACCCGCTTCTTCGCCCCCCGGGAGCATCGGGTCCGACGGCCAGCTCCCGATGCCGGCGAGGTGGAGCGGGCCGCCGAGGCCATCCGCCACGCCCGGCGTCCACTCCTCATCGCCGGCGGCGGGGTCCGCTACTCCGTCGCCGAGCCGGCCTTGGAGCGATTCACCGCCGTCCACGGGATACCGGTGGCCGAGACCGTGGCCGGAAAGGGCAGTCTTGCCTGGGACCATCCCAACCAGGCCGGGCCGATCGGTGTGACCGGATCTACCAGCGCCAACGCTGCGGCTGCCACCGCCGACGTGGTGCTGGCGGTGGGCACCCGACTACAGGACTTCACCACCGGTTCCTGGAGCGTATTTCAGGAAGAGGACTTCAAGTTGGTTGCGATCAACGCTGCCCGGTTCGACACCGCTAAACGGCTTGCATTGCCCGTGGTCGGCGACGCTGCCCTGGCGCTCGATCAACTGTCGACTGGCCTCGACTCCTTCCGAGCTGATGATTCCTGGCTGGCGGACGTCCGCCAGGGATACGGGGAGTGGAATCGCTATGTCGATGAGGTGACCGCCGGCGCTGCGGCTACGACGACGGGACTGCCCTCCTATGCCCAGGTGATTGGTGTTCTCAACCGTTTGGTCCAACCCGATGACTATGCCCTCGCCGCCGCCGGGGGATTCCCCGGCGAGCTCAACAAGACCTGGCGGATGAGGCGATCGGGCACCTTCGATTGTGAATACGGCTTCTCCTGCATGGGCTATGAGATCTCGGGCGCCTGGGGAGCAAGGATGGCCCGCAACGGGGGGGAGGTGGTGTCGTTCTGCGGGGACGGCTCGTACCTGATGTTGCCCTCCGATGTTTTCAGCACCGTCCTCACCGGGCACAAGGTGATCTACGTGCTCTGCGACAACGGGGGGTACTCAGTGATCCAGCGGCTGCAGGAATTCAAGGGAGGGGCTCCTTTCAACAATCGTTACGACCAGGGCACCCGCCGCGCCTTCGAGGTCGAGGTTGACTACGCCGCCCATGCCCGGGCCATGGGTGCCGTCGCTGAGAAGGTGGACACCCTTTCCGAACTGGAGGAAGCCTTCGCCCGGGCTAGGGCGGCCGACCGCAGCTATGTGATCGTGATCCGCACCGACCCCTTCACCTGGACCGAGGGGGATGCCTGGTGGGACGTGGGAGTGCCTGAAGTAAGCGGGCGGGACCAAGTGCGGATAGCTCGAGCCGAGCACGAGGCGGAGAGGAAGCGGCAGCGTTTGGGGATTTGAGACGGGAGACGGAAGGGCCGTGACGAAGAGAGTTAGTCCCACCATCGTGGAGGTGGCTCAAAGGGCGGGAGTTTCTAAGTCGCTCGTTTCTCTTGCCCTCCGCGGAGCGCCTCATGTCAGCGAAGCCAGCCGTCAGGCCATCTTGGAAGCAGCAGCCGAGTTGGGCTACCGGCCCAACGCCGTCGCTCGCAGCCTCGTCAGCCAGCGCAGCTTCATCTTGGGAGTGATGGTCTCCGACCTATCCAACCCCTTTTTCACCGAAGTGGTGGAGGGGGTGGAAGAAGCGGCGCTGGCAGCGGAATATCGCGCCCTGATCAACACCGGGCGGCGTCAGCCGCAACGGGAGTCGGTGGCTCTCAACACCCTCCTCGAACTCCGAACCGACGGTCTCATCCTGGCCGGGACGGTGGTCGCCGACGAAGAGGTGGAAGAAGCCGGCCGTGCCGTGCCCACCGTCCTTGCCACCCGCACCATTCGCTCCACCGTGGTCGACAACGTCGTCAACGACGACCGGCTGGGAGCGATGATGGCAGTGGAGCACTTGGTCGGGCTCGGGCATCGCCGCATCGCCCACATCAGCGGCGGGACCGGTGCCGGGGCCCAGCGCCGCGCCAAAGGATACGGAGATGCCATGCGGCACCATGGTCTGGCCTCCGAGGTCACCGTGGCCGAAGGCTCCTACACCGAGTCCGGCGGCGCCGACGGTGCTCACCAACTGCTGGCCGCCGCTCGGCCCCCCACCGCCATCTTCGCACCTAACGACCTGGCTGCCCTTGGAGCCCTACACACCCTTGAGTCGGCGGGGCTGCAGGTGCCGGGAGACGTCTCCCTGGTGGGCTATGACGACATCGCCCTGGCCGGTTACAAGCACATCGATCTCACCACCATCCATCAACCCCAGCGGGAGATGGGGAGAAGGGCCGTGGAATTGCTGCTGGAACGAATCGAACAGGGTCGCACCTCGCCGAGGCGGATCGTCACCAAACCCAAGCTGGTGATGCGATCGACCACCGGACCGGTTGCGACATAATCGACCCTCATGAAAGTCGCAATCGTGATGGGTTCAGGGTCGGATCGACCCGTGATGGAGAAGGCCGCGGAGATGCTCGATCGCTTCGGGGTGGAACACGAGGTGCGAGTTCTCTCCGCCCACAAGACGCCCGATGAGGCGATCAGCTTCGCCACCGAAGCCGCCGGGCGGGGATTTGGAGTGATCATCGCCGGGGCGGGGAAGGCGGCCCACCTCGCCGGGGTGATGGCGGCCAAGTCGCTTCTGCCGGTGATTGGGGTTCCCCTCAACGCCTCCCTCAACGGACTCGACTCCCTTCTCTCCACCGTGCAAATGCCCACCGGGATCCCGGTGGCGACGGTGGCGGTGGACGGAGCTGCCAACGCCGCACTGCTGGCAGTGACCATCTTGGCGGTGGCTAACCCCGAACTGACCGAGAAGCTGGCGTCCTACCGAAGGGATCTCGCCGAGCAAACCCTGACCGCTTAACGGGTTTTGGCGCGTAAAGGTGACGCCATGGCGTCACCTTTACGCGCCAAAACGGAGGAGAGGAGGGCGGAAGCCAGGTTCCCCTTGTCATCCACCCTGACCTCCTCCAGGCCCAGCCAGGCGGCCATCGTCTCCAGCTCTGCCAGCACCGGACCGGCGACTCGTCTTGGGTCGTGCTCTGCTTCCACATGGGAAGCCCGCACCAGAAGCGCCCCGGCCTGGCGGTCGGCTTTGAGGTCGATCCGCCCCACCAACTCCCCGTCGAGCAGGATGGGAAAGACGTAATACCCGTACGTCCGCTTGGGGGGAGGCGTGTAAATCTCGATCCGGTAATGGAAGCCGAAGAGGCGCTCGGTACGAGGTCGGAACCAGACCACCGGATCGAACGGGCACAGCAATGCCACCCCCTCAAGCCGCCGGGGGATGCCCACCGACGGATCGAGATAGGCCTTTTCCTTCCAGCCCTCAACCTGGACCTCCTCGGCCTCACCCGCCGCCACTAATTCCTTCAGGAGGGGCAGAGTGGGTGCCTTGAGCTGGCGGTAATAATCGGTGAGGTCGGCCAGAGTTCCCACTCCACAATGGCGCAAGGCTCGACGCAGCAACTCTTTACGCTGCTCGGCTTCGCTCAGTTCGACATTCAGGATCGACTCCGGCAGGACCCGAGCAGGAAGGTCGTAATAACGCACAAAATTCACCCTCTTCGGGACCGTCACCTCGCCCTTGAAGAAGAGCCACTCGAGGGCGGTCTTGGCGAACGACCAATCCCACCAGGGCCCCCGCCCGGTCTCGTGATGGTCTTCCAGATCGGCGGGACGGAGGGGGCCGTGGCGGCGGATCTGCTCCAGGATCTCATTCACCCCCTCGGGATTGGTCTGGAGATATCTGGCCACCGACCCCCAGACGTGCTCCCGCTCCATCCGGTGGCGAAACAGAGGCCAATCCCCGATGGGGATGAAGGCGGCCATGTGAGCCCAATATTCGATTAGCTCCCGTCGCGGGCCCCAGGCCATCTCGTCGAGCAGGCTGGTCGGGTAGTTACCTAGGCGGGCGAAGAAGGGGAGGTAGTGGGCCCGGGCGACGACGTTCACCGAGTCGATCTGTACAACCCCCAGGTGGCTGAGGACCTTGCGGAGGTGGCGGCGGTCGACTTTGCCCTGGGGGCGAGGCAGGGCGAACCCCTGGGCGGCCAGGGCGACCCGGCGCGCTTGACTGATGGTGAGACGCCGCACCGGGGCGAGGCTACGAAAACCCGCCGAGGTTGCAAGCCGAGATCGATCAACCTGGGGACTGAAGTTCCCGTTCCCCTGTGGTTTCGGCCAGTGTCAGCGAAGGAACAAAGGACAACTCCCAACTTTGGGTTGGAGACTTTGCCCGCCGAGCTGGAACAGAACCGATTCGGAGGCGCAGCTAGTTCTTTGGCGGCTGAGCACCGCTCCCACCGTACTTCGGCGTACCAGCCCCGTATCCGGGGCCACCACGCCGAAGGTCCCTGGGGGCGGGGCTGGGACGCCAAACAACCCGAAATGGGAACAATTCCGTCTTCTCCAGCCGCCAACCGGGGGTACAGACTGGGGAGGTCATCTCATTTTCTTCGCTGCTATTTCGTCGAAGTTCTCTGCGCCCCGACCGCCAACACCCACGGAGTGTCAGGAGACCCGGATCTCCTCGCGAGCAACAACCCTGCATACTTCTCCCAGGTGTAAACGACGTAAAAAGCCGCGCAGAGGGGAGAGGGGAGACCTTCCGTGCAGGTTTTTCCGTTGTGGCGACGTAAAAACCCGCGCAGATGGGAGAGGGGAGATCTTCCGTGCTGGTTTTTCCGTTGAGGCGGCGTAAAAACCCGCGCGGAACAAGCCACCGTTAGCCTGGCGGCCCATGATTGCCCGCTATTCGCTGCCGGAGATGGCGGTGATTTGGAGCGACGACCGGAGGCTGGCGGCTTGGAAAGAGGTCGAAGCGCTGGCCGTGGAGGCCTGGGCCAAGAAAGGAGTGGCCCC
>DATEDX010000197.1:0-5430 GCA_035281425.1 Acidimicrobiia bacterium
AGCCCCGACCGACTGCCTCCTGTCCACTAGCTCGACGAGGTGGCTGACCCGACTGCACGGGTCTATGACTTCGATACCGTACACGGCCGAACTCCATGCAAATTGCCCAATGCCCCTCGTAGTCAACTCCCCCGCCGAGAGATGGCCATGACTGCTCGGGTCCTCGAGACCACCGCCCAGGTTCCCAGTCCCGACGAACGGCTGCGGGTGTTCATCAGCTCAACCCTTGGTGAGCTGGCTCCGGAGCGGGAAGCCGCCAAAACCGCCGTCCGCACCTTGCGGCTCCATCCCATCATGTTCGAACTGGGCGCTCGCCCCCATGCCCCCCGCGACCTCTATCGGGCCTACCTGGAGCAGAGCGACATCTTCGTAGGAATCTACTGGCAGAGCTACGGCTGGATAGCTCCGGACATGGCCATCTCCGGCCTCCACGACGAGTACCTCCTCAGCAAAGATCGGCCCCGCCTCATCTATGTAAAGGAACCTGCCCCCGACCGCCAGCCGGAACTCGAAGCCATGCTGGCCGGCATCGTCGAAGAGGGACGGGTGGCCTTCAAGCGGTTCGAAGCTCCCGGCGAACTGGCGGAACTGCTCATCGACGACCTCGCCGTCCTCATCAGCGAACGCTTCTCTACGGGAACCCGCTCCAACCTTCCCGAGGGAACCATGACGTTCCTCTTCTCCGACATCGAAGGGTCCACCCGGCTGGTCTCCGAATTGGACGGCGCCTACCTCGAGTTGCTCTCCGATTACCACCACCTGGTGGAGGCCGCGGTCTCGGCGGGAGAAGGAATCATCGTCGACCGGGAAGGTGACGGCGTCTTCGCCGCCTTCGTCAACCCGGCCGGTGCCGCTGAGGCGGCGGTGGAAATCCAGAGGTCCCTCAACGCCAGGCGCCCCTTCGGCGATGCGGTCCTCAAGGCCCGGGTGGGACTCCACACCGGGCAGGCCACTGCCACCGCCCGAGGTTACGTCGGCCTCGATGTCCACCGGGCAGCCCGAATTGCCGCCGCCGGGCATGGCGGGCAGATCCTTCTCTCCTCCACCGCCCACCAACTGCTCATCGACACGCTCGTGGCCCACCACTGGAAGGCGCGGGACCTTGGCGCCCACAACCTTCGGGGCCTGTCACGGACCGAACGTATCTACCAACTCGAAGTCCCCGGTCTGCAAGAGGCGTTTCCCGAGCTGCGGGCGCGAAAGACGGTGGCGGCCCGACTCCCCGTCCAGTTGACCTCGCTGGTCGCACGCCAGGAGGAGATCGCCCAGATCGCTTCCCTTCTCTCCCACCCCCAGATCCATCTGGTCACCATCACCGGCATCGGCGGGATCGGGAAGACCCGGCTGGCGGTGGCGGTTGCCGCCGACCTGGCCGACGCCTATCCGGACGGCATCTTCTTCGTCAATCTGGCGACGGTTACCGAGAGCCGTCAGGTGCTAAGCACCATCGCCGAGGTGGCCAACATCAGCGCCGGCCCCTCGATCCTCGACTCACTGGCCGACGCCTTCAACCACAGCAAGGCGCTGGTGGTACTGGACAACTTCGAACAGGTGGTGGCCGCCGGAGCCGATCTGGGCTCGCTGCTCCAGCGTTGCCCCACCCTGGATGTGTTAGTGACCAGCCGTGAACCCCTCCGCCTGGCTGGAGAGCGCGAGTATCAGCTGCAGCCGCTGGAAGTGCCGGCATCTTCTTCCTTGAGCGCGGTGGCGAGCAGCGCCGCGGTGAAGCTGTTCGAAGAGCGGGCCCGGGCGGTACGACCCGAGTTCGAGGTGACCAGCGACAACGCCGCCGAGATCGGAGCCATTGTTCGCCGCCTCGACGGCCTTCCCCTGGCGATCGAACTGGCGGCAGCCCGCCTTCGCCTCCTCACTCCTCAGGCCCTGGCCCAGCATCTCGCCCATTCCTTCGACATCCTCGGCGCCGGGCCCCAAGACCTTCCCGCTCGCCAGCGGACCCTCCGTTCAGCCATCGATTGGAGCTACCAGTTGCTCACCGCTGACGAGCAGCAGGCATTTCGCCGTCTGGCGCTTCTCAACGAGGGCTGGGACCTGGCGGGGGGCACTGCCGTCGCCGGCAAAGAAGCGGAACGACTGATCGAATCGCTGCTTGATAAAAGCCTGATCCGGGTCATCCACGACGAATTCGGTGAAACCCGGTTCAGGATGCTGGCCTCGGTGCGCGAGTTCGGACAAGAGCTCTTGACCGGTTCCGCCGAGGTAGAGGACATCGTCGAGCGGCGCAACCGTCACTACTTCGACGTAGCTCGCCTTGCTTCCCCGCGGTTGCAGGGACCCGAGCAGGGACTCACCATGCGTTCCCTCGACTACGACTGGGAGAACCTTCGCTCCACCGTGACGGCTCTGATCGAGGGCAAGGATTTCGCCCCCATGGTCGAACTGGTCCATCACCTCTGGATCTACATCTGGCTGCGGGGCCACGTAGCCGAGTCGACCGAATGGCTCACCGCGGCGCTGACCGGCACCGAACAGTTGAACGACGCCCTTCATGCCCAGCTCCTCTGGCTGGTAGCCGGGGGCCATTTCGAGATGGGCGACTACCACCGCGCCATCGAGCTGCTGGAACAAAGCGCCGCCCTCGCCGCTGCGGCCGGCGCCGCGGAGACGCTTGCATGGGCCCGCTATGTCAGGGCGTCCACCCTTCCCGCCTTCGAAGTCGACACTGATGAGTTATTGGGTGAACTCAACGACGTACTCCAACGCTTCCAAAACCTCGGTAGCGACTGGGGACAGGCCTGGGTCCGGACCAATCTCGCCATGGCCGCCTCGGCGGTGGGTGATCTGGACGGGGCCCTGCGCCATGTTCAGGAATGCCTCCGCCTCGCCGAGGCCATGAACAACAAATCGATGACCGCCCAGGCGTACTCCTCGATGGGAAACATCTTCGTGGCCCGAGGCGAACTGGCCGAAGCTCGACAGGCCTTAACCCGGGCCCTCGATATCCATCGCACCATTTCTTATCGGGAGGGTCTCGCCTACACGCTGGACGGCCTTTCCAGCCTGGCTATGGGAGAGGGTGACGGCATCAGGGCCATGACAGCCTTGGGGGCGGCAGAGGGCCTCCGGAGGCGGCTCGGCTTCCATCCCTGGCCGGCAGTCCGGTGGTACCTGGAGATGACCAGAGCCATGGCCGACGCTGTCACCGATCCGGATATGCAGGCCGCTCGTCGGGCCGGTAGCGACATGGACCCGATGGCGGCCGCGGCGTTCGCCCTCGGCTGAGGGCCTCCCCCCCACCCGCCAACCCAGGGTTCAGGAGTCCATTTATGGATTCTCTAACCCTGGGTTCGCGAAGTAGACCCCCCTAACACCGACCCCGGGTCGGTGTTGGCGCCGCAGACCAGGGCCAGAACCGTCTCCCCGGCAGCGGGGCGGTAAGCACCGCTCAACAACGCCGCCACTGGGGTGGCCGCCCCCGGCTCGGCCACCACCCGGACCGTGTCCCACAGCCAGCGTTGCGCTCCCACCACGTCATCGTCACTGACCACCGCCACCCTCTCCACCCATGAAGACGCCGCCTCCCAGGCGATTTGGCCCACTTGCCGCGACCCTAACGACGAGATAGCGATCCCCGACACCTCCCTCTCCACCGGCCTGCCGGCCACCATCGCCGCCGCCAGGGTGGCGGTGCCTTCGGTTTCCGCTCCCACCACCCGCACATCACCTCGGAACCAGGACGAGATCCCGCCGATCAGCCCTCCCCCGCCCACCGCTACCAGCACGGTGGTCACCTCCGGCACCTGCAGCGCGATCTCCAGGGCACAAGTGCCGGCCCCGGCCACCACTTCGAACTGGTCGTAGGCGTGAGCGAACACGCCCCCCACCTCCTCGGCGAAGGCGACGCTGGCGGCGAGAGCATCGTCGTAGATCCCGGGGATGACGTGCACTTCGGCCCCGTAAGCAGATAGGGCGGTGATCTTTTCCGCCGGTGAAGTGTCGGGAATGAAGAGGTCGGCCTTGATCCCGAGCTGACGGGCGGCGTGGGCGATGGCGCGGGCGAAGTTGCCCCCGGAAGCAGCCACCACCCGGGTGGGGCTCTCTTCGACCAGCAACCGGTTGAAGGCACCCCTGATCTTGAAAGTGCCAGTGGGCTGAAGAGTGTCGAGCTTCAACACTACCTGGCCTGGGATCTCCTCCAAACGTTCCAGGGTCATGACCGGGGTCCGGCGGATATAGCCGGAGATCCGGGCGGCGGCAGCGATGATGTCCTCACGGGAAGGGGTGGTCACGCGCTTAACGGTAGGAGCTTCTAGTTTGGGAGGATGGAAGAAGAGGTCAGGTCGGCGGGGCGCCTCCTCGCCGCCGCCGGCAAGATCCTGGCCTTCACCGGAGCAGGTATTTCCACCGAGTCGGGCATCCCCGACTTTCGCGGTCCCAACGGGGTGTGGACCAAGCTCGACCCCGATGACTTCCACATCCGCCGCTATGTGGCCAATCCCGAGATCCGCCGCCGGGGCTGGCAACTCCACCAGCGGGGCGAGCTCTGGGGGGCTCGCTCGCAAGTGACGCCCAACGCCGGTCACCGGGCGCTGGTGCAACTGTGGGAGGCGGGAAGGCTGGCGGGGTGCGTCACCCAAAACATCGACGGTCTCCACCTCGAGGCGGGATTGCCCGCCGAGGCTGTAGCCGAACTCCACGGCAGCACCCGGGCGGCTCGCTGCATGGACTGCGAGACGACCTGGGCCACGGAAACGGTGTTGGAGTGGATGGACCAGGGAATGGAGGTGCCCGAGTGCCCCCACTGCCAGGGAATCGTCAAAACCACGACGGTCCTCTTTGGCGAGGTGCTTCCCTCCGATGAGGTGGAGAAAGCCTGGGAGATGGCCGGCCGCGCTGATGCCGTCCTGGCGGTGGGGTCGACGCTGTCGGTCTGGCCGGCAGCCGAGATTCCCTTTCAGATGGCGGTTACAGCCAAACCGCTGGTCATCGTCAACCAGGGCGCCACCGAACTCGACCACCTGGCCGCAGTACGGATCGAAGGGTCGGCGGGCAGCACCCTCACCAGGCTGGTAGAGCTAATTCTCACCCCTCGCTAACGGCCGCCGCCTACCTTGCCTGGCAATGGCAATCCCCCTCCGACCGCTCGAAGCCGCCGACCTTGACCAGGTCTATCTGGTCAATCGTCAGATCGAAATTCACGACCAGCTCCCTCTCGTCACCTCCCGGGCCGAGTTCGAAGATTGGTTGGCCGAACCCCACTTCGATTTAGCGGCCGACGCCCGGGGGGCGGAGTGGGAAGGCATCGTGGTGGGCTTCGCCCGAGTCTGGCATCGAGCCTCGGGGGAGAGAGAGGAACGGGCTTACCTGCTGGGAGGGGTACATCCCGACTTTCGCCGCCGCGGGATCGGCACCTCCCTCTTTGGGTGGCAGCTGGGCCGAGCTACCGAGCAGCTCCGAGCCACCGGCAATGGC
>DATEDX010000198.1:0-6235 GCA_035281425.1 Acidimicrobiia bacterium
TCTCCGGCAAGACCCTGAGGGCTGCGCTGGTTGAGGTCGCCCCCCGGGCGAGCCTCGAGGATCAGGACGAGGAATGAACCGGGAATGGGTGGACAAGGACTTCTATCGCATCATCGGCGTTGACAAGACCGCCAGCGCCGAAGAGATCAAACGCGCCTACCGGAAGCTCGCCCAGAAGTATCACCCCGACGCCAACCCCGGAGACACCGCCGCCGAAGAGCGATTCAAGGAGATTTCCGAGGCCTACGGAGTTCTGTCCGACCAGGAGCAACGCAAGGAATACGACGAGGTCCGGCGGTTGGTGGAGACCGGAGGGTTCAACCCCTTCGGAGGAGCCGGGGGGCCGTATGGGGGAGGGCAGCGGGTCAGGGTCGAGGACATCGGCAACCTCTTCGGTGGCTTGGGAGATCTCTTCGGGTTCGGGAACGGCGCCACTCGCCGGGGCCCGCAGCGGGGGGCCGACGCCTCGGCCGACCTGACCCTGTCTTTCGAGGATGCCATCGCCGGTGTCACCACCACGGTGTCGGTACGAGGGGAAGCCCCTTGTAGCCGGTGCGGCGGCAGCGGAGCAGAACCCGGTTCCCAGGTCAGCACCTGCCCGACCTGTGGAGGGACCGGGTCGATCGCCCAGAACCAGGGCATGTTTTCATTTGCCCAGCCTTGCCCGCAATGTGGAGGCAGCGGCCGCCTGATCACCCAACCATGCACCCAATGTCGGGGCCGGGGCCGCGAAACTCGCACCCGCAACATCCGGGTGAGGATCCCGGCGGGAATCAACGATGGCGCCACCGTCCGCCTGGCCGGCAAAGGAAGCCCGGGAACGGCGGGTGGACCACCCGGCGACCTTCTGGTCCGAGTCCACGTCAGCCCCCACCGCCTATTCACCCGGCGGGGGGACGACTTGACCATCACCGTCCCGGTCAGCTTCACCGAGGCGGCGCTGGGCACCACCCTGGAGGTGCCCACCCTCGAGGGCGCCGTCAACATCAAGATCCCTCCCGGGACACCGTCCGGAAAGACCTTCCGGGTCAAAGGCAAAGGGGTCAAGGGCGAACGACGGCCTGCCGGGGACCTCTATGCCAAGGTCGAGGTGCTGGTGCCTCGTAAGGTGTCGAAGGAGGAGAAGAAGCTGCTTGAGCAACTGGCCGCCCATGAGACCCAGGATCCCCGCGCCCATCTCAAGGTCACGTCATGAGCAGTAAACGTGCCGAAGCCGTCTTCGTAATCTCGGTAGCAGCCGAGCTTTCGGGGATGCACCCCCAGACCCTCCGTATCTACGAACGCAAGGGCCTCATCGATCCGTACCGCACTCCCGGGGGGACCCGCCGCTACAGCCGGGAGGACATCGAACGTCTCAGCCTCATCCAAGAGCTGACCGCCAAAGGTCTCAACCTCGAGGGGGTCAAACAGGTGTTGGAGTTGCAACGCGAGCTGCAGGAGCTGAGAGCCGAGGTGGCCGAGCTACGCCAACGGGTCAAACAGGAGATCGAAGAGGTGCACCGGTCTTACCGCCGTGATTTAGTCCTTCGCTCGGAGGTCCTCCCCCAGGTGCGCCGTCCTCGCACCCGGACGGATTAACCCGCGCAGACATTTACCCCTCCTCGTTCTGCGCGTCTTTTTCCGTCGCTACGACGCAATAATCGACACAGAACCTGGGGGAGGCGTGACCCGTGCAGATTTTTCCGTCTCTGCAACGGAAAAATCCGCGCAGGTGTCGCTGCTACTGGTCGGGTTCTTCGCCAGCGAGGATGGCGGCCAGGCGCTCGTCGGCTCGGACCAGACGCCGGGCCAGCTCATTGATGATGGCCCGGTACATCCCCGGGTTGCTGTCGAGGAACGGGAACAGATCCCAGCTAGCCAGCTGGAGTATGCGGGTGGGCTCGATCGCCACTACCTCGGCACTGCGGGGCGTTTCCGGAGCCAGCAAAGCCATCTCTCCGAGATGTTGACCAGCACCCATGATGGTGAGCGGATTGCCCTTCTTCCGAACTTCGACTCTGCCGTCGATGATCACATACATGGCGAGGGCACCCTCATCGCCCTCCCGGATCAGGACGTCACCGGGGCGGAGCGACCGCTCCTTGGCGATGCCGGCCAGCGACTCCAGCTGAGAGTCGTCTAGTGCTCGCAGCAACGCCGAGCACTTGAGCGCTTCGACCTTGTCCATCGTCTCCTCTCGTCGCTGGCGAGCATAACCAGGTCCCCGTCCCCACACCTCCGCAAACGCTTGTTACGAGCTATCTAGTCTCAGGGTGTGAGCGCCGACTTGTATCCCTATCTGCCCCGGCTGATCAGGTACTGGGAACAGGACGCCCCCGGCCAGCAGCACCGCTGCATCGAAGGTTCCATGGTCTTCGTCGACATTTCCGGGTTCACCAAGATGTCGGAGCGGTTGGCGAGGCATGGCAAGGTTGGGGCCGAAGAGGTCACCGAGGTAATCGACAACACCTTCGGGCGGCTACTTCCCGCCGCCTATGCCTACGGTGCCAGCCTCCTCAAGTTCGGCGGAGACGCCCTCCTCCTCCTCTTCACCGACGACGGCCATGCCCTCCGCGCCTGTGCCGCGGCGGTGGAAATGCGCCGGCAACTGCGAGAGATCGGGACCTTCGGCACCACCGCCGGAAAAGTCACTCTCCGGATGTCGGTGGGGATCCATTCCGGACTGTTCGACTTCTTCCTGGTCGGCGGTTCCCATCGAGAGTTGATCGTCGCCGGCCCGGCCGCTACCGCCACGGTGGCGATGGAGTCGGCCGCTACCGCCGGGCAGATCCTCATCTCCCCGGCCACCGCCGCCGCGCTCCCGGCCCGCAATGTCGGTGTCACCTCCGGCCCAGGGTCGCTCCTCCGCGGTCAAGTCGAAGCCGAAGTGCTCGGTTTTACCCCCGCTCCCACCGCCGGGTCCGACCTGGCCCACTTCATCCCCCCTGCCCTGCGCAATGTGCTCCAGGCGGGAGAGGTGGACCCGGAACACCGCCCAGCGGCGGTGGCGTTCGTGCACTTCCGTGATCTCGACGACCTCCTGGCTCGAGACGGTCCCGAGTTGACCACCACCAATCTTGACGAACTGGTCTCAACCGTGCAGCGAGCGGCAGACCGGTATGAGATCACTTTCCTCGCCACCGACATCGCTTCCGGGGGTGGCAAGATCATCCTCACTGCCGGGGTGCCGGTGGCTGCCGGCAACGACGAAGAGCAGATGCTCCTCGCACTTCGCCAAATTGCGGTCTTCGCCAGCCCATTCCCGGTTTCTATCGGGGTCAACTGGGGACCGGTCTTCGCCGGGCCGGTCGGACTCTCCTTCCGGCGTACTTACACGGTGATGGGAGACACCGTCAATCTGGCCGCTCGGCTGATGGCCAAAGCCCCACCGGGCGAGGTCTACTCCACCGCGGCACTGCTGGACGGCTCCCGGACCATATTCACCTTCACCACTCCCGAGCCCTTCCACGTCAAGGGGAAGAAGCTGCCGATCCAAGCATTCTCCATCGGCGAGCCGGAGGGCAGCAAGGCCGGCCAGGGGGCACAGGGAGTGCCGCTCATCGGCCGCGAATCCGAACTGGCGGAGATGCTGGCGGTTTGGGAAACAGCCCAAACCGGTCAAGGGAGGGTGGTGGAGGTGGCCGCCGAGGCGGGCATCGGTAAGAGCCGGCTGCTGGAAGAGTTCCTCATCACCGCTCACCCCAGCCGGGTGGTCCGGGCCGAATGCCGGCTCTATCAATCGACCACCCCCTATTTCCCTTTCCGAACGTTGCTCCGAACCGCCTGGGGCTTAGAGGGGCAGGATCCCGAAGCCACCGAGGCCTCGCTACGCAAGTTGGTGGCCGCCGTCGCTCCCGCTCTGGAGCCGTGGCTGGCGTTGATCGGGATACCCCTCGGCCTCAATATCGAAGAGTCCGACGACGTCGCCCAACTGGAGGATCAGTTCCGTCCAGCTCGCACCCTGGCCGCAGTCGGCGCTCTGCTCGAAGCCACTGAAACCGAGCCAACTCTCTTCGTGATCGAGGACACCCACTGGATGGACGATGCCTCCGCCGCTCTGCTGGGCGGGCTGCTCTCCGGCCACGAGCGGCTGCCCTGGCTGTTCCTGCTCACCCGCCGGCCGGGAAGCGACGGATTCGTCGCTCCTGACGCCCCCTGGGGCACCGTGATCGATCTCCAACCCTTGGGGGCCGAACATGCCCGCCAGTTCATCAAGAGCGCCACCGCCGATGCCCCGCTCCTCCCTCAGCAGGTGGATTTGCTGGCCGAGAGGGCAGCGGGAAGTCCCCTCTTCCTCATCGAGTTGTTGGCGGCACTGCGGAGCGGGGGCAACGTCGACACCCTTCCCCACTCGGTGGAGGGAATGATCGGTGCCCGCATCGACAAGCTTCCCGCACCCGACCGCAACCTGCTCCGGCGCCTCGCCGTCCTCGGCTCCGGCTTTCGAGGCGCACACATTGGGGCGGTTCTCCGCGAGAACGAGAGCGCTCCCCGCTGGCAACGGCGAGCCCTATCCCGGCTCGACGAGTTTCTCAGCCGTGGTGACGCCGACTGGCTTCAATTCCGTCATGCCTTGATCCGTGATGTGGCCTATGAGGGATTGCCGTTCAAGACCCGCCTCGAGCTTCACGCCCGAGTAGGCGACTCCATCGCCCGAGCGGCCGGAGAACATCCCGAATCCCAGGCCGAACTGCTTTCTCTCCACTACTCCCATGCCCGCAAATGGAAGGAGGCCTGGCGGTTCTCGCGGATCGCCGGCAACGGGGCTCGACAGGTCTATGCCAACTTGCCCGCGGCCGAGTTTTACCGTCGGGCTCTAGCCGCCGCCCGCTACGTCGATGAGGTCACCGACGATCAGAAAGCAACCGTCGCCGAAGCGCTGGGCGACGTGCTCGAACAAGCAGGGCTCTTCGAGGAGTCGCTCCAGGCTTACAAACAGGCCACCACCCTGGTCGGGAACGATCCCATCCGCCGCGCCGACCTGTTGCTGAAGCGGGCCCGGGCCCGAGCCCGGGTGGGGGCCTATTCAGTCGCCTTCAGGGAAATCGCCATTGGCTGCCGGATGGTGACCGAAGTCGGAACCAAAGATGCCTGGCGGGCCCGCTCTCGACTGACCGCCTTGAGTGCCCAACTCCGTCAACTGCAGGAGCATCCACGGGCAGCGCTCAAACTGGCTCAACAGGCCCGGCGCGAAGCCGAAGACTCCGGGGAGAAGGAAGCCTTGGCCCGTGCCTACCAGGTGCTGGACGCCGCCTACAACATGCTCGGCCAGCCCTCCAAAGCCACCTATGGCGAGCGGGCCTTGCAGATCTACGAAGGTTTGGGTGACCTGCTCGGGATCGCCACCGTCACCAACAACCTGGGGGGCCAGGCCTATTTCGAGGGGCGGTGGGACGACGCCCTCGAGTATTACACCCGGGCCCAGGACGCCTTCCGACGGGCCGGCAACGAGTCAGAAGCAGCCGTCTCGGGAGCCAACATCGGGGAGGTGCTGGTCAGCCAGGGCCGGTTGGAACAGGCCGAGGAGGTCCTCAAGGAGTCGGTACAGACGCTGCGCGCCCACAACCTGGTCGATGCCGCCATCTTCGCCGAGATCCAACTGGCCCGCTTGCAGCTGGCGCGGGGAGATCCCGAGGCCATGCCCACTCTGGAAGAGATTCGGCGGGAAGCCGCCGAGGTAGGGCAGACCCACTCGGCTTTGGAGGCCGCCATCTACATCGCCCTGGGACTGGTCGAACAGGCCCGTTACGCAGAGGCCCTGGAGCTGGTGGCCCAGGCGGAACGTGCCGCCGGTCGGGAGGCTGAACTCTACGGGTGCCCCCTCGCCCGGGTGCGGACCATCGCCTTGGCCCGGTTGGGACAGACCGACGAGGCGAGGGTCGAAGCCGACAAAGGCCTCCGCCTGGCCCGCGACGAAGGACTGGTCTACGAGGAGGCCCTGTTGTTGCGAGCCCAGGCGGAGATCAGTGAGGGCGAGCACCGCCAAAACCAGCTGGAGGAGGCGCAACGCCTCCTCCAGCAACTGGGTGTGATCAGAGCAGCCTGATTACCGGAACTTGGGGTCTCCGATCCCCACCACTTCCCAGGTGGTCCGGGTTTGGGTGGTGCTGTGAATCACCGTGGTCTCCGAAACGATGCACCAGGTGTGCCCTGAGGGAATCTTGCTGGCGTCGAGGGTGGTCCCTCCTTCGTCAGGAAGTTCCACGAATGGGTCGCCCGTGCACCAGGGCATGGCCACGAACTCATCGACGTTGTC
>DATEDX010000199.1:0-3390 GCA_035281425.1 Acidimicrobiia bacterium
CCTCGACGCAGACGCGGATCAAGCCGTGCCGCTCAGCCTTCGGTATGGCGTGATCAGAGGCGTCGATGATGCCCGCACCCGGGCCCGTCAGATACTCGCCCGGGGGGCCGACTTGCTCAAGGTGATCGCCACCGGGGCTCCCCAGACCTTAGGCACCAATCCGTCGACTACCGAGCTGAGCGAAGCCCAGATCGGCGCCACCGTCGAGGTCGCCTCGGAGGCGGGGGTGGATGTCGCCTGCCATGCCCATGGCGCGGAGGCGGTGAAGAGCGCGGTTCGTGCCGGGGTGCGGTCGATTGAACACGGCTCCCTCCTCGACGACGAAGCTATCTCGATGATGAAGGAAAACGGGACCTTCCTGGTGGCGGACCTCTTTAATGCCCGCTGGATCAGCGAGGAGGGTCCCGCAAGAGGCTATGCCTCCGAGGTGCTGGCCAAGAACGAGATGGTGGCCGCGGCCCAACGAGCCAGCTTCGCCAAGTGCGTCGAGGCGGGCGTCCGAATCGCATTCGGGTCCGACTGCGGGATGTTTCCCCATCGCCTGGCAGCTCGTCAGTTTGCCGATTACGTGGCGAGCGGGTTGACGCCGATGGAGGCGATTCTCAGCGCTACCGCCTGGGCAGCCGAGCTGCTGGGATGGCAAGACAAGGTGGGAGCGATCGCCGTTGGGTGTAAGGCTGATCTGGTGGCCGTCGCCGGTGACCCGACGGAAGAGATCTCGCGGTTGGAACAGATCGACTTCGTGATGAAAGATGGGGTGATCGTGGTGGGGCCATGAGGTTGGTCTTGGCCCCGCCAAACCGCGGAAAACCTGCACAGGACCAACCGACCCCGCCATCCGTGCGGATTTTTGCGTCGCAGCGACGGAAAAAGACGCGCAGAAGGAGGAGGGTGAGGTATCCGTGAAGATTTACCCGTCGTAGCGACGGAAAAAGACGCGCAGTTGGATGGCACAATGGCCGGCATGAGATTCCGTATGGGGCTCTTGATCGGAGGAGCCATCGGCTACGTGTTGGGGGCCCGGGCTGGGCGAGAGCGCTACGAGGACATCAAGCGCTGGTGGGCGAAGTTGCGTCAACACCCCGCGGTGGACCAGCTGGCCAGCCAGGCCCAAGGAGTGACCGATCTCGGCCGTTCAGTGGTAGCCGGGGGCCTCAACTACGGGTCGCAGCGGCTGCGCGACCGTATCTAGCTGTTGTCGAGGAACCCCTGCAGGGCTTTGGCCTTCTCGGGGTGACGGAGTTTGGCCAGCGCCTTGGTCTCCAGCTGACGGATTCGCTCCCTGGTGACCTTGAAGTGTTCCCCCACCTCCTCCAGGGTGCGCATCCGGCCGTCGGCCAAGCCGAAGCGCATGATCAGGACCTCTCGCTCCCGGGGGTTGAGCCCCTCCAGCGCCAAGGCCAGGTTCTCCTGCAGCAGCCGGAAGGTGGCGGCGTCGGCGGGGACTTCGGCGTCGGTGTCTTCGACGAAGTCGCCGAGAGTCGAGTCTTCTTCCTCCCCCACCGGGGTCTCAAGGGAGATGGTGTCTTGGGCGATCCGGGTCAGCTCCACAAGGCGATCGGTGGTGAGGTCGAGTTCCACTGCCAGCTCCTCTACCGTCGGCTCCCGCCCCAAGGCCTGGGCCATGTCCCGTTGGGCCCGGGTCAGTTTGTTGACGGTGTCGACGATATGGATGGGCATGCGGATGGTCCGACCCTGATCGGCGATGGCCCGGGTGATCGACTGGCGGATCCACCAGGTGGCGTAGGTTGAGAAGCGGAAACCCCGCCGGTAGTCGAAGCGCTCCACCGCCCGCATCAACCCCAGGTTGCCTTCCTGGATGAGATCGAGCAGCGCCATCCCCCGTCCGACATATCGGCGGGCGATGGAGACCACCAGGCGCAGATTCGATTCCACCAGCCGGCGTTCGGCCGCCTCTCCCCGGCGGAAAGTGGCGAGGAGGATGGCTCGATCCTCCGGGCTCAACTCCTCGCCCTTGTCAAGTTGGGTTTTGGCGCGGTTGCCGGCCTCGAGCTGCATGGAAAGCTCGACTTCCTCCTGAGCGGTGAGAAGTCGATACCGACCGATGTCGTTGAGGTACATCCGCACCGGATCGGAGACCCAGACATCTTCCACCGTGTCGATGCCGTGTTCGTGTTCGGCTTCGTCTTCGGTGAGCTCGATTCCCCGGGAGCGGAGCAGATCCACCGCCCGCTCGAAGGCGTCGGAGGGAGCTTCGGCTTCTTCCAGCTCCTGCTGGACCTCGCCCACGGTGAGGAAGCCCCGCTGGCGGCCTCGCCGCAACAGGTGTTCGACCAGACGCTCGATGTCGTCGCTCACTGTTCCCAGGTCCTCTTCTCCGCCTGCAAAGCTATCAGCCGGGTGAGCAACTCGGAATATCTTTGGGTATCGGGGCCGGCGGTGGCCAGTTCCTTCTCGATTTCGTCGATCTCCGATTGCAGGGCCTTGGCCCGGGCCCGTTTGACCAGCTCTAGCGGGTCGGGAGGGAGAGGCCGGGGATCGAGGGCCAGACGGGAGAGCAGTTCGAACTCGGCCAGACCGCCGAGCTCGAGGGGCTGGCCGGGTATTGCCGCTTGACGCCGGGGAGCCAGCTCTTCCATCGCCCGCCGGAGCGCCGGTGAAGTAAACCAGTCGGGGTGGATGTCCAGTCCGTCGAGTGGGGGCGGGTTGGCGAGGACGACCCGCATCAACTCCTCTTCGAACCTCGACGGTGGGGCTTCAGCCGAGGTGTGGACGGTGGTTGGAAGAGGACGGCCCGGGGTGCGGAGGGCTCGCTCGACGTCCACGGTCTCGGCCCCGAGAAGGCGGGCGGCGTAACGGACGTATTCGGAGCGGGCAATCGGGTCTTCGACCCGGGCGAGCAGCGATGCCACCCGGTGGAGGGCCCGGGCTCGAGCTTCGGGTTCGGTGAGGTCGAAGCGCTCCACTTCTTTCTCCAGCCGGAACTGGAGAAGCGGCCGGGATTCGGCGATGGCCTTGGCCAGATCGGCTGCCCGCCCCTCCTGGACCAGGTCGGCCGGGTCCATCCCCCCGGGCATCTCCGCCACCCGCAGATCGAGGTCGAGACGTACCGGGGTCTCGAGCAGGCCGCCTTTGAGGGCGGCGCCCGAGCCGGCCTCATCGGAGTCGAAGGCCATCACGATCCGGTCGGCGAAGCGCCGCAGGAGGTCGAAGTGGCCTTCTCCGAGGGCGGTGCCACAGGTGGCCACGGCAGTGTCGACGCCCGCTTGATGGCAGGCGATGACGTCAAAATAGCCTTCGACTATGACCGCCTGGCCGCTGCGAGCGATGGCGCCTTTGGCCCGGTGGAGCGAATAGAGCAGTTGTGCCTTTTGGTAGAGGCGGGAGTCGGGCGAGTTGAGGTATTTGGGAGTGGCGGTCCCCAGGGCC
>DATEDX010000200.1:0-3769 GCA_035281425.1 Acidimicrobiia bacterium
CGATGAGGCTGCGTTCAAGCGCATGCTGGAGGCAGGAATCCAATGATCGGACGCGTTGGCTTGATGGCTCCGATGGTGGTGGTGGCATGCAGCGGCAGCGGGGGTGGGGGAGGATTGGACTTCCCGGTGGAGATGCCCGAGGACCGAGGAGTGGCCCACCTCACTCAGGAGGAGGTGGCAGCCATCGAGGCGGGCACCCAAGCGCCTCCCGACTACAGCTCGGTGCCTGCCACTTCGGGCACCCATGCTCCCAACTGGGCGCCGTGTGGCATCTACCGGCAGCAGATCCCGGAGATGTACGTGGTGCACACGCTTGAACACGGGGCGGTGGTCGTTTATTACCGGCCGGCCGAGGTGAGCGGGGAGGCGTTGGCGGGTCTGGAAGACCTGGCCCGCGACTTCTCCACCCACATCGTGGTCATGCCTTACCCGGAGATGGCATCCCCGGTGGCTCTGGTCGCTTGGGGACACCTGGCAGCCCGGCCGGCACTGGATCTCGACGAAGTGCGTGCCTTTTGGGCCGAATACGCTCAGAGAGGACCGGAGTCGGGCATTGCCTGCCCGTTCGAGGTGGACGAAGCCGCCTGAGTCGCGTCTCCCCCCATGAGGCCCCGCCGCCCCGGGTGTTCCGTCTTCCGTCTTCCGGCTTCCGTCTTCCGTCTATTGAACCCGAAACGTCCAGGTGAACTCCCCCGGAGAGGGAAGACCCGCCAAGGTGTCCCAGGTGATGGTGACGGTGTGTTCCCCCGGCACCCATTGGGTCATGATCACGCTGGTCGGCCCCGGCTGCCACCGGTGCACTCCGGTTGCTTCGACATACGTCAGTTCGGTGGTGGGAACCAGGAAGCCGTTGATAAACAGATCCCCCCGGTAGTTGGAGTCGAGGTCAACCTCGACGTAAGCCTGGCGAAGGGCAGTGTCGTTGCGACCGGGGGTGATGGCTTCGACCGGGAAGGGGAGAGGGGACGGTTCCCCACTCCGACCGAAAGCGACCCCGAGGGCGACAGCCGCCAACACGATGCAGGCCAGCCCGAGATAGACGAACCGGTAGGGCACCACGGCGAGTGTATGGTCCCTGCGCAGAGAAGAGGAATAGCCCACTGTCCCGCTCCCTGATCGAGGCCGCCTTTGCCGGGACCATTCCCCCGGAGGAGGCACGAGCCGCCGTCGAAGCTGCCATCGCCGGTTTGGACGACGGCTCATTGCGCGTGGCCGAGAAGGTTGACGGTCAGTGGCAGGTTCATGAGTGGCTCAAACAGGCCATCCTCCTTTACTTCCGGCTGCGAGAGATGTCGACCCTGGAGGTTGGGCCTTTCGAATATCACGACAAGATCCCCCTCAAACACGACCTAGCCGGCCAGCAGGTGAGAGTGGTTCCCCCGGGCACCATTCGCTACGGGGCCCACTGCGAGCCGGGGGTGGTGGTCATGCCCGGATATGTCAACATCGGCGCCCGAGTGGGGGCGGGTTCCATGGTTGACACCTGGGCGACGGTGGGTTCTTGCGCCCAGGTGGGACGGAATGTCCACCTCTCGGGGGGAGTGGGGATCGGTGGGGTGTTGGAGCCGCCCGGTGCCCGTCCGGTGATCATCGAAGACGGCGCCTTCATCGGCAGTCGCTCCATCGTGGTCGAAGGGGTGATCGTGGAAGAAGGAGCCGTCCTCGGCGCCAACACCGTGATCGCCGCCAACACTCCCATCCTGGACGTCACCGGGCCCGAAGTGGTGGAGTATCGGGGGAGGGTCCCGGCCGGAGCGGTGGTGGTGCCGGGGACTCGGCCCAAAGAGTTCCCGGCGGGAACCGTGCAGCTTTCCTGTGCCCTCATCATCGGTCGCCGGAACGAGCGCACCAACGAGAAGACCGCATTGAACGAATACCTGCGAGACCTCGGAGTTCAGTTGTGAGCGGCTTGGAAGAAACCCTCGCCTGGTTGGTGGACATCCCCTCTCCCACCGGCGACGAGGGACGGATCGCCACTGAGCTCGCCGCCCGTCTCTACCCCGCCCTGGGACTCGACGGGGTGGATCGTTTCGGTAACTCGCTCATCGCCGGTCATCGCACCAGCCGGCCCCTCGTGATCCTCGCCGGTCATCTCGACACCGTCCCCTCGCAGGGTCAGGGACCGGCCCGGGTGGAAGACGGCAGGCTCTACGGATTGGGTGCAGCCGATATGAAAGGAGGGGTGGCGGTGATGATCCACCTCCTCGAGGATCCCGCCATCACCATGGGCCCCTTCGACGTGGTAGGGGTTTTCTACGCCGGGGAAGAAGGACCCTCGGCCGGCAACGAGCTAGAGGACATCCTGGGGTCGGCCAGTTGGATGCAGGAGGCAGAACTGGCAATCGTGATGGAACCCTCCGACGGCGAAGTGCAGTTCGGATGTAACGGCGTGGTCAATGCCCGGGTGAGCTTTCACGGTCGCTCGGCTCACTCCGCCCGGCCCTGGCTAGGCGAAAACGCCATCCACAAAGCCAGCGGATTGTTGGCCATGCTGGAAGGGCGCCAACCCAATCCGGTGGAGATCGACGGGCTCATCTTCAAAGAGGTGATGTCGATCACCCGGGCCAGTGGAGGGATCGCCAACAACATCGTCCCCCCAACCTTCGACCTCAACCTCAACTTTAGGTTCGCCCCTCACCGCACCGTGGAGGAGGCGATCGAGTTGGTGCGGGAGGCGGCGGCGGAGGCGGATGAGGTCGAGATCATCGACTCGGCCCCCGCCGGTCCGGTGGACGCCCAGCACCCGTTGGTGGAAAAGCTCCTGGCGGCCTCCGGATCACCTCGAGCTGCCAAACAAGGATGGACGGATGTGGCCCGCTTCGGTACCCGGGGCATCCAAGCCGTCAATTACGGTCCCGGCGAAACTGCGAAAGCCCACCAGGCCGGCGAGTCGATCGCCCTCTCCGATCTCGAAGAGGCATTTAAGGCCCTCCGTCAGGTGCTGGCCGGTTAGTCGCCGGCCAGGGCGAACCACCACCGCCCGTCGGAGCCGATCCCGATGCGGTAACCGAGGTAACCGCTCTCGCGGAATTGGTAGAGCTGTTCCAACTCGGCGGCGGAGAGGACTCCGGAGAGGGCTTGCCAATCTGAATCGGAGTTGGTGATGTGCACCGCCGGCCAGGCGTAATAAGCGCCACTTTCAGATTCTGTAAAGGCCGGTTCGGTGTTGAGGATCCGCACCATCCACCCGAGAGGATCTTCACCGTTGCGGGCGGCCCGGATCCAGGTGCGAATCGGCTCCTCCCGCCCGCCGAACCAGAGGTTGGTGTCGTTGCTCAATACGAGGTTGGAGAGGACTTCGAAGTCGCAAGCGGCGGCGGCGGCGAAGATGGCGTCGCGGGTTTCTTGCACGGCTGCGGGTAGCCCTTGGTCGGGGAGAGGGGGCAGGTCGACGGGGGTGCAGGGAAGCTCCTCCGTCGCCGAGCCAAGGTGGGCACCCTCTAGGTCAAGATGGTCGATGAGGGAGACACTGCCGCCTCCCGGCACCGTCGCCCAACGATCGAAGAGGCCCTCGCTGAAGCGTCCCACCGTGACCGTTTCCCCCCCGAGGGCCACCACCCCGTCGGGGGCCACCTCCAAGCTCCAGGCGTCGCCGGCATCGATCGCGTCGACCAGTTCTCCGGTACCCAGGTGGCGCACCGCCAACTGACGGCCCGAGTCGCCATCTTCCAGGGTGTAGAGAAAGCCTCCGGCCATGGCGACCGCGGTGAGTGGTGGCAGGCATTGATCGCCGAAACCGACGTCGATCGGGCCTCCGCCGGAGATGAGG
>DATEDX010000201.1:0-2234 GCA_035281425.1 Acidimicrobiia bacterium
CAGCATCGGCGGCTAGCTTGCCGACAGCATCGGAATTACGGACCTGTAAGCCAAATCCTGGATTAGGTTCTAGATGCGATGCCGAGGAGGGAGGCCGTGACCACCAAACCTGCCATTGTTGGTGAAGAGCTCGGATACCGGGCTCCAGCCGTCTGTCGAGTTGTGGGTATCACCTATCGCCAGCTCGACTATTGGGCCCGTACCGATCTCCTCAAGCCCTCGTTACAGGACGCCCGCGGCTCAGGCTCTCAACGGCTCTACTCCTTCACCGACGTCGTCCAGCTTCGGGTGATCAAGCGGCTTCTCGATGCCGGCATGAGCCTGAAGAAGATCCGCCAGGCAGTGGAGATTCTTCGCCAGCAGCTCCAAAAGCGTCAGCCGTTGGCCGAAGTCACCTTGCTGTCTGATGGCCAAACCATCTACGCCGCCCATACCGCCGACGAATTGATCGACGTGCTCAGTGGGGGCCAGGGGGTGTTCGCCATCGCCGTTGGTCCCGTACAGAAGACCCTGGAGGCGGAACTGCACGACCTTTTCCCTAACGAGGGTGAACTCGCCACCGCGGAGGCCACCTGACCATCGTTGCGGTGTCATCCGGGCCTGATGAGGTGCGCTTCGCCCACAACAGCGAGCGACAATTTGCCGCCCTCCTCGACTTCTACGGGGTCCTCTGGCAATACGAGCCCCGATCCTTTCCCATCGCCTGGGACGGTGATGGCGTCCCCAGCCAATATTTCACCCCAGACTTCTACCTTCCCGAAGAGGATCTGTTCATCGAGTTGACCACAATGAGCCAAAAGCTGGTCACCAAGAAGAACGCCAAGCTACGCCGGCTTCGCGCCCTCTACCCCGAGATTCGCTGCCGTCTCTTCTATCAGCGTGACTATCTGCATCTCGTTGAAAAGTACGGGTTGGAGGGGCCTGATCACCTTCCCGAATTGCGCCGCCCGGCCTTGACCCCCGGCCCTCCCCAGGTGGTGCGGCTCGATCGCCGAGGCGTTCCCAACCCGGCTTAATGGCTCTCTCTCCACTGGCTTCTCTCCACGAGGAGCTGGGAGCGCGCTTCGTCGACTTTGGTGGCTGGGACATGCCCCTCCAGTACCAATCGGTACTGGCCGAGCACCGGGCAGTTCGGGAAAGTGCCGGATGGTTCGACGTCTCCCATCTGGGACGGTTCTCATTGCAGGGACCAGGAAGCCTCGCGGCCCTTGCCCGCATGCTCACCAACGACGTGGCCGCCATGGCGATAGGGAAGACCCAATACAACCTCCACCTCAACGAAAACGGAGGCATCGACGACGATCTCCTCGTCTGGCGCTGGGAGGAGGAAGACTTCTGGGTTCTCCCCAACGCCGCCACCCACGATGAGATCGTGAAGAGGTTCCGCCAAGAGACCAGCGGTGCCCGGATCACTGATCTGCGGCCCGAGACGGCGATGCTGGCGGTTCAGGGTCCCGAGGCCCCCCGGCTTCTAGAGGAAATGGTGGGTACCGCCCCTCGCCGCTTCGCAACTCTTCAGGTCGACGACCTGCGCATAGCCGGGACGGGATACACCGGAGAACGAGGAGGGGAAGTGGTTGGTTCTCCGGGACAGGTAAGGGAACTGGCTGAACGCCTGACCGCGGCCGGCGCTCAGCCTTGTGGTTTGGGGGCTCGGGACACGCTTCGCCTGGAAGCCGGACTGCTGCTGGCCGGACAGGACTTCGACCCCACCACCGATCCCTTCGAGGCGGGGTTGGAGTGGGCTGTGTCGTGGAATCACGACTTCCTCGGGCGGGAGGCGCTAGCCCACCGGAGCCAGCCCCCTCAACGACGGTTGCTGGCTTTTACCCTTCCCGGGCGGATCATCCCCCGCCATGGATACCCACTGCGGTCTGGACCAAGTCAGGGCCTGGTCACCTCAGGCAACTTCAGCCCCATGCTGGAGCAGGGGATCGGGCTGGGGTATCTGAGCCCTCCCTATCGCGAGGGCCCGCTCGAGGTGGAGATCCGGGGGAGATGGGAGGAAGCCACTCCGGTCGATCTGCCCTTCTATCACCGTTGACTGCCGACTTCAGCGGGCGGTGGGTGCTCCCACCGGGGATGGCGACCGGCCCGACCATACTGTCCAAGTTTCCAGCGCCGGTATGGATGGCTCCCGATCTCGATCCCTCCTCCCCCCATCTCTTGGTGGGAGGCAGCACGGTTTGGGTGGAACAGGAGGAAGCGCCTGCTTCGATCGTGGCGGCGCAACC
>DATEDX010000202.1:0-6092 GCA_035281425.1 Acidimicrobiia bacterium
ATGATGACGCCCAGGTGATGGAAAGCCGGGAGCGAGAAATTCTCCTATCCCTCGGCCGGAGACGGAGATGACCGAGGCCACTTTCGGCGTGCTAGCTTTGCTGGCGGCGGCGGCAGTCCGGGCCGGCGGGTTCTCGGTCACCCAGATTCCCCGAGCCGACGCCATCCGCGACAGCGCCGAAGGCAAACGCGGAGCCGGCACCGTGGCCCGCCTGCTGGAGCGTCGGGATCAGCTTTCACCTGCCATCAACGCGGTCCACAGCGCACTGCTCATCGCCGCCGCGGTACCGCTGGCCTGGTTGGTGGTGGGGGACACTGCCGGCGTAGGCACCATTTGGTCGATGCTGGCGTTGGGTCTCGGCCTCTGGCTTTTGGCCGACTTCCTCCCCCGCACCGTGGCTCGATATCGCCCCCGCCCGGTCGCCTACCGGCTCGCTCCCCTGCTGCGGGTGGTGGTGCGCTGGGGCCGGGCCGCCAACGAGTTTCTGGTTGACGAGGAAGAGCCGGGCAACGGGATCGATCCCGAAGACGAAGAGGACGAAGAGGAAGAGCGGGAACTGATCTCCTCGGTTCTCGAATTCACCGACACGCTGGTCCGCGAGGTGATGGTCCCTCGCACCGACATGGTCACCATCGATCGAGGAGCAGGGGTGGCGGAACTGGCGGCCCTGGCCGCCGAACATGGCTACTCGAGGTTCCCCCTCACCGACGGGAGCGACGGGGAGATCACGGGCATGGTCCTCACTAAAGACGTGCTGGTGGCCCACGCCGCCGGGAATCACGTGCAATCGGTGGACGAGTTCCGGCGGGAGATCGCTTTTGTTCCCGAAACCAAACACGTTTCCGAACTGCTCCGCGAAATGCAGGCCTCGAAGAACCACTTGGGAATCGTGATCGACGAATTCGGTGACATCGCTGGGCTGGTGACCATCGAAGATCTGCTCGAAGAACTGGTGGGCGAGATCAGCGATGAACACGACGAGGTCGAGGAACTGGTCACCAGCAACAGCGATGGCAGCTACCTGGTCGACGCCCGGCTCGACGTCAACGATCTCGGCGACCTGGTGGGAGTGGAACTACCCAACGGGGAGTGGGACACGGTGGCGGGATTGGTGCTGGCTCAAGCCGGACGGATCCCGGAAGTGGGGGAGGAATTCGTTGTCAACGGCCTCAATTTCAAAGTGCTGCGTCTGCAAGGTCGACGGGTCTCGGAGGTCGAGGTTCGTCCCGCCCCGAGTGGTGTGGGTCAGGAAACCGCTTGAAGGCCGGGCTGGCAGCGGTAGTCGGCCGGCCCAACGTCGGTAAGTCCTCCCTCGTCAACCGGCTGGTCGGCAGCAAAGTCTCCATCATCTCGACCCGTCCCCAGACCACCCGAGCCACCATTCGCGGGGTGCTACACGGGGACGGCTTTCAGCTGGTGCTGGTCGACACCCCCGGGCTGCACCGCCCCCGGATGGCAGTGGGTGAGCGGCTCAACCGACAGGTTCATGGGAGTCTCGCCGATGCTGACCTGGTGTTGATGGTGATCGATGCCACCCAGCCGATCGGGCCGGGTGACCGGCTGGTGGCGGAGGCAGCAGGGGGCATCGGCCGCCAGGTGGTGCTGGCGGTCAACAAGGTCGATCGAGCCCGGCCCCCGCAGATCGCTCGCCAACTCTCGACCGCGGCCGAATGGGACTTCTCCGCCTACGTGCCGGTCAGTGCCCTCACCGGCCAAGGAGTCGACGTGCTTCTCGCCGAAGTGGTGAGGCGGTTGCCGACCGGAGACCCCCTGTTTCCGCCTGAACAGGTCACCGATCGACCGGAGGACTTCCAGGTGGCGGAGCTGATCCGGGAGAAGTTCCTTGACCGGCTCGAAGACGAATTGCCCCACTCGGTGGTGGTCAGGGTCGAATCAATCGAGGATCAGGGAAGCCACATCCGGGTCGAGGCGGACGTGATCGTGGAGAGGAAATCGCAGAAGGGGATCATTATCGGAGCCGGGGGGCAGCTGCTGGGAGCGGCGGGGGCCGAAGCCCGCATCGAACTGGAGGAGCGTTGGCAGCGACCGGTTCACTTGGAGCTGCGGGTCCGAGTCGAAGACGACTGGCAACGACGACCGCAGCTCCTCGACCGTCTCGGCTTCGCCGAGCACTGATCGACTCACCCGGCGCTCTGCCACCTAAATTGCCCCGATGACGACTCCGGAGCTCACTGCCAGGATCCGCCGGCTCCCCCAGCTAGCGGCCGCCGACCGGCTGGCGGAGTGTTGCCTGCTCCTCGGCTCCTTCATCGACCCGGAACTGGACGGATTCGAATACCTGGGACGGCTTGACCGCATGGCGGCGGCGGTGACCGGTGATTCCCATCTGGCGCTGCGGCGGGTGATCTCGATCCGGGAAGGCATTGGCGGCAACACCGATGATTACCGCCATCCTGACAATGCCTTCTTGCATCGAGTGCTCGACAGCCGCCGGGGCTTGCCGATCACAGTGTCGGTGATCTGGATCGAGGTGGGACGGCGGGCCGGCCTCGAGATGCACGGAGTGGGGCTGCCGGGTCACTTCCTCGTCTATGCCGCCGGACAGTTAGTGGATCCCTTCCACTTTGGGGAGGCGATCGGCGCCGAGGAGGCGGGCATGCTGGTAGCCGAAGCCCTGGGTGGCCCACCCCGCCTCGAACCGGCCTGGTTGACGCCGGTGTCGTCGACCGACATCGTCGTCCGCGTCCTCGGCAACCTCGACTCCATTTATGAGGAGCGGGGCGACGAAACCAACCTCGGCTGGGTACGAGCCTGCCTCGAGGTGCTCAGGTAAGAGGCAGCCGGGCCGCCAGATCGAGGTCGCGAGCCGTGATCCCTCCCTCGGAATGGGTGGAGAGTCGCAGGGTCACCTTGTTCCAGCTGATGGCGATGTCGGGATGATGGTTGGCCTTCTCGGCTAATAGGGCGATGCGGTTGACGAGACCCATCGCTTCGACGAAGTCAGCCAGGGTGGCAGTAGCGACCAGTTCATCCTTCTCGAGGGACCAGCGGTCGTTCTTCGAAAGGAACTCGTCGATCTCGGCCCGGGTGGCAAGCACCATAGAAATGAGGCTAGAACCTCGCTTCCCGTTTTGGCGCGTAAAGGCGACAGCCGGCTGTCGCCTTTACGCGCCAAAACCAAAAGAGGGGGTGGTGCCAAGTACCCTCCGCTTTCCATGGCTCTCCGTTCCGACCAGGGCATCGTGCTCCGCTCTTACCCGTTTGGTGAGGCGGATCGGGTGGTGGTGTTGCTCAGCCCCAACCGGGGCAAGATCCGCACCGTGGCCAAAGGGGTCCGCAAGACCAAGAGCCGTTTTGGGGGTCGGCTGGAGCCTTTCACCCATGTCGACCTGGTCGTGTACGAGGGACGCAATCTCGACACCATTACCCAGGTGTCGGTGATCGAAGCCTTCCCAGTGGTGCGTACCGATCTCGACCGGGTGATGACCGCCGGGACGATGGTGGAAGCCGCAGACGCCGTGGCCCAGGAAGGTCAGAGTTCCACACGTCTGTTCCTGCTTCTCCAGCGGGGTTTGCGGGCTCTAGACGCCGGTGGCTCCGGGAACGATCTGCTCAGCGCCTTCCTGTTGAAGCTGGCCGACGTGGTTGGGGTGGCGCCCGCCCTCAGCCGCTGCGCCTCCTGTGGCCGGGGCGAAGGCCTCGAACGTTTCAGCTTCTCGGGGGGCGGCACCGTCTGCGGAAGCTGTCGAACCGAAGGAGCGGTACGGCTGCGGCGAGGTCTAACTGGTTATCTGGCCGGGTTGGCCCAAGCCGATCTGGCCTATCTTCCCCCGCTCGATCCGGTCCTCTCCAACGAAGCCATCGGTGTGGCCCGGCGCTTCGTCGAATACCACCTCGACCGCCGTCTCGCTTCCATGGCCATGCTCGATGGCTGACCCCTCGCCACTAGACCTCACCGACCTCGACCCCGGCAACATTCCCCGCCATGTCGGTCTCATCCTGGACGGCAATGGTCGCTGGGCCAGCGCCCGCGGCCTTCACCGCACTGCCGGCCACGCCGCCGGGGAGGCGGCGCTGTTTGACACGGTGGAAGGCGCCCTCGAGATCGGGATCGGCTGGCTCACCGCCTACACGTTCTCCACCGAGAACTGGACTCGAGATGACGAAGAGGTCGAGTTCTTGATGTGGTTCAACGAAGACCTACTGCTCCGCCGCCGCGATGATCTACACGCCCAGGGGGTCCGGATGTGGTTCGCCGGCGACCTCGCCGATCCCCGGGTGCCCGACCGCAACCGGCGCCACATGGCCGAGGCGGCTCAACTCACCAAGGACAACCAGCGGCTCAACCTCGTTTTTGCCTTCAACTACGGCAGTCGAAGGGAACTGGCAGATGCTGCCCGCCAACTGGCCAGTGAGGCAGCCCGGGGCGATCTCGACCCGGACACGGTCGACGAGGCGGCGGTGGCCGCCCACCTCTACGTCCCGGAGATGCCCGACCTCGACCTGGTGATCCGCTCCTCGGGTGAGCACCGGCTCTCCAACTTCCTTCTCTGGCAGGCGGCCTACGCCGAGTTCGTCTTTCCAGGGATCCTCTGGCCCGACTTCAACCGCCAGCGTCTGCTGGAAGCGGTGCTGGAATATCAGCGGCGGGAACGGCGCTTCGGGACGGCCTAAAGATTACGGACGCCGCCCAGATCTCCACCGTCAACAGGGCCAGGAAGACCAAGGTGGCGATGACTCGCCGGTCGGCGCGGGTATCACCCGCCACCACCGCCGTCACTGCCCCCATCGAAGCCGCCACTAGGGACAGGCGGAGCCAGCGGGGCCAGCCGGTGCGACCCCATCCGAGCCCGCCCAACAGCACGGCAGGGATCATGATCGCTCCTGCCCCCACCCCGAGGAGAAGCATGACAGGTCCCCACAGCCGCCACCAGTTTCCCCTTCCCAGCCGCCATCTCCACCAGGCCACGCCCAGGCAGAGCCCGACCAAGGTCGAAGCCCCGATGATGTAGCCGGTTCCCGACCAGCTGAACTCGGGTCGGGTGGCGATGTAGCGCATCCACAGCCGCATCAACACCCCCCAAAGACACCCAGCGATTGCCCCCGTCCAGATCGGATGACGGACCCAGAAGGTACCTCGGGCGAGACAGGCGTTGGCGTCTTCATTGCCAGCATCACCAGCTCCCCGACCTGCCATGATTCGCCGACGCACCGAACTCTCCTTTCGCTGAGCGATTCCCGAATGACCTTCCCGTCCCATAGACGTGGGAGTCCCCTCTGGTGGGTGACAGCGATGACGGGTCACCCGGGAGTGGCCCGTCTTTCGTCTGCTCAGATGATGGGGCTGCTGATAACGGCCTCGGAGATGACCGCCGACCTTCCCGCCGGCTGGGCCGACCGCCGGGTGGAGCTGCTGGTGGAGCGTCTCTATCGCGAGGAGGGAGCCAACCTGGTCCGGCTGGCCCGCTTCTTCGTCGACGACCGCAACGCCGCCGAAGACCTGGTGCAGGAGGCCTTCATCCGGTTGGCCCGCTCGGTGGGGCGGATCAAAGACGAGACACGTGTGACCTCCTACCTCCGTTCGATAGTCCTCAATCTGGCTCGGGACCACAACCGGCGAGGCCTGGTCTCCCTCCGCCATCAGCCGGCCTCCGATCCGGCCCCTCCCTCGGTCGAGGAGGAAATTTCCCTCCGGGAGGATCAGCGACGGGTGATCGACGCTTTGCGGGACCTCCCCAAACGGCAGCGGGACTGTTTGGTGTTGCGTTACTACCTCGAGTTGGGGGTCGGCGAAATCGCCGGCGACCTCGGCCTCTCGGTGAACTCCGTCAAGACCCACCTCAAACGAGGCTTACGGTCGCTGGAGGCACGTCTGGAAAGGGGAGACGATGACAACGCTTGAAGAACGCCTCCAAGATGCTCTCCTCGCCGGCGCCAGGGCGACATCTCCGGCCCCTGATCTCTTCGTCCGGGTGCAACGGAGCGTCGAAGCGGATCTCCGGCGCCGTCGCCGCCTGCTCCGGGCAGGCGGGGTGGTGGCTCTAGTGGTGGCCGCGATGGCGGTACTGATCTTGGGATTGTCGGACTATCAAAACGGGAGATTGGTCATGCAATGGTGGGTCCTGGAACTA
>DATEDX010000203.1:0-8519 GCA_035281425.1 Acidimicrobiia bacterium
GTACCCCGAAAATATGAGATCGTCATCTGGGAACAGTTCGAGAGGGGTCCCAACCGCCTCAACTCCAATGTGCCGGGGTCGGGGATCGGGCTGGCGGTGGTGGATCGGATCGTCCGCCGGCACGGTGGGCAGGTGGCCTACGAACGCTCCCGGCGTCTGGGCGGCTCCTGCTTCCGGGTGGTGCTGCCCGGCCGGCGCCGGCCCCAACCTCAGTCCGCTCGATCGGTGGAGGGGTTGCGGGCGCCGGTCACCGCTCGGTAACGTGGCAACCATGCAGGGGTCGAATTGGGCATGGCGACGGAAGGGGCAGCACCCGTAGGTCCTCGACCCATGTCAGGAACGCTGCCGGAGGATCTTCCCTCCGGCTCTTTTCATTTCGGAGGAAATGGTGAGCGACCAGTCTGATTCATCCGGCCGGCGCCGGGTCTTTTCCGGGATTCAGCCCACCGGCGACGGCGAGCTGCACCTCGGCAACCTGGTGGGTGCCCTCGATAACTGGGTGGCGATGCAGGCCGACTACGACACCTACTACTGCGTGGTCGACCTTCACGCCATGACCGTGCCCTACGACTCGGACGAGCTCTACTTGTCAAGGCTCACCACCGCAAAGTTGATCATGGCCGCCGGAGTCGATCCGGCCCGCTCCCTTTTCTACTTTCAGAGTCAAGTTCCTCAACATGCAGAGCTGACGTGGATCCTCTCCACCATCGCCAGCCTCGGCCAGCTCGAGAGGATGACTCAGTTCAAAGAGAAGGCCGATCGAGGGGGTCAGAACCTGGGCCTCCTCTCCTATCCGGTGCTGATGGCGGCGGACATCCTCATCCACCGTGCCCATGTAGTCCCGGTGGGGGACGATCAGACCCAGCACCTGGAATTGACGAGAGACCTGGTGGAGCGGTTCAACTCGAGGTTCGGGGAGACGTTCCCGATGCCCGAGCGGCTCAGCCCCAAGATCGGGGCCCGGGTGATGTCGCTGCAGGATCCCACCGCCAAAATGTCCAAGTCGGATCCCGACCCGTCTTCCCGCATCGACCTGCTCGACTCGCCCGAGGAGATCCGCGGCAAGATCAAGTCGGCGGTCACCGACTCCGATCGCACGGTTCGCTACGACTGGATCGAAAAGCCGGGTATCTCCAACCTGCTTGAGATCTTTTCTGTTAGCTCCGGCCGGCCTCTGGCCGACCTGGAACGGGAGTTTGCCGACGGCGGCTACGGGCCCTTCAAGGAAGCGGTGGCGGAGGCGGTGGTGGAACGCCTCACCCCGATCCGTACCCGCTTCAAAGGCTTTCGGGACGACGAAGTCGCCCGGGTGATGCTGAAGGGTGCCCTCGATGCCCGCTCCAGAGCCGAGCAGACCATGGTGGCGGTACGCCGGGCGGTGGGGCTAGCGCCTTCTTAACCACTCCTACCCTCCAACTTGGGGCTGTAGGTGATCAATTTGGTACTCCTCAACCCGGGGTTGCAGGTGATCAATCTGGTACTCCCCAACCCGGGGTTGGCGGTTAAGGGGTGGTGCTGAGGGTTTCGAGTAGTTCGGGGGGAAGGAGGAGTACCGATAGCGCCAGCAGGTTGAATCCCGAATGGACGAAGATGGCGGGACCGATCCGCCCCCGGCGCAGGGTCATCCGGGCCAGTACCACCCCCATGATGAGGAAGGTGGGGACCAGCAACACCAGGCTGGCGAGGAGATCGCCGCTTAGTCCAAAGAGGTGGAAAGCGGCGAAAACGGCCGAGGTCCAGAGGGTGGCTCGGAGCATGCCCCCGGCGGCGGTGGCCCGCAAGAGGATCCCCCGGAACATCAACTCTTCGGCTATCGGCGCCAGCACCGCCACCACCCCCGCCATCAGAAATCGGTAGGGAGCGGTCTGCAACTGGCGGATCTGATCGGCTACTGCTTGTCCCGATGATCCGTCACTGAATAGCTGGGCTAAGGGTCCGAAGATGAGAGGAAGGACGATCTGGAGGCCGATCCCATAAAAGATGTAGACCACGTCGGAAGGCTCCACCTCAAAGCCCAATGACCGCAGCCCTCCTCGCCGCCGGGCCATAAGTCCGATGGTGAGCAGGTGACCGGCGAACTGACCCAGGCTTCCGAACACGATCAGTCCGTCTTCTCCCGTCCCCGCCGCCAGCGCCCCGGCTCCCAGCGCTATGGCCCCCGCCAGGCCACCGAGCATGGCCCAGACGAAGTCGCGCACCTGCCAGAGCTGATGGTCGGGTTGCACGCGGGCAGGCTAGACCCGCACGACCCGGTCCACTGGGCGTGTCGAAAGGGGAGAAGGCGGTCTGGGTAAACTCGGACCGCTGGCTCCGTTGAAGAAGGTGGAGGTTCCCCGTGGAAGTTGATATCGGCATCGGTAAATCGGCCCGGCAGGCCTACGGTCTCGACGACATCGCCATCGTCCCCAGCCGCCGGACCCGGGATCCCGATGACGTCGACATTTCCTGGCAGCTGGACGCTTTCCGCTTCGAACTGCCTCTTTTGGGATCGGCCATGGACGGGGCTCTCAGCCCCGCTACCGCCATCGCCATCGGCCGGCTGGGTGGGCTGGGGGTCCTCAACCTGGAAGGTTTGTGGACCCGGTATGAAGATCCCGAGCCGGTGTTCACCGAGATCGCCGAACTACCGGCGGAGAAGGCCACGCGCCGGATGCAGGAGATCTATCTGGAGCCGATCAAGCCCGAACTGGTCCGCCAGCGGGTGGAAGAGATCAAAGCCGGAGGGGTGGTTACCGCCGCCAGTCTCACCCCGCAGCGAGTGGCGCAGTTGAGTGGAGAGGCCCTGGCCGGAGGACTCGACATCCTCGTCATCCAAGGAACTGTGGTTTCCGCCGAACACGTCTCCTCGCGGGCGGAGCCGCTCGATCTGCGCCAATTCATTGCCAACTGCGAAGTACCGGTCATCGTCGGTGGCTGCGCTTCGTATTCGACTGCTCTCCACCTGATGCGGACCGGGGCGGCCGGGGTGCTGGTGGGGGTAGGTCCGGGTGCGGCCTGCACCACCCGGGGAGTGCTGGGAGTGGGAGTTCCCCAGGCCACCGCCATCGCCGACGCCGCCGGGGCCCGGATCCGTCACCTTGACGAGACCGGTCGGTACGTCCAGGTCATCGCCGATGGAGGGATGCGCACCGGTGGCGACGTCGCCAAGGCGATCGCCTGCGGAGCTGATGCGGTCATGATCGGTTCCCCTCTGGCGGCGGCCGATGAGGCGCCGGGCCGGGGCTATCACTGGGGGATGGCCACCTTCCATCCCACGCTTCCACGGGGGGCCCGGGTGCAGGTAGGCCGCCTCGGCACCCTGGCCGAGATCCTGGTCGGACCAGCTCATGAGAACGACGGACGACGCAACTTGTTCGGAGCCCTGCGGGTGTCGATGGCGACCTGCGGGTACTCGGACCTGAAGCAGTTTCAGAAGGCGGAGATCATGCTGGCTCCATCTCTTCAGACCGAAGGAAAGTCTCTGCAAAAGGCCCAGCGAGTAGGCATGGGTTGACGATGCTGGGCATCGTCAACCCACGCAGACGTGAGACGTGAGACGTGAGTGGGAACACGCCCTCAGAACTCACGTCTCACGTCTCACGTCTCACGTCTGTCAACGACCAAGACGCAGTCCTGGTGGTTGACTTTGGGGCGCAATACGCCCAGTTGATCGCCCGCCGGGTGCGGGAAGCCAATGTCTATTCGGAGATCGTCCCTCGCACCATCACCGCCGCCGAAGTACGGGAGCGGCGGCCCCGGGCTCTGATCCTGAGCGGCGGACCCGCCTCTGTATACGCCGACGATGCCTACCGGCTCGATCCCGACGTGCTCGCCACCGGGATACCCATCCTCGGAATCTGCTACGGCCATCAACTCCTCGCCGAGCTCTCCGGGGGGACGGTCCAGCACAGCGGCCAAGCCGAATACGGGCGGACCCCGGTCGCAGTGAAAGGTGGTGACCTGCTCGGCGACCTTCCCTCCTCCATCGCGGCCTGGATGAGCCATCGTGACGCGGTGACCGTTCCACCGCCCGGTTTCACCACCACCGCCATCAGTCCCTCCTCCCCAGTGGCGGCGATGGAGAACTCCGAGCGGGGCCTTTATGGGGTTCAGTTCCACCCCGAGGTCACTCATACCGACCAGGGCTCGGAAATCCTCAGGAAGTTCCTCTACGGGGTCTGTGGGATTCTTCCCACCTGGACCAGCCACTCCATCATCGAACAGGCGGTGGCCCGCATCCGCGCCCAGGTGGGGGGCGAAGCGGTGATCTGTGGACTCTCCGGGGGAGTGGACTCGGCGGTGGCCGCGGCGCTGGTCCATGAGGCGGTGGGGAGCCAGTTGACCTGCATCTTCATCGACCACGGCCTCCTCCGGGAGGGTGAGGCCGAGCAGGTCGAGGAGACCTTTCGCCGCCACTTCCAGGTCAATCTGGTCCATGTCAAAGCCGCCGACCGCTTTCTTGACGCTCTGGTCGGAGTCGTCGATCCGGAGCAGAAGCGACGGATCATCGGGGAAACTTTCATCAGGGTGTTCGAAGAAGCCGCCGCCGACCTGGCCGGGGCTCGCTTCCTCGTCCAAGGCACCCTTTATCCCGACGTCATCGAATCGGGGAGCGCCAGCGCCGCCACCATCAAGACCCATCACAACGTAGGGGGACTGCCTGCCGATATGAACTTCGAGTTGGTGGAACCGCTCCGGGATCTCTTCAAGGACGAGGTGCGGGCCATCGGCGGCCAGCTCGGCTTGCCCCCCGAGATCGTCTGGCGTCAGCCGTTCCCAGGTCCGGGGCTGGCGGTGAGGATCATTGGAGAAGTCACGGTTGAACGGCTACAGCTGCTGCGGGCCGCGGACGCCATAGTCACCGATGAGATCCGCCGCGCCGGGTTGGAACGCTCCATCTGGCAGGCCTTCGCCGTCCTTCCGGCTATTCGGACCGTTGGGGTACAGGGCGACGGACGCACCTACGCCCACCCCATCATTGTGCGGGCGGTCACTTCCGAAGATGCCATGACCGCCGACTGGGCCCGGCTCCCCTTCGAGGTCCTGGAACGGATCAGCTCCCGCGTCATCAACGAGGTCCCGGGCGTCAATCGGGTGGCTTATGACATCTCTTCCAAGCCACCTGCCACAATTGAGTGGGAATAAGAGGCCCTTTCCCTCGTTCTTGTGACGGTTGAGCACGATATTCCTCCTCAACCGTCACAGGAAAGGGTGAAAAGCCCTCCGCCGGAACGCGGGCGGCTCAACTAAGCACCCGCGACGGCCGATGTTGGCATGAGACCGGGAGTCACTTGGACGCTGCCCTGCCGCCGGAACTTATCGAGATCTACCACAGCGAGATCATCGAGCGCTCGCGCCGCCTAGCCAGCGGCGCCCGTCAGCTTGCCCTGGCCCGGCTCTCCGCCGAAGCCATCTCCGATCTGGTCCGTGACGCCCACACCATCAAAGGCTCCTCCCGGGTCATCGGGCTCACCGAGATGGGAAATGCCGGCGCCCTCCTCGAATCGGCATGGAAACAGATCGAGGTTGGAACCCTCACGCCTACGGCCCCCATCGGGCGGGCCCTCGAACAGCTGGCTGGCGCCCTTCCCGAGGCCGCCGAACAAGAGCAAATGGGCCGGCCCACCCAGCTCCGCGACCTGCGGGAGCGGGCCGAAGCGGCCCTGGCCGGCCACGGTCCCCATGACGACCACATTCCCCTTGGGGTGGCCACCGGCAGCGCCGAACCTGATGATGGCTCCGGCACCACCTCCCTGGGAGGTCTTCTCGCCGCGGTGGAGCGGTCGATGCTCTCGGGGATTTCGCGGGTGGACACGATGGACCTCTACCAGCTCATCAACCAAGCGGTGGAGGTGAGCCTCGACGCCGATGCCCTCTCCGACCTGGCCCTGGTGCAGTTCGAAGGGGCTGATCCTCAAAAGCTGATGGCAGCTTGGCGATCCCAACTTCGGCGCATGTCCACTGCGGTAGGCAAGCTACAGAGCCTGGCCGTGTCGCTGGCCAACGCACCGTTGAGTCAGGCCACGGAGACCTTCCCCCAATTCGTCCGTTATCTCGGTCGCAAACTGGGGAAGGATGTTCGCTTCGAGGAGTCGGGCGAGGAATTGGAACTCGACCGCCAGATTGTCGAATTGATGCGCGAGCCGCTCCGCCATCTCCTGGTCAATGCCGTCGATCACGGTCTGGAACCACCCGAAGAGCGGGTGGCGATGGGGAAGTCGGCCACCGGAGTGGTGACCCTTGCCGCCCGCCGCGATGGCGACAAGGTGGTCATCGCCATCTCCGACGACGGTCGGGGAGTTGACTGGAAAGCGGTAACCGAAGCCGCTCGCCAGCGGGGCCTGGTCATCGAGGGGGCCGACCTGACCTCGTTCCTCTTCCTCCCCGGCTTCTCCACGGTCGACGTGGCCCACGACTTCTCGGGCGCCGGGGACGGGCTTTCTACCGTGGCCGAGGCTCTCGAACGGGTCAATGGCGGCATCACCATGGTCTCCCAAACCGGTGAAGGCACCACGGTCACTGTCACCTTGCCGGTATCGCTGGTGCTGCAGAACGTCTTGGTGGTGGCCAACGGTGACAACTACTGGGGCCTACCCGAGGCGGCAGTGCAGGCTTCCATCGTTCCCGCGGGTTCGGATGTGAGGACCGACGAACGCGGCGGGAAGCGGGCCCGTTTCCAGAGCCAGGACATCCCCGTGGTCTCCCTCAGCGACGCCATGGGGACCATCACCCCGGCTGAAGAAACCGATCTGGTGGTGCTGTCCACCCGCCATGGCCCCGTCGCGGTTGCCGTCGGGGAGGTGCTAGGACGGCGGCGGGTGGCGGTTAAGGCCCTGGGCCCGATCCTGGGAGGGGCCCGCAACCTCACTGGGGCGGCACTGCTGGGAGGGGGAGAAGTGCTGGTGGTGGTCGACCCCAACTATCTGGGCGAACTGGCCCGCCGCCAGGAAACAACCCCGGAACGGCACCGGCGGATCCTGGTAGTGGACGACTCCGCCGGAGTTCGCCAGCTCATCTCCGCCACCCTCGCCGCCCGGGGTTACGAGGTGGAGGTGGCCAGCAGCGCCAAGGAGGCGGTGATCGCCGTGGCCAGCGGAAGGTTCGACGCGCTGGTGGTCGACTACGCCATGCCTCGCTCCAACGGGGTGGACCTGGTGAGAGCGCTGCGGGCCGGCAACGTCACCATTCCCATGGTGATGGTCTCGGGGGTGGCCAACGCCGACGAGCAAGCTGCCGCTTGGGAGGCCGGGGTGGATGCTTACCTCGAGAAAAGCGACCTCCGGCAGGGCGCTTTGGTGGCCACTCTCCGTAGCCTTCTTGATGACCAAGGCAGGGGTCGGTGATGAGCATCCGTCCGGGCGGGAGGCAGAGGTAGGTCAATGGGTCAGTTCTTGACGGAGGCCTACGACTGGATCGAGGCCCTGCCCCCTTGGGTTTCGCTTCTCTGCTTGCTGGTGGCGGTGGCGGCCCTCTTGGGCAGCGCCACCAAGGTGCAGAAGGCTCGCGCCCGGGAACAGACCGCTCGGCAGGAGGCGACCGAGGCCCGCCACATCAAGAACGATTTCGTGGCCATGGTCAGCCACGAGTTGCGCACTCCCCTCACCTCCATCGCGGGGTTTGCCGACACCCTCTCCGAGAACTGGAAGGAGCTTTCCGACGGCGAGGTGCAGGAGTTCCTCGGCTACATCTCCAAGCAATCCCAATACCTGGGCGACTTGGTGGAGGACGTGCTCGTGATCCCCCGCCTGGAAGCGGGGAGGTTGCGCTTCCGGGTGGAGACGTTTGACCTTGGTGCCCTGGTCCATGAGGTTGCCAATCTTCTCTTTCCTCCGGGGGGAGGCAGGGAGGCGGCCGTTTCGCTACCGGCAGGGGTGCGTTTACAAGCCGATCCCAAACGGGTCCAGCAGGTGGTCCGCAACCTGCTCGAAAACGCCCGAAAGTACGGCGGTGACCAGGTGCTCATCGAAGGTTTCGCCCACGGCGAACAATACGTGCTGGTGGTCTCCGACAATGGTCCTGGGGTTCCCGACAGTTCGGTCCACACCATCTTTGAGCACTTCGAGCAGCTTTCCAAAGGTGACTCACGCTCCTCCTCAGGGATCGGGCTGGGCCTGCCCATCGCCCGGAGGCTGGCCCGGGCCATGGGGGGCGAGGTCTGGTATGAAAGGCGTTTCCCCACCGGGAGTCGGTTCTGCTTCTCCCTCCCCGCCAAAGCCGCGGTCAACGAAGACGGCACGATTACGCCCACTATCCCAAGCAGCGTTCACACCTAGCCAGACGGAAGCCGTTGGACGGAAGCCGTACCCGCTTCGTCGCCAAGTATCGGAGCACATAGTCCGTCTTCCGTCTTCCGTCTTCCGTCTAATAACGCCCCTGTAGTTTTCGTTTAGACCTCGGGAGTACCATGCCCGGGTGAACGCGGAGTGGTTCGCCGACGACGTCCTGGTCGAATCTTCCCTGCTGGCTGACCTCAATCCCAGCCAGCGAGAAGCAGTGGCCGCCACCGAAGGCCCGGTGCTGGTGGTGGCAGGCGCTGGATC
>DATEDX010000204.1:0-4453 GCA_035281425.1 Acidimicrobiia bacterium
AGGGAGGAGCCGCCACCTTCCGGGGAGTGATCATCCAGATCCTGCTCCTCGATCTGGTCTTTTCTCTCGATTCGGTCATCACCGCGGTGGGGATGGCAGAAGAGATCGGGGTGATGATCGCCGCGGTAGTGATCGCGGTCACCGTCATGCTCTTCTCGGCCCGTCCCATTAGCGAGTTCGTCAACCGACATCCCACCGTGAAGATGCTGGCCTTGAGCTTCCTGCTCCTGATCGGCTTTTCGCTGGTTGCCGAAGGTTGGGAGCTGCACATCCCCAAGGGCTACATCTACTTCGCCATGGGCTTCTCGGTCTTCGTTGAAGGCCTCAACCTGCGGGTGCGGTCGAGAAAAGTCGTCGCTCCCCCGGTGGAGATGCGTCCTACCTATATCAAGGAGCCGGCGGCGGCGGGAGCGGTGGGAGCGCTGCCCGAGCGTCCGTCAGCTATTTGACCCTTGTCCCGGGTTGGCGACGGCGTCATGCTGGCGAGAGCGGCTCAACTAGTCAATGGGCCTCTTCCCTGGTTAGTTGCTATCGCTCCAAAATTGTCGGTACGGGTCATTAGAAATGCGCCATGGATAACGAAGACTTGGAGCCGTCGCTTCGCTGCTACGACTGCGGCATCGATGCGTGGATGTTTGAGGAAGATGGTCAGCTGGTCCATGAGGACTTCTACGTCCCCAATGAATTGTGGGACTCTGTCTGCCCGGATGACATGGTTGAGCGCTATATCGAGGATGGAGTCGAGTTTGGTGATGGGCACTTCATCATCTGCATCGGTTGCTTTGAGAAGCGACTTGGCAGGGAGCTGACACGAGGCGATCTTCGAGTTGCACCGGCTGACTTGTTCGGGCTGCCTCCCTCCAAGCGTTTTCGGAGTCGTTGGGCAGGCTGAGCGATTCGGCGACCGAGGGACCAGCAAGAATCGTCGTTACCACAGGTCCGGCTCGGCGGGCAACTTCCGGCATTGGCGCCCGCCCCCGGGTCTGCCCGGCGAATCCGTCGAAGCTTCGACGGTACGGGCCGGCAGGGTCCTGCCACAGCTCAGTTGCCTTGCTAGCGGCTGAACAAACTCCTCGACCACTGATTTTGGTATGCCGGAGATCACAGCCTCCCGAGGCAGCTATTCGACATGCCTGCCTTTGGCCTAGGACTCCAAGGCTGGTCGGAGGACACGCCGAAGCGAACGCCTACCCCGAGACCGGAACGTCATTAGGCCACCGCCGCAATGGAGGGCGGGCCCGAGAACCCGCCGAAGCGGACCCCTTCTGGGATCATGGAGCGCCGTGAATCTGCCGCAATGGAGGGCGGGCGCCGGTCCTTGGTCTGGCCTACCTGGCGACAACCTCTCGACCCTCCTGCTGTGCGGATGATGCTCGTTCATCCGAGTGTTAGGCCCCAGGGCCGCTCTCTAGAGGACTTTCGCTTTGACCGCGCCTCATTACGTGGCCTTAGGGTCACGGCGATTTTCGGCAGCAGCTGCCGCACGCGCACCCAAGGTGACGGCCCGATGGGTCCAGCCGTTCGACTTTGGCCTTTCTGAGTTCTTCGCTGCCCACCAGGGGTGCAGTGATGTCTTCTTGACAGTCGAACAGTTGTTCGATATAGTGTGACTGCAAGGTTCGGAAGCGGCGTCCGAACAGGAACGAGCAACCGGTCAGGGAGGCCGGTTGGAGGCTCAGTTGGGCGCCGACTACAGAACACTCATATCCCAGGCAGTGGACTCCCTCAGGAGTGATGATTCCATCGCTCACTCGCTGGATGAGCTGGCCGAGGACATCATCCAGATTCGCGGTCTCATTGATGCGCTTGAAGTCGAGTGGACCAGGAAGGTCCAGGAGTTCGCTGACCGAGGCGGGCGGAGGCGGCCAACTACCCGTCGACTACTCAATTCCTCAAGCACCGGGCACGAATGTCGGGGGGCCGAGCCCAACGAGCGGTGGCGTTGGCGCAACGAATTCCCGAGATTGCGGAGGTGGCGGAGTCCTTCGACCGGGGAGCGCTTTCCTTGGATCAGTTGCGGGTGTTCACCGACCTTCCCGAGCGCCTGCTCTCGGCTCTCGGCTCCGCTGCGCCGGTCCTGGTCGATGCCGTCGGTTCGCTGTCGGTGGCCGACACCCGCCGCGCAGTTGCCTACTGGCGATGGGCCGTTGATGGCCCCGGCGCCTCGGCTGACGCCGAGCAAATGATCGAGGAGCGGTACTTCCATCTATCCCGGACCTGGGGAGGAATGGTCAAAGGCGACTTCCTCCTCGATCCGGTGGCGGGTGAGATCGTCTCTCAGGCCCTCGCCGCCGCCACTCCTCCCCGCCGGGAAGGGGATGACCGAACTCCCCGCCGGCGGCGAGCCGACGCCCTCACCGAACTGGCTCGCAGCTTCCTCGACTTGGGGGAAGCGCAGGGAACCGAGAAGCCCCACTTGCTGGTTCTAACCGACCTGGAGGCGCTGGCCGGCAACGCTGGTGGACTACACGAGACGATTGGCGGCGAAGTGCTCTCTCTTGCTGCCCTGGCCGAGATCGCCTGCGACTGCACGGTTTCCCGTGTGTTGATTGGTCCCCAGGGCGAACCCCTCGACATTGGCCGGGCCAGCCGGGTGGTGCCATCCGCCCTGCGTCGAGCGGTGATCGCCCGCGACCGCCACTGTCAACATCCGGGGTGCGACCGTCCCGCCCGCTGGTGCGATATTCACCACATCATTCCCTGGGCGGAAGGCGGACCCACTGCCCTCTGGAATCTGACTTTGCTATGCAGATACCATCACCGCCGTGTACACGGCCAGACCGGCTCCGACCCACCCGAAGGATCCGGAGGTTCTGTGGAGGCCGGGTGCCGAGAGGGTCGCTTCCACCAACCTGGATCGCTTCCGGAGGCGAGTAGCCGCCGCCCACGACTCCGGGTTGACCGACTCGGTCGCGCTACACCGCTGGTCGATCACCCACCTTGATGAGTTCTGGACGGAGGTGTGGGACGACGTCGGAGTGATCGGAGAGAAGGGACCGGAGGTCTTGATCCCCGGGGATGAGATGTGGCAGGCCCGTTTCTTCCCCCAAGCCAATTTGAGCGTGGCCGAGAATCTGCTCGACGGGCGAGGTTGCCCCGAGGACGATCCGGCTCTCATCTACCGCCGGGAAGACGGACGGCAAGCGACGCTCACCTGGGGCGAGCTTCGCCAGCAGGTGGCAGCCTTCGCCTCCGCGCTGGCTGAGGCGGGGGTGGGAGCGGGCGACCGGGTGGCGGCTTGGATGCCGCACGTTCCCGAGACGGTGATCGCCTTCCTGGCCGCCAACAGCATCGGGGCCATCTTTACCTCCACCTCGGCCGACTTCGGGGTAACCGGGGTGCTCGATCGCTTCGGCCAAGTGGAACCCAAGGTCCTCTTGGCCGCCGACGGCTATCTCTACGGCGGCCGCAGTTATCCGCGTGTGTCCGAGCTAGCCCAGATTGGAGAACAGCTTCCCTCTGTGGAGAAGGTGGTGGTGGTAGGGGTCCTGGCCGACGATCCCGACCTTACCGGGATCGCCCGGGCGGTCAGCTATCGGGCATTCCTCAGTGGCCATCTGGAAGCTTCTCTCGCCTTCCGCCGGCTCCCCTTCGATCATCCGATCTACATCCTTTACTCCTCGGGGACGACGGGCAAGCCCAAGTGCATTGTCCATCGGGCGGGAGGGGTGCTGCTCAAGCACCTGCAGGAGCAGCAGCATCACTGTGATCTCAAGCCCAGGGACCGACTCTTCTACTTCACTACCTGCGGGTGGATGATGTGGAACTGGTTGGTGTCGGGATTGGCTTCGGGGGCGACCCTGGTGCTCTACGACGGCAATCCGTTCCATCCCGGTGCGGAGGCGCTGTTCGACCTTGCCGATCAGGTCGGAATCACTCTCTTCGGGGTATCGGCCAAGTACCTCGATGCAGTGTCGAAGTCGGGGCTGCGTCCCCTCGCCACTCACCGTCTCGACTCCCTCCGAACCATCACCTCGACCGGCTCGCCACTATCCGATGACGGGTTCCGGTTTGTTTATCAGCACCTCAAGAGCGACGTGCACCTGGCCTCGATCTCGGGGGGTACCGATCTCTGTGGTTGCCTTGTTGGCGGCGACCCCACCCGCCCGGTCTACGCCGGTCAGATCCAGGGTCCGGCGCTGGGGATGGCAATGAATGTGTTCGACGAGACCGGCCGACCGGTGGTGGGCGAGGCGGGAGAACTGGTTTGCACCGAACCGTTCCCTTCCATGCCGCTTCGGTTTTGGGGAGAAGAGGGAGAAGACCAATACCACCAGGCCTACTTCTCTCGATTTCCGGGGGTCTGGACCCACGGCGACTACGCCATGATCACCCCTCAAGGCGGCTATGTGATCCTCGGTCGCTCCGACGCCACTCTGAATGCGGGGGGAGTACGGATCGGAACCGCCGAGATCTACCGGGTCGTGGAGACCTTCCCTGAGATCGTGGAGGC
>DATEDX010000205.1:0-29530 GCA_035281425.1 Acidimicrobiia bacterium
TCACAGTCGGCTTCGTAGTAGATCGTGGCCAAGAGCACTCCTTCGCTTAGTTGACGGCCCGCAACCGTACCGGACGGCCCTTGGGTTCCCTAGCTAGGGCCACCCGTCCCGACTTGACCAACTCAATGAGGCCGTAAGGGCGGATCAACTCCAGGAAGTCGTTGACCTTGCGCGGGTCTCCCGCGATTTGAAAAGTGATGGAGCTGTGACCCACGTCGACGGCGATGGCATCGAAGATGGCGGCGATCTCGAGGATTTCCCCCCGCTTGCCGGGGCCGCCCGACACTCGCACCAGCATGATCTCCCGTTCGATCGCTACTGCTTGGTCGTATTCGGAGATCTTGACAACGTTGACCAGCTTGTGGAGTTGCTTCTTGACCTGTTCCACTTCGGGGGCATCGACCACCACCGTCATCCGGGAAAAACCCTCCTCGTGGGAGGGACCAACGGCGAGGGAATGAATGTTGAATCCTCGTCGGGCGAGGAGCGACGACACCCGGGCCAGGACCCCCGGCTTGTCTTCTACCACCACGGAAAGTGTGTGTTTCACCGGGGCCTCACTTCGCTCGGCCAGACGGAAGACGGAAGACGGAAGACCAAAGCCCGGCACCGGCCACTTCCGACTTCCGACTACCGGCTTCCGTCTCATTTTTCATGGCAGGTCGCTCGCGGGGGAGATGACCTTCTCGGTGGGACCAAGGATCACCTCGTCGTTGGAGCCGCCGGCGGGAACCATTGGAAAGACCATCTCCTCCCGATCGACCACCATCTCCACCAACACTGGCCGATCGTCGATGGCCAGCGCCTTCTCCAGGCTGGGTCCCACCTCGTCGGGGGTTTCGGCTCGGAAACCGGCGCAGCCCATGGCTTCCGCCAGCTTGGGATAATCGACCCCGTCTCCGAGGAGCGAGGCCGAGAACCGGCCGTTGTAGAAGAGGCGCTGCCACTGGGTGACCATCCCATGGGATCCATTGTTGATCACGGCCACTTTGACCGGGATCTGCTCCACCGCCGCGGTGATCAACTCGTTGAAGGTCATTTGGAAGCATCCGTCGCCGTCGATGGCGAACACGAGTTGCTGAGGGGTTCCAGCCTTGGCCCCGATGGCAGCCGGCACCGCGAAGCCCATAGTGCCGAGACCGCCCGAGTTGATCCAGCGCCGAGGCTGGTCGAACCGCCAGAACTGGCTGGTCCACATCTGATGCTGACCTACCCCGGCAACGATGGTGGCGTCCCCGCCGGTGAGACGGAGCAACTCTTCGACCACGAACTGAGGCTTGATGGCGCCGTCGGGTTGCTGGTCGTAGTTGAGGGGATATTCCTTCTGCCAGCGGGAAATGGTCTCCAACCAAGCGGCGCGATCAGGGGTGTCGCGCTCTCCCCAGGCGGCGATGAGCTGTTCCAGCACCCTCCGGGCATCACCGACGATGGGCACCTCCGCCGCCCGCACCTTCCCGATCTCGGCCGGGTCGACGTCGACGTGGATCACCTTGGCGTGGGGGGCAAAGAACTTGGGGTTGCCGGTAACTCGATCGTCGAAGCGGGTTCCCAGGGCGATCAGCAGGTCTGACTTCTGGATGGCCGTGATGGCGGTGTAGGTGCCGTGCATTCCCGGCATCCCCATCGCCAGGGAGTGGCTGTCAGGGAACGCTCCCCGCCCCATCAAGGTGGTGGTGACCGGCACCCCGCTGATCTCGGCGAACCTCCTCAGCTCGGGGGCGGCGTTGGCTTTGATGACCCCGCCCCCCACGTAGAGCACCGGCCGCTTGGCCTTGGCTATCAACTCCACCGCCTCTTTGACCCGCCGAGGATGGCCGTCAACCGTCGGCTTGTAGCCGGGAAGGCTGAGGCTGGCGGGAGCGTGCCAGGTGAGATTGTGATTGAGGACATCCTTGGGAAGATCGACCAGCACCGGGCCGGGGCGACCGGTGGAGGCGATGTGGAAGGCTTCGTGGACGACGTCGGGGATGTCCGAAGGGTCGGTGACGAAGTAGTTGTGTTTGGTGGCGGGCATTGTTATGCCGGTGGTGTACGCCTCCTGAAAGGCGTCGTTACCCACCGCCGAGGTCGGTACCTGTCCGGTGATGGCCACGATGGGCACCGAGTCCATGAGAGCGTCGGCCAGCGGGGTGACGAGGTTGGTGGCGCCCGGCCCGGAGGTGGCGATACATACACCCACCCGGCCGGTGGCCCAGGCATACCCCTCCGCCATGTGACCGGCACCCTGTTCGTGGCGGGCGAGAACGTGGCGGATGGGGGAGTCGAGGAGCGGGTCGTAGGCGGGAAGGATGGCCCCTCCCGGTACACCGAAGACCAGGTCTACCCCCTCATGTTCGAGGGCGGCTATTAGCGCCTGGGCTCCGGTCATCTTGGTCATGAGTTTCCTCGCTTGGGATATATCGGTCGATGGCTTGGTGGGGGGTAAGAAAAACCCTCCCGGGGGGGAGGGTCGTCATGGCGCACACGTCTTCGGGGACGTGTGCGCTAAGGAAGTACCAGGATGGAGGCGTGCATGTCGACTGTCAGTATACAGATGGTTGACTGGGGTGGTGGAAATCGACCCCACCACTCTCGATGTGCGCCTCTTCCGCTTGGGATTGGAGTCTGCACAACGAGCTCTGCGGGAGATGGATGACGAGCACGTCCCCGCCAACCTGCGTGACATCGCCCGCCGTTCCGGTCGCCTGCCCCCGCCGCTGGCGACCCGGCTTCTGGTGGAACTCGACGGGTCCGATTGGCTTCGGGAAGAAGCGCTGGCCTTCTGGCCTGGTCTTGACCCTGATGAGCTGACCGGGGCCCAAAAGCCCTCGTATCTCTTTCTCCGCCGCCCGCCCGGCTGGGAGGAGGAGCTTCGACAACTAACCCAAGTGTCAGCGGAGAAAGAGAGCGGGCGAGCCGCCCTCAAGCTGGCCACCGATCTTGGCCGGGCTAACCGGCGGATCGAACTGCTCGAAGCGGAGCTGGAGAAGGCTTCTTTGCGGGCTGCCGAGGCGGAGGGCGCCGCCGCCCAGCGGTTGAAGGACCAGGCCGAGCGATTCCGCCGGAGTCGAAGAGAGACGCAAGTTGAGATCAAGAGGCTGCGCCAAGAGGTAGTGGAGCTGGGCGAGCAGTTGACCGGATTGGCCGAGGCGATGAACCGAGCTCAGCAGGAGCTTTCCAGGCTCCGTGAGCGCCGTCCAAGTCCCTCTCCTCCTCGTCCGAGAGCTAAGGGCGCCTGGGAGGTGCGGGCTCCAGCAGAACTAGCCAGGCATCTCGACGATCTGATGATCGGAGGCCTGATCGAGCCGTTGCTGCCCGCCGAGCGACTTCCTGGTGAGGCGCCCCCGACTTCCCCGGAGAGGCTGAAGATGCCTCCGCCGCTCCGTCCTGATCGGGCCGAGTCCCTCTCCTGGTTGATCGAACAGCCCCAGTTGATCGTGGTCGCCATCGACGGCTGGAACGCCGCCCACCTCCTGGCGTCGCCTCCCACCACCGCCGAACGAGACCGGGTGGTGGAGGCCGCCCGCCGGGTGTTGAGGATGTCACGGGGTCGCCGCCGCGTGCTCGTGTTTTTCGACTCCAGCCTGGCGGAGGCGGAGTACAACCTCGAGATCGAGGTCCGTTATGTGGCCTCCGCCGACGAAGAATTGGTAGGGATGGCGGCATCTCATCCCCCCACGGTGGTGGTCAGCTCCGATCGCCTGGTGCGGGAGCGGGCCGAAGCGAAGGGGGCGTTGGGCCTCTGGTCAGAGGCACTGATCGACTGGCTGCCCGCCTAAAACAGCCCTAGGTTCGATCCGATGCCGCGGGTGCTGATTCTGGGAGGTGGTTTTTCGGGCTCGGCTGTGGCCCGGGGTTTGGGGTCGAAGCTGGAGACGGTGGTGGTGGCCGCCGACAACTTCTTGCTTTTCACCCCGATGCTGGCCGAGGCAGCGGTAGGTGACGTAGATCCTCGCCACATCGTCACCCCGGTCCGCCAACTCGCTCCGAAGGCCCGGGTCGTTCAGGGCGTGATCGAGGCCATTGACGGCCCCGAGAAGGCGGTGCGGGTCCGTCCCCTTTTCGGCGACGAGGTCATCGACATGCAAGGCGACGTTCTGGTGGTGGCGCTGGGATCGGTGCCCAACACCTTCGGGGTCAGCGGGGTGGAAGATCACGCCCTCCCTTTCAAAACCATCAGTGACGCTCTCCGCATCCGCAATCGAATGCTGGCCCTACTGGAACACGCCACCCAGCGTCCGGACCCAGTCCTCACCAGCGTGGTGGTGGTGGGGGCGGGTTACTCGGGAGCGGAGATCGCCGGGGCGCTAGCCGACTTCTTGCGCCCGGCGGCGACCCGGTACTACCCGACTGCCCCCCTTCCCAGGGTGACGTTGGTGGATGCGGTGGAACGAGTAACTCCCGCTCTCTCCCCGGCGCTTTCCCGGGCTGCGGCCCGGGCTCTCAACGAACGGGGAGTTGACTTGGTCCTCGGATCGGCGGTAGCCCAGATCGACGCCGGAGGCGCCAAGCTCGCCAGTGGGCGAACGATCGAAGCGGCCACCGTGATCTGGGCGGCCGGAGTCAGGCCCAATCCCCTCCTGGCCGCCTCAGGCCTGACGGTGGACAAGGGGCGAGTGGTGGTCGATCGTCACCTCCGGGCGCGGCCCGGGGTGTTCGCCTGCGGCGACGCTGCCCTGGTTGAGGCCAGCGCCAGTCTGTCGCCTCCCACCGCCCAGTTCGCACTGCGCCAGGGCCGATATCTGGGACGTCATTTACCCGACCTGATCGCCGGAGCGCCGACGCCTTCCTTCGAATACACGACCAAAGGAGAATTGGTGTCGCTCGGCCACCGCAACGCCGTCGGAAGGGTGCTGTCAGTGCCGGTGTCGGGCTTCCCGGCGTGGTTCCTCTGGCGCTCCTACTACCTCTGGCAACTTCCCACGGTTCTCCGCAAGGCGAGGGTGGCGCTCGACTGGACCCTCGATCTCATCTTCCCCCCCGATATCGCCTGGATCCCTAGTTCCGACCTCGGTCCGGAGAGTCCATAGGATCATCGTGTGGCCAGAACGCTCTCCAGAGCATGGCGAAACCCCTCCCGGGAGCGCCTCCTTTGACTCGATTCCGGCCTCGAGGTCGGATAGACCCTGTTCGATCAGCTGCGCTCCGGGAAGCCGCGGCATCTAATCAATATCCGGCCGCTCGCCCCGCCTGCTGTACCACTCTGGCCTTACCTGGCGTATTCGCCTGAGGGAGCTCCCGGAAAAAAATTCTGCTGGCCCGGGGCGCAAAGGGGTTGTTTCTGTACCTGCCGGGTTGTATGTTCGTCGTACAGATGTTCGCCACCACTACGACTCGGTCGATCGACAGCTTGGAACAGGAACTGTTGGCCTGCCAAGCGGACAAGACCCGTCTGGTCTTCCGTCAAGTCGAGTTGTTGCGGCAACTGGATGTGGCTCAGGTCGCAGCGGCTGACGGTTGTCGGACCATGATCGACTGGGTGGCTTCCCGTCTCGATGTGTCCCGACCGGTCGCTAAAGACCTGTTGGTGGTGGCTAGAGCCCAAAACTCTCAGGTCGACCGGTGGTTGGAGTCGGGGGAGATCGGGTTGGAACGAGCGGTGGCTTTGATCCGACTCCACAACACCGGTGCTCGAGAAGAGTTGATAACGGCTTCCCTGGGGTTAGATCTATCCGGTTTGTGGCGGCTGGTCACTTCCCGGGAGAAGTTGTCTTCCGAAGACGAAGCGAGAGCGTTTTCTGATCGGTTTCTGGTCATGCAACCCAGTTTGGATGAGTCGTGGTGGAAACTGTGGGGGGGCCTCCCCGCAGCCGACGGCCAAATCGTAGAAAAGGCCCTGTTGGCTCGAGCCGAGGAGTTTCCCCGTCTAGAAGGGGAGGACCGGTCGCAGCGGATGGCCGACGCTTTGACCAGCCTGGCCTTGGACTCACTCACCGGTGGCTCAGAAGAGGCTTCGGGTCGGGAAGTGGTAGTGGCAGAAGTGTTGGTCGACGCCCAACTCGCCGCCGCCACCTCGGGGGAAGCAGGAGTGGTGCTTTCCTCGGGACCCAAAGTAGGACCCAATGTGTTGTCAGAGATCCTCTGCACCGGTCAGATCCGAGTAATCGTTTCCGATCAAGGGGGGAATCGGGTCGACTACTCCGATTTGGGGGAAGCTATTCCCCCCGCCATCCGCACCCTCATTTGGGCTCGGGATCAGGGAGTGTGCACGGTGGATGGCTGTTCTTCTCGTTACCGGCTGCAACCCCACCACCTCGTCCCCCGCAGCCAAGGCGGCTCCCACCACCCATCAAACCTCACCCTCTTATGTTGGTTCCACCATCACATTGTCATCCACGGACTCGGCTTCCGACTCGACCCGGATAGTCCCCCGCAAAGGCGACGGTTCATCCGACAACCCCACCCCCGAGGACCGCCCAAATAGCTGTCAGCCTTCATGGCCGGGGGCCGCCCTGGTGTATGAAAATGGTGGGGTCGCCCGGGACGTCGGTTATCTGTGGTGTGTGTGAGCCCGCCTGTCAGCGTGACGTTGGAGCCTGTGGGGCACCCTGGTTTGTTGCTGCGAGCACGCGTCTCAGACTCCTTGCTTGTTTCAGGCTCCTCGGGCGGCTGGGAACCGGTTGAGGAAGGAGGTTGTGGTGGAGGTTGTGGTTGAACGTTGCGCGGCGTTGGATGTGCATAAGCGGTCGGTGACGGTGTGTGTGCGTACCCCGGCTGGGGGTGGGGGGCGGAGGGAGGAGGTGCGGACCTTCCCCACGTTTGTGGGGGATTTGGAGTTGATGGCCGAGTGGCTGGCGGGGGAGGGGGTGAGCCAGGTGGTGTTGGAGTCGACTGGCAGTTATTGGAAGCCGGTGTATTACGTGTTGGAGGAGGGCAACTTCGAGCTGTTGTTGGTTAACGCTGCTCATGTCAAGCAGGTGCCGGGTCGGAAGACCGATGTCAAGGATGCCTCTTGGCTTTGTCAACTGTTGGAGGTGGGGTTGCTGCGGGGTTCGTTTGTGCCTGATCCCATCCTTCGAGAGTTGCGGGACCTGACCCGTTACCGCAAACGGTTGATCCAGGATCGGAGCCGGGAGGGGCAACGGTTGGAGAAACTGTTGGAGGACGCGGCGATCAAGTTGGGAGCGGTGGCCTCTGATCTGTTGGGGAGGTCGGCGCGGGCGATGGTGGAGGCGCTGATTGGGGGGGAGCGGGACCCGGAGGTGTTGGCGCAGCTGGCTCGGGGGCGGCTGCGGGGCAAGATCCCCGAGTTGGTGCGGGCTTTGGCTGGCCGCTTCACCGAACATCACGCCGCTATGGCTCGGCTGCATTTGGACCACATCGACTATCTCGATCAGACTATCGCCACTCTCGACCAGCGGATCGAACAGGTGATGGCCCCTTTCGAGGAGGCACGGGAGCGGCTGGCCACCATCCCCGGGGTGGCCCGGCAGACCGCTGAGGTGATCGTGGCCGAGATCGGAGTGGACATGTCGGTGTTTCCCACTGCGGGGCATCTCGCCTCTTGGGCGGGGCTGTGCCCGGGGAACAACCAGTCGGGCGGCAAGCACTATTCGGGCAGGACCCGCAAAGGCAACCGGTGGCTGCAAGACGCCCTCACCCAAGCCGCCTGGGGCGCCGCCCACAGCCGCAACAACTATCTATCCGCCCACTTCTGGCATCTGGCCCGGCGGATCGGAAAAAAGAAAGCCGCCGTCGCCGTAGCCCACACCATCCTCACCATCACCTACCACCTCCTCGCCAACCAAGTCGACTATCAAGACCTCGGCCCCGACTACTACCTCAAACGGGTCGACCCCCAACGACGCACCCAACACCTAATCCGCCAACTAGAAGCCCTCGGACACCAAGTCACCCTCCACCCCGCCGCCTAACCCCACCTATTTAGGTCTCAGCCAGCAGGGTCTTCCGTCTTCCGTCTTCCGTCTTCCGTCTAAAAAAGGTCTTGACAAGTAGACATCGTTGTGACATCATAGAGCTGTCATCTAGACAGGAGAGAGACATGTTGGGCGGTAGCCTCAAGACAGTACAGGCGATCAGGGAGCAGCGGTTCCCGCAGATCCACAAGTGGGAGCGACCCGTGTTCGTCTTCCGCCAGGGCTGAAATGCAGACCTCGACCGTCATCCACAATCTGGAATCTGCCCTCGAGGGTCAGCTGGCCCTCTCCGGAGACTCGGGACTGGAAGCCGCCGGGCGGGCCCTCCTGGCGGCCCTCCGCCCCGCCCTCCGGGAAGCTGCCTTCGATCTAGCGGGTCAGGCCGCCGAGGAGGTGCGGGCCCAGCTAGGAGGGCACCAGGTCGACCTTATCCTCATCGAAGGTGAGCCCACCATCCGGATCACCTCGGAGGAGCCGGCCATGTCCACACCCGAGGAGGAGTTCGACGCTCGTATCACCCTCCGGTTGCCGCCCTCGATCAAAGAGATCGTGGAGCAGGCCGCATCCGACGCCGGGGACTCGGTCAACTCCTGGGTAGTCAAAGCCCTGGCCGGCCGAGCCACCACCACTCGCTCCCACCGGCGCCGGGTCAACGAGACCTTCGAGTTATGAGCCACTATTCGTTTCCGGCGGGGAACGCTCCCGCCCTCGAGTTTCGTGTCGCCTCAGGCCGGCTCGACCTGGTGGAGTCGCCCGACGGCACCATCACGGTTGATGTCACCGGGCGAGGTGCCGACAACATCATCGTTGAACAGATCGGCGACACCGTGAGCATTCGGGAAGACCGCACTCGGTTCACCGACCGTTCGGTTTCGGTGCGGGTGGCGGTTCCACCTCGCACCGCCGCCGACATTACCGCCGCTTCCCTGGACGTCTACGCTCGAGTGGAGCTTGGCCGGGTCAACGCTCGCACCGCCTCTGGTCAATTGGACCTGAGCGCTATCGCAGCCGGAGAACTTCGCTCGGCCTCTGGTGACATCAACCTCGATAGCTGCCAGGGACGCTGCCAGATCAGCACCGCCTCCGGTGACGTTCGGGGCAGGAGCATCGCCGGCGACCTGGTGGTGAGCACCGCCTCTGGTGACGTTTACGTCGACACCGTCAAGGGCCGGGTGGAAGCTAAGTCAGCTTCAGGTGATATCGATGTCGCCTGCTGCCAGGGCCCCAGCGTCGAGGTGGTTTCCATGTCGGGCGATGTTTCGGTTGGCCTTCCCGAGGGGCGCCGGGTGGAGGCACAGATCGACAGCCTCTCCGGTGACGTGACCTTGCCGCCTCGTAAAGCACCGACCGGTGGAGAGAAGGAAACCGTGCGTCTCCGCGCCAAGACCGTTTCTGGCGATGTGCGGGTCGAGCGCGTCGAGGGCTAAGAGCCTTCCGCCTTCCGTCTCCCGTCTCCCGTCTTCCGTCTCCGGTCTCAAGAGGCACAATGGTGTGGTGCAGCCTTACGACTCGCCCGAGGAAGCCACCTTCCGGGCCGAGGCGCGGGCCTGGCTTCGTGCCCACGCCCGCAGCTATGAGCAACCTCCCATCGCTCCTTCCGCCATTGTGGCGGAATGGACACCGGAGGAAGAGGAAGAAAGACTGGCCGAGGCTCGGGCCTGGCAACGACAAAAATCCGCCGCCGGATGGGCAGGGATCGCCTGGCCCCGGGACTACGGAGGGCGGGGGGGGACGCCAGTGCAGCAGGCCATCTTCGACCAGGAAGAGGCCGCCTTTGACGTCCCTCGTGACGCTCTCATCGTTGGCCTGGGCTGGTGCGGTCCCGCCCTGCTCCTGCTCGGCACCGAACAGCAGCGACGCCGTTATATCCCACGCCTTCTTTCCGGGGACGAGGTGTGGTGCCAGCTGTTCTCCGAACCGCAAGCCGGTTCCGATCTAGCTGCCCTCTCCACTCGGGCGGTTCGTGACGGCGACGAGTGGATATTGGACGGCCAGAAAGTATGGACGACTTTCGCTCACCTCTCCGATTGGGGTCTTTGCATCGCCCGCACCGATCCCGACCAGCCCAAACATCGCGGGCTCACCGCGTTCATGGTTGATATGCATTCGCCCGGAGTGGAGCCCCGGCCCATCCGGCAGATGACCGGCGCGGCCAACTTCAACGAGGTGTTTCTGAGCGGCGTGCGGGTCCCCGACCAGGACCGGATCGGTGACCCCGGGGACGGCTGGAGGATGGTTATCACCACCTTCATGTTCGAGCGAATGGGAGTACTGGTAGGGAGAGGGGCCATGCTCGACGCCGCCCGTTCCATCCTCCCTCCAGGAGATCGGCGGGCGGCGGGGCTCTGGGTCCAGAACTGGATCAAAGGCAAGGTCCTCTACTACACGGCGCTTCGCTTGCTCACTGCGTTTTCCCGCGGGCAGATCCCCGGACCCGAAGGTTCGGCTGCCAAGCTCGTCGGAACCCAGATCCTCACCGACCTCTACGGGCAGGCCCTTTCCAACCTGGGGGCAGCCGGAGTACTGGCCGGGGCCGACGCTCCCCAACAGGGCGAGTGGCAGGACGCCTTCCTGGGCGTCCCCGGGCTACGCATCGGCGGCGGTGCCGACGAGATTCAGCGCAACATCATCGCCGAGCGGATCCTCGGCTTGCCCAAAGACCTCGAAGCGCCCAGAGCGGGGGAATAGTCGTCGCCCGATGCGGATCAGCGTCCTCACCTTGTTTCCGGAGTTCTTCTCCGGGCCCCTCTCCACCTCGATCACGGAGCGGGCTCTGAGCGACGGATCGCTGACCATCGACCTCATCGACCTCCGCCAATACGGGAAGGGGGTGCACCGCCAAATCGACGACGCTCCCTATGGGGGCGGGGCGGGGATGGTGATGATGGTGGAGCCGCTGGCTGCCGCCCTCAGCGATCTGGTGGACTCCCATCGGGTCTATCTCACCCCGACCGGTCGCCGTCTCGACCAGGCCGTCATCGACCGCTTTGCCACCCTCCCTCATCTGACCCTCCTCTGCGGGCGCTACGAAGGCGTGGATCAGCGGGTCGTCGACCTCTTTATCGACGAGGAGGTATCCCTGGGTGACTTCGTCATGGCGGGAGGAGAGGCAGCGGCGGCAGTGATCATCGAGGCGGTAGCCAGGTTGCTACCGGGGGTGGTGGGCAACCCGCAATCGGTGGAGGGGGAGTCGTTCCGCAGAGGATTACTCGAAGAACCTCAATACACCCGTCCGGCGGAGTTCGCCGGACGCAAAGTGCCGCAGGTTTTACTCTCCGGCGATCATGCCGCCATCGAAGCCTGGCGGCAGGAGCAAAGACTGCTGCGAACCGCCCAACGGAGGCCCGACCTGATGACGACCATGCTCGACCCGGAAGCGGTGGTGATCACCGAACCAGTCCCGGACTCGGAGATTCCGGTGAATCTCATGTACGTCGAAACCTGGGACGGGCTCTACACCCCCATCGGGCTCCGGGTGCCGCCCGGTCCCGGACCATTCCCCGTTGTGCTTCTCGCCTCCGGCAACGGAGGTGGGGGCATGGCCTGGATCAGAGACGCCGTGGCCAACCGCGGTCGGATCATGGACCGCCTCCTCGACGGCGGCTACGCCTGCGCCTGGCTTCGATACCGGACCGAGGTTGAACTCGGCTACCACCTGGGAGGACCTCTGATGCGCGATATGCGCCAGGGCCGGGGCCTCTTCAATCGATCTCCACTCGAATACGAAGACGAGATCGCAGTGATCGAGCACCTCAAGCAGCTGCCGGCCATCGACTCCCAACGTGTCGGACTGATCGGGATGAGTCACGGCGGGGAAATGGTGCTGAAAATTCTTTCCGAATATCAGGGGGTGGCGGCGGCTGTGGCCTCCGAACCGGCGGCCCACGAGTTCCTCGCCCTTACCCCCGACCACACTGCCTTCGTCAACCCCGCCACCCAACTCCGCAACATCGAAGGGATGCAGATGACCGATCCCGGACAGGTTCGGAGCCGGATCGATCAGGAGGTAGCCGCCACTCGGATTGCACCCATCTCCACCCCGATCCTGGTCATGGGTCGCGAAGACGATCATCTGCAGGGCATCTTCCGGCTCACCTACGAACTCCTCTCCGAAGCCGGGAAAGAGGTGGAGTGGGTGTCCTTCGATCACCCCCTTCATGGCTACATCTATCCGCAGCGGGGAGAAGACGGCGAGTACCCCGAAGACGCCGTGGCCGAGGAGGCCATCAGCACCGTTATCGGTTTTCTCAACCGGTATCTGCGGGCCTGAGCCATCTGGTAGTAGCGTCCCGGCCTGATAACATCTAAGTCGGTCTGCCGGCGGTGCCGGTTCTCCAAGGAGCTTTCGATGAACAAGCTTGAGTTGATTAACGGCGCCCACGCGCGCACCGATCTCCCCGATTTCAAACCCGGCGACACGGTCAAAGTGCACGTCCGGGTGGTGGAAGGCAACCGGGAGAGGGTTCAGGTGTTCGAAGGGGTGGTCATTGCCCGCAACGGCTCCGGCCTCGACGCCAGTTTCACCGTCCGCAAGTTGAGCTTCGGGGTGGGAGTGGAGCGGGTCTTCCCGGTACACGCTCCCATCATCCAAAAGATCGAGGTGACCCGTCGAGGTGATGTGCGGAGGGCGAAGCTTTATTACCTTCGCGATCGGGTGGGCAAGTCCGCCCGTATCAAGGAGAAGCGCGACTGAGCGTCGAGGCCCCTCCCAGCCCGCGGCGCAAACACGCCAAACCGGCCCGTCCCTTCTGGGTGGAGTTGCCGGTGCTGCTCCTCATCGCCCTCACCGTGGCGGTGGTGATCAAGAGCTTCCTCGTCCAGCCTTTCTACATCCCCACCGAGTCGATGCTGCCCACCATCGAGATCAACGATCGGGTGATGGTCTCCAAGCTCTCCTACCGGTTCGGAGAGCCGCAGCGGGGAGACATCGTCGTGTTCTATTCGCCGTTGAATGGTGAAGACGACGCCAGCCTCCCCGAGGAAATAGTGCGGCACATCCTTGAAGCGGTGGGGATCCGCACCGCCTCCGCCGACGACCTCATCAAACGAGTGGTGGCGGTGGGGGGCGACACGGTGCAGATCCGCGACTCGGTCCTCTACGTCAACGAGGAAGCTGTGGAGGAGTCGTATCTGCTGGAAGACGGAGTGATGCCCGATTTCGGCCCCGAAGAAGTACCCGAGAATTCGGTTTTCGTGATGGGCGACAACCGGCGTATCAGCTATGACAGCCGGCGCTTCGGGGCCATCCCCATGGAAGACGTCATCGGCGAGGCGGTCCTCCGGATCTGGCCGGTGGGCCGGTTCGGCTCGGTCGATTCTGTCCCTTCGGGCTGATACAAACACCAGCCATGCAGACGGACCGTCGGGAGTCCAAGCCCGGACCCCGAGACCAGGGCCGGCAGGCGGAAGCGATCGCGGCCGACTACCTGACCCGACAGGGAGCCACCATCCTCGCTCGCAACGTCAAGGTAGGCCGCGGCGAGGTTGACCTGGTGGCATCGATTGGGGGAGAGCGAACGGTGGTCGAAGTCCGATCGACCACCGCCTCTTCTGGAAACAGCCACCCAGTTCCACCCACCCATCCCCTCGACGCCTTCGACCACGCTAAAGCTGTCCAAGTGCGGCGGCTGGCCGGCGCTTTGGGTTGTCCTCGCGTCGATCTGATTGCCATTCGCTTCCACCCGGGGGGTGTCGACCTCCATTGGGTGAAACGAGCGGCCTGAGCTAGGGTTATCGACACCGTGTCGGCAGCCATCGTGGTGGAAAATCTCCGCAAGTCTTATGGCACCACGGTGGCGCTCGACGGCCTGAGTTTTCAGGTCGCGGCTGGCACCCTCACCGGTTTCCTCGGTCCCAACGGCGCGGGAAAGACCACCACCTTCCGGGTGCTCCTGGGTCTTACCCGCCCCGATGCCGGCGACCTCTCCGTTCTGGGGATGAAGGTCGGTCCGGAGAACCCAGCCATCGTCCGCCGATTGGGGGCGGTGGTAGAAGAGCCGGGCCTGGTCAAAGGACTCAACGGGCGCGACAACCTCCGAGTGGCTGCCCTCACCCTCGGCCGGGGTCGAGAACGGATCGACGAACTGCTCGAGTTCGTGGGTCTGGCCCACGACGCCCGCCGCCGCATCGACGGCTACTCGAAGGGCATGAAACAACGGCTCGCTCTCGCCGCTGCGCTGCTCGGCGACCCCGAACTCCTCTTTCTGGATGAGCCACTGGACGGCCTCGACCCGGCCGGGCAAGCTCAGATCAAGTTGCTCTTGCGCGGTCTGGCTGCTTCGGGCAAAACGGTCATGGTCTCTTCCCACAACCTGGGCGATGTCGAGGCGCTGGCCGACAACGTGGTCGTCATCAACCGAGGCAAGCTGGTCCACAGCGGGAGGCTGGCCGACCTGCTTCGAAGCGGCCCGAGCGGGTTCCGGATCCGCATCACCCCCATCGAAGAGGCGACTCGGGTGCTGGCGGCGGCCGGGTTTCAGCCGGTTCCCGACGGACAAACCATCTTTGTTCCCGGGGACGACGGAGCTGCTGTCACCCGGTCTCTGGCCGAGGCGGGGCTGTACGTTTCGGAACTGACGCCCCAGGTGGCTCGGTTGGAAGACGTCTTCTTACAGCTCACGTCGGGACCGACGGGGTGAGGCCAGAATGACCGGGCTCATCAAAGCCGAGCTGATTAAGACCTTCAAGCGTCGCACCTTCTGGGTCTTGCTGATGGTCCTGGCAGTTCTCACTGGACTCTTGGCTTTCGTTTTCTTCTTCTTGCCCCGCATCGTCCCCGCCGACCAAGGCTTCCCACTTCTCTCCAAACCCGGCGCATACACCTTCGGGGCCCAGCAAGTGCTGGGCCAGCCCTGGTTCCCACTGATCCTGGCGGTGATGGCCCTGGCCGGGGAACTGGCAACCTCGACCTGGGCCACGGCTCTCACCCGTAACGCCCGCCGCGGCCAGCACCTGGCGGCGCGGCTGCTGACCACCACCTCGGCCGCCTGGGGAGCCATGCTGGCGGCCATTTTCGGTTTTGGAGTGGTGGCGTTCTTCTTCGCCTCCGGTTCGGGATTCCTTAGCGGTGGTGAGGTCTGGGACATCGTCTGGAAAACAGCCTTCGTCATGTTCTCGTGGGTGTCGCTGGGTCTGGCCGCCTCCGCCTGGCTCCGCTCGGTGGGCCCGGCCATCGGAGCGGTGCTGGCCTTCAGCTTCGGGGAGTCGATCCTCAGCCTCTGGGAAGGCTGGCGCCAGGTGTCCCTTTCCACCCACGTCTCCGCCCTGCTCGGCAACCTGAGCCAGCTGGGGGACTTCGGTTCCATCCTCGGCGATCCCCCCTCATTCGAAAAAGCCCTGGTGGTGGTGGCGGCTTGGGGGGTGGGCGCCTCCCTCGCCGCCTGGGCCGGCCTGCGACTGCGCGACGCCTGAACCTGTGCAGATTTTTCCGTCGCAGCGACGGAAAAATCTGCACGGAATCAAGCCGCCGACCTACCTGTGCGGAAAAACCCGTCGCCACCACGGAAAAGTCTGGATCTCCTGACCTTTCCATGGGTAGTCAGCGAAGGAGAAGAGGCAGCCACCCGGGATAGGCCTTACCGGCGGGGAGGGTTGGGCCGCGGAGCTGGTTCTTTGGCGGCTGGGCACCGCCCCCAGGGTTCTTTGTCACCCCAGCCCTGAATACGGGGCCGCCACGCCAAAAGTCGTTGGGGGCGGGGCTGACACGCCAAAGAACCCGACACGTGACCAACCCCCGTCTCCTCGAGCTAGTGATCCAGATCCCAGGCCAAGGAGGACCCCTTTCCCCTTCTTCGTTGTCTTCCTGGTCGCCATCCCACCGCCCAGACCAACGGAAACGTCAGAAGGCCTAGTTAATCCCGTCCCGTCATCAGGTACGGCCCGCCAATCTCCTCCGCTCTTTGTGCCAGCAGCCCTGATGCCAATGCCGGCGAAGATCAGGTTCGAAGTCGGGGACCACGACCAGGTGGTAGGTCCCCGGGGGAATAGTCGACTGGCAGCCCGGGCAGGTGTATGACTTCCGGGCCGCATAGGGCTGGACCGGGGTGACCGTCACCCCCAAATCGCCCATGCCAGCAGAGCCACGATGACTACCAATGCTCCCCACACCATCGCCAGGTCTAAGCGGTCGTGGCGTGACGGCCGGAAGGGGTTGAATCCCACGAGGGGACGGTAATCGACACCGCTACCGTCAACGCCCATGTGGCTGCAGACCGAAGACCGAGGCGAGGTCCGCTGGCTCACCCTCAACCGGCCCGAACGCAAGAACGCCATCCCCGCTTCCGGCTGGAAAGAGCTGGAGCGCGAGCTGGGCGAATTCGAGCAGTCAGCCTCCCGGGTGCTGGTCATCACCGGAGCTGGGGGAGCGTTCTGCTCGGGGGCCGATCTCGATCCCGCGGGGGCCGTCGCCTATCAGGGGGTGGTGGCCCGGCACCGGCGAATGAAAGAGGTGGCGGCCGCCGCCACCCGCCTTCTCCGCCTTCCCAAACCAACCTTGGCGGCGGTGGACGGAGTGGCGGCGGGGGCGGGCATGAACCTGGCTTTGGCTTGCGATCTGGTGATAGCTACCCGCCGAGCCCGCTTCTCTGAGATCTTCGTTCGGCGCGGTCTCACGGTCGATTTTGGCGGGACCTGGCTGTTGCCCCGCATCGTTGGCCTCCAGCGAGCCAAAGAACTGGCGCTGACGGGCCGCATGGTGGAGGCGGACGAGGCGCTGGCTCTCGGTTTGGTGCTCGAACTGGTCGAGCCTGACCAGCTAGTGACCAGAGTGGAGGAGCTGACTCGAAGCCTCCTGGCCGCGGCTCCGCTGGCCCAAATGTTCACCAAACAGGCCCTGGGTCGCGGCAACCTCCTCGGAGTCGAAGGGGCCCTGGCCTGGGAGGGCCAATCCCAGTCGATTGCCTTCGCTACCGAAGATGTAAGTGAAGGCGTAGCCGCCTTCCTCGAGAAACGGCCGCCCCGGTTCGGCGGCCGTTAACCACCCGGGAGCAACCCTCTAGAACCAGGCACCTGTCTCTCGTATCTTCGACGGGTGTTCGCCGTGACTACCTCCGTGGCCATGATCGGAGCCGATCCCCGGCCGGTGAGGATCGAAGCCCACGTGGGCCGAGCCAAGGAGGCGTTTGTCCTGGTCGGGCTGCCCGACACCGCCGTCCGGGAAGCCAAAGAACGGGTCAGAGCCGCCATCATCTCCAGCGGCAAAGACTTCCCCCGCCGCTGGGTCACCGTCAACTTGTCACCGGCGGACCTTCCCAAGGCGGGGGCCGACTACGACCTTCCCATCGCCCTGGGAGTGCTGGCCGCGGCGGGGGAAATCCCGGCCCGTTCGACCCAGGTGGTGGCGGTGGGGGAGCTCTCCCTCGATGGCTCGGTGCGGCGGAGCCGGGCCGCCGTGGGTGCGGCCCTGCTGGCCGGGCGCCGGCGGCTGCCCTGTGTAGTCGCCGAAACGGACGCTGCCATGGCTGCCCGGGTTCCGGGAGTCATCGTCTACCCGGTTGCCTCCCTGGCAGAAGCGGCCGCAGTCGTCGCCGGTAACCAGCCCCCGCGTACCTCTCCCCCGGAGCCGGCGATGACCGAACCGGTAGTCGACGATCTGTCCGACGTTCGTGGCCAGCCCATCGCTCGGCGGGCCCTGGAAATCGCCGCCGCCGGCGGCCATCACCTGCTCATGGTCGGGTCGCCGGGAGCGGGGAAGACAATGCTTGCCAGACGGCTGCCCGGCCTGCTTCCCGATCTCAGCCCCGAAGAGGCAGTGGAGGTTGCCTGTCTCTATGCCGCCGCCGACCGCCCCCGACCGTTTTCCCTCCGTCCCCCCTATCGGGCTCCCCATCACTCCGCCTCGGCGGCAGCAGTGGTGGGAGGAGGCAATGGCTACCCGGTGCCAGGCGAGCTGTCCCTAGCCCATTGCGGGGTGCTCTTCATGGACGAGTTGGGGGAGTTCGGCCCCTTCCTGCTCAACAACCTCCGGCAGCCCCTCGAGGAAGGCAAGGTGACCATCGCCCGGCGGGGAGCTGCTCTCACCTTCCCCGCCCGGGCCCAGGTGGTGGCAGCCTCCAACCCCTGCCCCTGCGGCTTCAAAGGCGACCGGATCCGCGGCTGCCGGTGTACCGACACCGCCTTGGAGCGATACCGGCGTCGGCTCTCCGGGCCCTTCCTCGATCGCTTCGACCTCCGCATCTTCGTCCCCTCGCCGGATGCCGCTCAGCTCCTCGGACCTCCGGGCGAGGGCACGGCGACGGTCCGCCAGCGAGTGGAGGCGGCCCGTCGCCGGCAGGCGGCCCGGGGAAAGCTCAACAGCCAGCTGCGACGGGCCGAACTCGACCATAAGGAACTCGACCCGGCGGGTCGCCGCCTCCTGGAAAAGGCCCTAGCCACTGGCTTTCTCACCGGACGGGGGGCCGACCGGGTGCGCCGAGTAGCCCGCACCCTTGCCGACCTGGCCGGCTCGGAGGAGGTGGGTGAAGAACACCTGGCCGAGGCCTTGGCCTACCGGGCGAGCCTGTGACATCGCCTCCTGACCACCACCCTCGCCTGATCCCGGTGCCGAAACGGCTTACCGTTATCCCTGATCCTCCGCGGGAACTGTGGGCGATCGGAAGTCTTCCTGAACGGGCCGGAGTGGCCATCGTTGGCACCAGGCGGGCAACCACCTATGGGCGGCGGGTGGCACGCTCGTTGGGGGAAGCGGTGGGCCGGTGGGGATGGCCGGTGATCAGCGGGCTCGCCCGCGGGGTCGACGCCGCCTCCCATCAGGGGTCGGTTGCGGTCAACGCCGTCGGGGTCGCCGTACTGGGATCGGCGGTGGATGTGATCTACCCCGCGGAGAACCGCGAGCTGGCCGCCCAACTGGTCGCTACCGGCGGAGCGATCATCTCCGAATATCCCCCCGGCACCCCACCGGCCCCCTTTCGATTCCCGGCTCGCAATCGTCTCATTTCCGGACTCTCGGGGGCCGTAATCGTGGTGGAGGCGGGAGTGACGGGAGGCGCCCTGATCACGGCCCGGCTCGCCTTGGAGCAGGGGATCGAGGTCATGGCCGTACCAGGTGACATTGATCGGCCCAGCTCGATGGGATGCAACTTGCTCATTCGCGACGGTGCCCACCCGGTATTGGGGCCAGAGGACCTCCTGCCCACCCTGGAGATGATCTTGGGCCCAGCTCCACAGCCGTCAACGCCGCCTCCTCTCCCCGAGGAAAGATCATGGGACGACTTGATGGCCTCTACCACCCGTCCGGTAAGCGAAGTATTGGCCGATGCCGTCCGCGCCCAGTTGGATTCGACGCCCCACCGAAAGAAAGACTGATACAACTCGGGGGAGCGCCTTAGCCTGATCGGTGAGATGACCACCCGACGGCTTCCGCCCTGGGCGTCTCCCGCCGTCACCGATTATCTGGGCCGGGCCGCGGGGACCCGCCAACTATCGCCTCATACTGTGGAGGCGTACCGGCGGGACCTGAGCGAGTTCTTCGGTTATTGCGATGAGCAGGCGATCAACCGCCTCGAGAGTGTCGACCGCCACCACGTCAGGGGTTTCCTGACTGTCCTCGACGAAGGGGGAGCTTCCCGGCGGACCCTCGCCCGCAAGGCGTCGTCGGTCCGGGCGTTCTTCGCCGATGCCGTGCAGTGGGGGGTAGTCGGCACCAACCCGACCCTTCAAGTGGGACGGAGCAAGGTGGGAGAGCGCCTTCCTCGCGCTCTGCCGGCCCACACGGTGGAGTCGCTGCTCAATGCCCTCAATGGGCAGACTCCCCTTGATCTTCGGGACCGGGCCCTCCTCGAGACTCTCTACGGCACCGGTTTGCGAGTCTCCGAACTTGCCCAACTCGAGGTGGGGGAAGTGAGTGGAGACCTCATCACGGTGATCGGAAAAGGGGGGAAGAAGCGCTCGGTCCCGCTGGGTGGAGCGGCTCGCCGGGCTATTCAGGCTTACGTGGAGCGGGGGCGGCCGCATCTGGCGGGCACCGAAGCTGGGTCGGCGTTGTGGGTGGGCCAGCGAGGCGGGCCGCTCGACGCTCGGGGCATCCGCCGCGCGGTCCGGAACCGGGCCGCCACCTTCCCCCATGCCCTCCGTCATTCCTTCGCCACCCATCTCCTCGAAGGCGGTGCCGACCTTCGTGCCGTTCAGGAGATGCTGGGACACCGCGATCTGGCCACCACACAGATTTACACTGCCGTCACCCGCCACCACCTCAGGAATACTTATGACCACACCCACCCTCGAGCCTGAGGGTCCTGCCTCCGACATTCCCGGTCTCTGGGAGCGATTCAAAGCCACTGGCGACGAGAGAGCCCGGGAGGCCCTCATCCTCCAGTATTCCCCGTTGGTGAAGTTCGTGGCCGGCCGGGTGGCGGTAGGTCTGCCTCGCAACGTCGATCAGGCCGATCTCGTTTCCAATGGGGTTTTCGGCTTGATCGACGCCATCGACAAGTTCGAGCCTGAGCGCGGTTTCAAGTTCGAAACTTATGCCATCAACCGCATCAAAGGGTCCATCCTCGACGGGCTCCGCGCTCTCGACTGGGTGCCCCGTTCGGTGCGTTCCCGGGCCCGGGAGATCGAACGGTCCATGTCCGAGTTGGAACATCGGTTGCATCGCACTCCCTCCGATGAGGAGCTCGCCGCCCACATCGGCACCGGGGTAGAGACGGTTCGCTCGACGCTGGCGGAGATGTCCAACCTCGGCATGGTCGCCTTGGACGAGCTGGTGGGTCCCGACTCCGGCGCCGCCATGGGTGACTTCATCGCCGACCCCTCCGGCATCGGCCCCGAGGCTGCCTTCCAGGCGGAAGAAACCCGCCACATCCTCTCCGATGCCATCAACCGCCTCCCCGATCGGGAACGGCTGGTCATCACCCTCTACTACTTCGAGGGTCTGACCCTGGCCGAGATCGGTGAGGTTCTCGGGGTCACCGAGTCACGGGTCTGTCAGATCCACGCCAAGTCGGTGCTGTCGCTACGCAACCGGATGGCCGAGCCCACCTTCCGCTAATTCTCTCTTTTGGGGGGTTTTGGCGCGTAAAGGTGACGGCCCGCTGTCACCTTTACGCGCCAAAACCGGATGGGAGGCGCCGGCGTCTACACTCACCCGTAACGACACACGTCGGTGAATCCTCATGGTGGGTCCGCGGCTAAGACGCGGGTTCGAAGAGGAGGCCACTAGGCCGGGCACCGCGCTCCACCGGCGGAGGACATAACCAGAAAGAAGGAGAGATTGTGGCTGTCAGCATCAAACAGCTGCTGGAGGCGGGGGTCCACTTCGGGCATCAGACCCGTCGCTGGAATCCCAAGATGCGCCCCTACATCTACGGGGAACGCAACGGGATTCACATCATCGACTTGCGCCAGACCCTGGTTCAGATCCAGGAGGCCTGCAAGTACGTGCGTGAGGTGGCCGCAGACGGAGGGTCGGTCCTCTTCGTCGGGACCAAAAAGCAAGCCCAGGCGCCGGTGGGGGAGGCCGCCCAAGCTGCCGGGATGCCTTATGTGAACTTCCGCTGGTTGGGGGGGATGTTGACCAACTTCTCCACCATCCAAAAGCGCATCTTCTACATGAAGGAGCTGCAACGAATGGAAGCCACCGGGGAGATCAACGCCCTCCCCAAACGCGAGCGGCTCGCCCTTCGTCGAGAACTAGCCAAGCTGCAGCAGACCCTCGGGGGAGTAGCGGAGATGACCCGGGTCCCCGAGGCGGTCTTCATCGTCGATGTCAACATCGAGCACACCGCCGTCAAGGAGGCCAAGCGTCTTGGTCTCACCACCCTCGCCCTGGTGGACAGCAACTGCGACCCCGACGACATCGACTTCGTCATCGCCGGCAACGACGACGCCATCCGCGCCGCCAGCGTGGTGGCCAATGCCCTGTCCGAGGCGATCAGAGAAGGCAAAGGTGAAATCGGGCGCAGTGACGTCGAGATGCTGGAAGCGGAAATGGCGGAGGCCGCACCCGCCTCCCCCGAACCAGCACCGGAGGAAACCACCACCGTCTCTGCCGAGGAGCCCAGCAATGGCTGACTTCACCGCCCAGGATGTGCAAAAGCTGCGCCAGCAGGCCGGAGTGGGCATGATGGACGCCAAGAAAGCCCTCACCGAGACCGGGGGCGACTTCGACCAGGCAATCGAGTTGCTTCGGATCCGGGGCCTCTCCAAGGTGGCGAAAAGGGCCGCCGAGCGGGAAGCTACGGATGGGGCAGTGGGTTTCTACCTCCATCTCCAGGCCGATCGACCGGTCCAAGGGGTGCTGGTCGAGCTAGCGTGCGAGACCGACTTCGTGGCCAAGAACCCCGACTTCCGCCAAACCGCCGACGACATCGCCATGCACATCGCCTGGGGACGTCCCCGATGGGTCACCCGGGACCAGGTCGACTCTGCCGAGCTCGACCGGGAGCGAGATCTCATCACCCGGCAGATGAAAGAGGAAGGCAAACCCGAGCACTTGATCGGCAAGATCGTGGAAGGACGACTCAACTCCTTCTATGAGGAAAATGTGCTCTACGACCAGAAGTTCGTCAACGAGCAGAAGTTCGCCGGGACGGTGGGCGACCTGGTCAACCAGCTGGCCGCCCGCATGGGAGAGAACATTGCGGTGCGCCGTTTCGCCCGCCTCGCCGTTGGTGAGAGCGACAACTAATGGGGCGCCGAGTCCTCCTCAAGCTTTCCGGTGAGGCATTTGCGGATCCGGCTGTCGGATACGGCATCGATCCCATCACCGTGCAGCGGGTCGCATCCGAGGTGGCGGAGGCTCACCAAGATGGCACCGAGATCGCCATCGTGGTGGGTGGCGGCAACATCTTCCGGGGGGTCTCCCAACAGGCCAAAGGCATGGACGCAGCCAATGCCGACTACATGGGCATGCTGGCCACGGTCATCAATGCCCTCGCCCTCCGCGACGCCCTCGAACACGCCGGGGTGGGGACCAGGGTGCAGAGCGCTATCACCATGCAGCAACTGGCCGAGCCCTATATCCGGCTGCGCGCCATCCGGCACCTGGAGAAGGGGCGGGTAGTGGTGTTCGCCGCCGGCACCGGCAATCCCTTCTTCACCACCGATACCACCGCCGCCCTGCGGGCGGTGGAGATCGGGGCCCATGTGCTTCTCAAGGCCTCCCGGGTCGACGGTATCTATTCGGCCGACCCCGAAACCGACCCCAACGCCGAGAAGCTGGAGGAATTGAGCTATATGGACTTCATCGCCCAGGGACTCCGGGTGATGGACACCACCGCCATTACCATGTGCCGCGAGCACGGAGTGCCAATCGTCGTCTTCGACATGACCGTCCCAGGCAATATTGTGCGGGCGGTGGCGGGGGAGCCGATTGGGACCGTAGTGCACTGAGGAGGAGGAGATGATCGCCGACCTGCTGTCGGACGCTCGGCGGAAGATGGACCACGCCTGCGAACACGTGGCCTCCGAGTTCATTACCGTCCGCACCGGCCGAGCCAACCCTCAGATTCTCCACCGGGTGTCGATCGACTATTACGGCAGCTCGACGCCTCTCCAGCAGCTGGCTTCGTTTTCGGTACCCGAACCGCGCATGCTGGTGGTGCAGCCTTACGACCGCAGCACCATCGGCCCTATCGAAAAGGCCATTCGATCTTCCGACCTCGGTCTCAACCCCTCCAACGACGGGACGGTGATCAGAATCGCCTTCCCCGCCCTGACCGAAGAACGGAGGCGGGAGCTGATCAAACTGGTGAGGCACATGGCGGAAGAAGGGCGGGTGGCGGTGCGCAACGTGCGCCGGCACGTCAAGACCGACATCGAATCGCTGCACGGTGAGGTTTCGGACGACGAGATCCGCCGGGGGGAAAAGGAACTGCAAGAGCTCACCGACAAGGCTATCCAGCGCATCGACGACCAGCTCAGCCATAAAGAAGCTGAGTTGCTGGAGGTATAGACCATGTCCGACGTCGAATCTCCACGCCTGCCGGGGGTGGACGACGACCCCATCCCGGACGGACCCCCGGCCCGCTTCACCCGTCCCTGGGAGCAGCCGCTGGACCAGGCCGAGCCCAATGACGACGAACCCGGCGATCGGGACACCTCCGCCGACGACGAAGAACTGGATCTCTCGATATCCGAGCAGATCTATCTCTCCGCTACCACCGCCGAATACCGCGACCTCGCAGAGGAGGTAGCCCGAACCTCCCAGGAGGAGCCGATCAACCGCCCGGCGGTAGCGGCCGCCATCGCCGGGGTTGGCTCCGGTCTGGTCGACTTCGAAGACGTCACCGGCCAGAAAGGCATCTCTGAAGAAGAGGTGGAGCATGTGGAACAGGCGGCCACCTCCGATCTCACCATGCGGGTCATCACCGCCCTGGTCCTCATCGGGCTCTTCCTGGGAACCCTCATCCTCGGCGGCTGGTGGTTCACCCTCTTCGTGACCGTGGTCATGGTGGTTGCCCTGGGAGAGTTCTATTCCACCCTGCGACGCGAGGGTTATGTCCCCTTGGCTTTGTTCGGGCTGCTGGGAGTGGTGGGTGCCGGGCTCTCCGCCCAAGGGGGGAGACCTTCGGCCATCCTGGTCAGCATCCTCCTTGCGGCGCTAGCCGTCATCCTTTTCATGTCGGTGGTGCCTCGCCGGAGAGCTCTCGACAACGCCGCCCTCACCGTCCTGGGCTCGGCTTGGGTAGCCCTACTCGGCTTCGCCGTCATCATCGGCCGCTCCCAGTCGGCCATCGCCCTCATTCTCCTCGTGGTGCTGGTCTCGGCCCTTTTTGACATCGGCTCCTACTTTGTAGGGCGTGCCTTTGGGCGCACCCGCATGGCGCCGGTCATCTCCCCCCGCAAGACCTGGGAGGGCTTCGTGGGTGGGGCCATAGCCGCCGCCGGCACCGCAGCCATCCTGGCCACAGTCGACTTCTTCCCGATCGAGATGGGACAGGCGATGATCCTGTCCTTGCTCGTGGTAGTTCTGGCCCCGCTGGGAGACGGGGCCGAGTCGATGATCAAACGTTCACTCGGGGTTAAAGATATGGGTAACGCCCTCCCCGGCCATGGGGGGATGCTCGACCGGATCGACTCCCTGCTCTTCGTGCTGCCCGCCGTATATCTCTTCTTCCACTTCGCCGGCTTGTTGTGATCCGGCCGGTGGTGGTTCTGGGCGCCACCGGATCGATCGGCCGTCAGGCTCTCGAAGTAGCGCAGGGCCTCGGAGCCGAGATCGCCGGGATCAGCGCGGGCCGCCTCACCCCGACTTTGCTCGAAGTGGCCAGACGCCACCCGGGGGCAGCGATCGCCGTCGCCGGTGGCAGCCATGAGGAGCGCCGGCAGCTACTCGGCGACCTCCCGGGCCGGGTCTTGGACTTCGGACCGGAGGCGGTGGCAGCTCTCGCCGCCGCTCCCGGACGGATCGTGGTCAACGGGGTGGTGGGGCTAGCCGGATTGGGACCCACCCTGGCCGCCCTCGCCGCCGGGAACCGGTTGGCCCTCGCTAACAAGGAGTCGCTGGTTGGCGCCGGCGCTCTCGTGATCAAGGCGAAAGAGGAGGGGGGCGGTGAGCTGATCCCGGTCGACTCGGAACACTCGGCAATCTTCCAAAGCCTGATGGGGGAGGACCCCGATGTCCTCAGCCGCATCTGGCTGACTGCCAGTGGGGGTCCTTTCCTCCATTGGAGCGAAGAAGAGATGGCGGCGGCCACTCCCGACCAGGCGCTTCGTCATCCCAACTGGGAGATGGGACGGCGCATCACCATCGACTCCGCCACCTTGGCCAATAAGGGGTTGGAAGTGATCGAAGCCCATCAATTGTTCGGTCTCGACTACGACCAGATCTCGGTCGTCATCCATCCCCAAAGCATCATTCACTCGATGGTTGAGCTACGGGACGGGTCGGTCAAGGCCCAAATGGGACCGCCCGATATGCGGCTCCCCATCGAGTTTGCCCTTACCTATCCCCGGCGGGGCCCCAACTTCCTCGCCCCGTTTCGATGGGCCGGTCAGACCCTCGAGTTCCTAGAGCCGGATCTGGATCGCTTCCCTGCTCTCGACCTTGCCTATCAAGCGGGGAGGGCCGGAGGTTCCGCTCCCGCGGTCTTCAATGCTGCGGATGAGGTGGTAGTGGAGGCGTTCCTCCAGGGGCGAGTTAGCTTCGCCGGCATCGCCCGGATCATCGCCGGCACCCTGGACACGGTCCCCTGGCGGGAACCGGTAACCGTCGAAGAGGTGATCGAGATCGACGGCGAAGCCCGCCAAACCGCCGCCTCCCTGGTGGCGGGGGCCTGTTAAACGGCCAGGGCCAGTGTGGTGCGGGGGCAAATAGAGCCGGCAGGGCGTTAGCCTGACCCAACTTTGCTCGGTGGAATCGGCGGGATCCTCGCCATCATCTTCTTCGTCACCGCTCACGAACTCGGGCACTTCGTTGCCGCTAAGGCCGTGGGGATGAAGGCCACCGAATTCTTCTTTGGATTCGGCCCCCGGCTTTGGTCCTTCCGGCGAGGGGAAACGGAGTACGGCATCAAACTCCTGCCCCTGGGCGGCTACGTCCGGATCGTGGGCATGAACCCCCTCGAAGAGGTGGCCCCCGAAGACCATGGTCGCACCTATCGAGAGCGGCCTTTTTGGGCCAAGTCGGTGGTGGTGCTGGCGGGGGTCGGAACCAACTTTCTTCTCGCCTATCTGCTGTTTGGCGGGGTCTTGCTGGCCACCGGCATCACCGAGGCGCTCACCGTAGTGGAAGAAGTGGTCCCTACCCTCGCTAACGGGGAGCGGAGCCCCGCCTCCGTTGCCGGGCTACGACCGGACGACCGTATCACCGCCATCGATGGTGAGCCCACCCCTGATTGGGAAACAGTGGCGCAAATCCTTTCCACCCGGCCCGACCAGCAGGTGGTGATCACTGTGGAGCGGGACGGCCAGACCCAGGATCTGGTCGCCGACCTGGCCTCCCGGGTCCATCCCGAGACCGGGGCTACGGTCGGCTTCCTGGGAGTGGCACCGACGGTCATCACCCGGTCGGTGGGCATTCTCGAAGCCGGGCAACTGGCGGGGCGGCAGTTGGGCCTGGCGGTGGGTCTGACCTTTGATGTCTTGGGTCGGATCGTCCAGCCCGAGACCCTGGCCCGGCTGGCCGGGGTGCTGGTCGGAAATACCGATGTGCCCAATGACATCAGACCGGTGAGCCCCATCGGCATCGGCCAGATCGGCTCCCAGGTCGAAGAGTTCGGGGTGGCTTCTTTCCTCGTGCTGCTGGCCTCGGTCAACGTGATGCTGGCCACCCTCAACGTCCTTCCCCTCTACCCCCTTGACGGCGGCCATTTCGCGGTGGCGTTGTACGAAAAGCTGAGCGGCCGCACCGCCGATGTCCGGGTCCTGGCCCCGGTGGCGGCGCTGGTAATCGCCCTGGTCGGATTCCTCGGCTTGGTTGCCATCATCCTCGACATCGTCAATCCAATTAGCTTGTAGCTATCAGCTTTCAGCTATCGGCTTTCGGCGTTCAGCGGGAGCGTCGTCCGTAAGATTGCCTCATGAGACGAGGTCAGGCGGTGGTGCTGGCAATGCTCATCGCCTGCTCTCCGGCGCCGGTGTTAACCACCACCCTTCCCACCACCACGACGCTCCCCCCTACCACCGAACCTCCTACCACCATCGACCCTCGCACCGAGGCGCAACGCGTCTACGACCTGCTGTCGCCCTATGTCGCCCTGGTCGAGACCGAGATCGCTTCCGGCTCGGCCATGGTGGTGGGGCCCGAGCGGATGGTGACCAACTTCCACGTCGCCTGGCCCTACCAAGGGCTCACCGTGACTTTCGCCGACGGCGCCAGCTTTGAGGCCGAGGTCCTGTCGGTGGACTCGGTGATGGATGTAGCGGTGCTGTCGGTTCCCGGCCTCGAGTTGGAAGCGCCCCCGGTGGGGGATCCCCGCCAGATCCGCAATGGCTCCAACGGCTACCTGGTCGGCTATCCCTTGGCGCCCGGCCCCGGGGAGCCGACCATAACCCTGGGCTTGCTCTCCAGCCCGCGGGTGGCAGAGCAACTCGAGGTGACCTTTCTCATCACCGATGCCACCATCGAAAGCGGGCAGTCAGGAGGCATCCTCGCCTCCAGCAGCGGAGAGGTGCTGGGCATGACCGGTTTCAGCGTGGGCTCACTGGCGGTGGCGCTGGCCATGGAAGACGTGTTGGAAAGGGTCGAAGCAGCGGGGGATGAATACGACCTCGGTGGGGCCGGAGACCGTCGCTTCCCCGAACTGGGAGAGGGAGCGACCGATCACCAAGGAGCAATCCGATCCACCCCCGACGAATGGGTCTACCTCGCCGCGGTCGAGGGGGTCGATTCGTTCACCTTGGAGGCGACCGAAGGAATGGATGTGCGGGTGATGGCCGCCGGTGGGGTGCTGGGGCTGCCTCCCGGTCCCGACCGCATCCCCCACTCCTTGGAGGCCCCGGTCGACGCCCCCGGTCCTTACCTGGTGGTGGTCAGCGGGCCGTCCGATAACGAGTTCAACCTCACATCCTCGGTTCCGCTGCTTCACCTCCCCGACCCCGACGACGGCCTCACCCTGGCCCCGGGTGACAAGATCGTGGCCGCCGCCGACTTCGTGGGAGACCTCGACTGGTTTCTCCTCGACCTCGCCGAGGATCAGGAGATCAAGGTGCGGGCGGAGGGAGGCAGCGTCGGAGTGGTCTTGATCATCGACGAGGCCGACGGAGAGATCTCACCGCTGGCGGTAGCGCAACCACAGCCGGCGGTCCCGGTGGTGACCGAAGTCGAATACACCGCCGATGAAACCGCCACGTATCTGCTGGTCGTGGACACCTTGTTTCACCCCGGCGGCTATGTCCTCACCGTGGAATAGGACACCACAGGCAAGCCGGTAGCCTGAACTGGTGATGGAACGCCGCCAATCCCGCCAGCTCAAGGTGGGAAGTGTTGCCGTGGGTGGGGGAGCGCCGGTGAGCGTGCAGTCCATGTGCACCACCAAAACCGCCGACGTGGAAGGCACCTTGACCCAGGTCTACGCCCTGCGGGGGGCGGGGGCGGACATCGTCCGCATTACTTGTAACGACGTGGAGGCTGCCCAAGGGCTGGCCGAGATCGTGCCCCGCTCGCCGGTCCCCATCATCGCCGACATCCACTTCCAATACCGGCTGGCGCTGGCGGCCCTGGAGGCAGGGGTGCAGGGTCTTCGACTCAATCCCGGCAACATCCGCAACGAGGAGCACATCAAGACCGTGGCCCGAGAGGCCAAGGCCCGAGGGGTCCCGATCCGGGTGGGGGTCAATGCCGGTTCACTCGACAAAGATCTCCTCGCCCGCTTCGGGGCACCGGTACCGGAGGCGCTGGTCGAGTCGGCTCTGACCGAGGTGCGCTACCTGGAGGAGGTCGACTTCTTCGACATCAAGATCTCCGTCAAGCACTCCAACGTGCCGGCCATGGTCGACTCCTACCGGTTACTGGCTCAACGGGTCGAATATCCCCTTCACCTGGGAGTCACCGAGGCGGGCCCCCTCCCCGGAGGCCTGATCAAGTCGGTGGCCGGTATCAGCACTCTGCTGCTGGAGGGAATTGGGGACACGATTCGCTTCTCGCTCACCGCCGACCCGGTCGAGGAAGCCAAGGCCGGCCGGCAGTTGCTCGAATATCTGGGCCTTCGGGAGCGGAAAGGGCTCGACCTCATCGCCTGCCCTTCCTGTGGGCGAGCGGAGGTCGACGTCATCAAAGTTGCCCAGGACGCCCAAGC
>DATEDX010000206.1:0-2943 GCA_035281425.1 Acidimicrobiia bacterium
CTTCGTTGAAGGCCTCGCAGGCGGCCTGGTTGGCGCGTTCTCCCAACATGGCCCGGCAGGGCTCGCCGGGTATGGCTCGGACCAAGAGGAAGAGTAAGACCACGATGCCCAGCATCACCGGGATCAGATAGAGGAGGCGCCGGGCGACGAAACTGAGCATCAGAAGAGGGGAGGGGGAGCGGTTGCCCGCTCCCCCTCCACAGTGTCATTCCTCGGTTTCGGGGGCGTTGATGAGGCCTCCCCACAGGTACGAGGGATAGAAGAACGCCCCCGTGTTGCCCACGTGAAGCGGGTGAGCGGCGTCCATCCATACATTCCAGTTGGCGACGACGTCGTTGGCGTCGAAGCTCGACCCATCGTGGAAGGAAACCCCTTCCCGGAGGGCGCAGGTCCACACCGTGCCGTCCTCGTTGCTTTCGCAACCGGTGGCTAGGGCAGGGACGACGTTGCCTTCGAGGTCGTATTCGAGTAGCGGTTCCAGCACCTGCTGGCAGGCAGCCAGCGACTCCCCGTCCGACTCGTCGGCGCAGTAGAGGCTGATGGGCTCGTTGTTCTGCATGAACACCAGCGTGTCCTTGCCCGGGTTCATGAGCTCGAATTGGGGAGCGCCGAAGACCGGCCAGGGATCGGCCCCTTCCACCGTGGCCAGGCTCGCCGAGACGGCGGCGCCATGAGCGATGGGCACCATGGGGACCACTTCCCGCAGGGCGTTGTTGGCGTCGGCATAGAGCGGCGCGGCCACGGCCGGATCGGCGATGGCCGACGCTTCCCGGATCGGGTCCACATAGGACGGATCGGGAGTGCCGAATTGCGGGTTGTCGCCCCCGAAGTGGAAGTCGAGGAAGTTGGTGATGTGGGGATAGTCGGCACCCCACCCGAGCAGGTACATGGGCAGTTCCACGTTGACCGTGGCCGCCTCGATGAACGCCGCCGACTCCATTTCCTGCACCGAAGCGTTGAGACCGAGGTTATCGGTCAACTGCTGGGCGATCTCCTGGGCCACCGCCGCCGGCTCGGGCAGGTAAACCCGGAACACGTTGCGGTAATAGATGACCACCTCGGCCCCGGCGGCGCCGGCGTCTTCGATCATCTGGGCGGCAGTGTCGGGGTCGTATTCGTGCCAGGCGTCCCCTTCGCACCCGTTCTCCAGCGAGCAGGGGGTGAAGTGGCTGGCCACTTCCGACCCCGCTGGGTAGAAGTTGTCGACGATGGCCTGGCGGTCGATCCCCATGGCGATGGCCCGGCGAACGTCGGGATTGTCAAAGGGAGCCAGGGTGTTGGCCATCCCCAGATAGAAGACGTTGGGGTTCCGAACTGGCAGCAGCTGCAAGTTGGGATCGGCTTCGACCGTGGCGATGTCGTTGGTAGCCAGGTTGGTGATCATGTCGACAGTCCCCGCCTGGAGGTCGACCAGCCGGGTGGCACTCTCCGCAGCCCAGCGGAACACCAGGGTGTTGAAGGCGGGAGCGTCACCCCAATAGTCGGCGTTGGCACTGAACGTGATGTCAGAGCCGCGGGTCCAGGCGTCCAAGACGAAAGGCCCGGTGCCGATCGGGTTGTCGAGGGGTGCTCCACCGCTGGCCTCCAGATGCTCTTCAGGCTGGATGCCAAACGGGGTGAAGGCCACGATCTGCTGAAACGCCGGAGTAGGCGAACAGAGCGTGAAGGTAACCTCGTATTGACCGGTGGCTTCCACTGAGAGTACCCGGCCGCCGTAGTCGCAACTCTCGGCGGAGAAGCTGCTTCCTTCAAAGTCCACCATGGTGGTGCCGGTGGTGGTGGGCGCAGCCGTGGTGCTGGTGGTGGTCTGACCGGCAGTGGTCGTGGTGGTTTCCGCAGTGGTACCACACGCTGCCGCGACTACAGCCAGGACGGCCGCTAACGCCAACCATCGCATTCGAATCATCCATTCCTCCTTTGGGTCGCGGCCAGAGGCCGCCCTAGAACGGTAACTGCCGGGTTTGGCGACTGCATGTCACCCCCGGCTTTTTCCGGCCTCGCCGGTCAGATGTTGCCAAGCCTCCGGATGACGGTGAAGGAACTCCCTCAGCGATACGGGTCGGTGGCTGGTCACGACGGCCACGTCATCGCTGACTTCGGCCAGTTCCCCTGTTGCCACTGCCAAATAGGACGTGACCCAGCCCTCGACTTCGAATTGGGGAGCGTTGTAGACCGCCCGCGACCGGTAGGCCTCCTCCACTGTCTCGGGGTAATAGCCAATGTTTCGTCCGCTGAATTCGGACAAGATTGCCGCAGCTTCGCCGAAGGAGAAGCTCTCGGGCCCGGTCAGGTGATAAACCGCACCCCGATGGGCGGGGTCGAGCAGGCAGGCCGCCGCCACCTCGATGACATCCTCCCGAGCCACGGCCGCCAGGCGGCCGTCGGCGGCCGGGCCTCGGATAATCCCATCGGGTCCGGGGAAATAGGGGATTACGTCGAGATAAAGGTTGTTGCGCAGGATGACGGGGGCCATGCCCGACCGTCGGAGGTGCTCCTCCGTGAACCAATGCTGGCGGGCGAGGGTGAACGTGGCCTCCGGTGCCGCCCCGGCGAACGAGGTATAGACGACGGTTTCCACTCCCGCTGCTACCGCCGCATCGATCGCCGATTGATGGTGGGCGAGGCGGTCTTGGGATTCGCGGCCCGAGACCAGCAGCATCGTCGACACCCCCTGGAGAGCCTCCTCCATCGCCTGACGATCCGAATACTCGGCTTGGTAGGCATCTGTACCGGGGAGTTGCGGGAGACGGGAGCGATCTCGAGCCAGCAGCCGCAAAGGGATACCTTGCCCGGCGAGGAGGCGAGCTACTCCGCCCCCGATATTTCCACTGGCGCCGGTGATGGCGATCATGCGACTCCTTCGGCCCGAGTCAGACGGTAGCCGCACCACAATGCGGGCAGTGAGGCTGCGTGAGTCGATGACTGGAAGCCACGCCTGGGTTA
>DATEDX010000207.1:0-6518 GCA_035281425.1 Acidimicrobiia bacterium
GTTGAAAGACACGGTGGGAACCAACACCGCCGCGCCTGAGGAGGTCCGGTAGTTCTTCACCTCCACCGAGAAGACGCGGACGTCGTCCCGGCTGACTCCCCGATATCGCCAGGCGGTTCTCACCACATCGGGGAAGGACCAGCCCTCGTCGAGGCGAACCGCCGAGGCCACCGCCCGAATGGTGTTGTCGAAGGAGGTGAGCGAGGAGAAGGAGGCGATCTGCCCGGCGAGTTGGAAGAGGATGTTCTGCTGACGGCTCTGGCGGGCAAAGTCGGATCCCGCCACCTGCCGCCATTCCCCGTCGATCAGTTGCTGGGTGTGACGGCTACGCACCCAAGCCAGGGTGGTGGTCCCGTCGGCCCGGACACAGCCTCCCGGTAGTTCGAGATGGGATTTGTCGTCTTTGGTGGGGTAGTCGGTACAGATCCGGGTCCCTCCCAGAGCGTCGACCACGCTGGCAAAACCCTGGAAGTTGACCCGGGCGACGTGGTCGATCTCGATACCCGTGTAGCTCTGCACCATCAGGGCCATCAGCTCGATCCCGGAGGCGTAGCCGCGGCACCCGCCGAGGCCGGTGTTGAGCCGGTTCCACCGCTCGGTGCAGGGGTTCTGCAGGTAGAGGTCACGAGGGAGGGAAACCAGGATGGGGGCGGAGCCGTCGCTGGGAGCCAAGGCGAGGATGACGACGTCGGCGAGGGCCCCGGTGGCGTCGGCCCCCAGGCCCAGGTAGGCGTCGAACATGTCATCGGGAAGGGCGGGGCTGAAGGCGGCAGGGATGGTGAACTCTCTGCTGTCGACCAGTTCGGCGATGAGGCTCTCGATCTCGGCCTCGATCTGATAAGTGTTGAGGTCGGAGTCGGCGGCGGCGTCGATGGCGGCCCGCTGGGCTTCGGTGAGCTCGCGGGTCGACTGTGCCACCTGGGAGTCGGTGCGCCCGGCCAGGGCGGCCGCTGCTGCCGCCGGGTCGAAGTCTTCGGTGGCCACCTCCCCCATGAGACCGGAGAGACGGTCGACGAAGAAGAGCCCGGTGCCAAGCATGACGCCTAACACCAGGATGAAGACAGAGCGGATGGGATGGCGAACGACGTAGGAAGTCACGAGCCCTCGGGATGGCGGATGCTACCCACCTCGGGCCGGGTTTCCCGCGATACCCCGAGTCGTGGGCGTCTTCGCCCTTGAGTTTCTGCATTCTCGGGGCTGGAGGTGATCGTTTTGATCACCTCGAACCCGGGGTTCGCGATTAGGGGCGCGGTTAGGGGGAGATGAACACCGTACCGGTGAAGTGGCCGGCTACCCGGCCGCCGGGTCGGGTGACGATGACCCGGTAAGTGGCCAGGGTGCGACCCCGATGCACCTCTTCCGCCACGGCGGTGAGGGTTTCACCTACCTGGGGAGCCGAGCTGAGAACCAGGTGGGTATCGATGGCGACGGCCCGCTCGCCGGCGAGGTTGGAGGCGACGCTGAAAGCACAGTCAGCCACCGAGAACAAAGCTCCGCCGTGCATACCGCCGTGGAAGTTGGTCATGCCGTCGGTGACCACCATCGACACCGTCACCGACGTCCCCTCCACTGCCACCAGGTCGATCCCCAACCCACGGGCATAGGCGTCGGCTTCGAGCAGGGCTGCGGCCCGCTCCATCACACCGTCTCCAAGAATGCCCGGAAGAGGGCGCGTGACTCCCGATCGAGGTCTGCTTCCGCCTCCTCCAACGAGCGCTGATAGTCGGCCATTTCCACTCCGGCCCGCTCCAGGAACGGCGCGATCTCCAGGGCCCACTCCACTCCGAGTTCATGGTCGGCGTCGGGGTGAAATTGCACGGCCAGCGCCGACCCCAGCTGGAAGGCCTGCCGGTAGTCGTCGCTTTGGGCCAAGAGCACAGCCCCGGGAGGGAGATCGAAGGTGTCTTGATGAAGCGAGAAGACTCTGCTCCCCGCTCGACTCAACACCGGATGAACCGCTCCCGCCTTACTGAGGTGAAGGGGTACCACTCCTGCCTCGGGCCGTTCGGCCAGGTAGGCCCGACCGCCGAGGGCCTCGGCCAGCAACTGACTTCCTAGACAGATGCCCAGTACCGGGGTCCCGGATTCCACCAGCTCTGCCAACCAGGCTTTCTCCTCTCCCAGCCAGGGGTGAGGATCCTCCTCGTAGGCACCCATCGACCCTCCCAGAACCACCACGGCATCGAAGCGCCGCCCGGCCGGCACTCTCTGGTCGAGATCCATGCGGAAGCGCTCCACTGAGGCCTCCTTTTCCAACAACACGTCGTCGAGGCGGTGGGTTGTCTGTTGACAGTGATAGAGGACCGCCACGCGCATGGGCGGAAAGACACTAATGGCTCGGTACCATCGCCTCGGAGTCGTGCAAAGGATGCCGGTGGAGTCTCTGAGCAAAGTGGGAGCGGGCAAGGTCCGTGACATCTACGCCCTCGATTCGGAACGCCTGCTCCTGGTGGCCTCGGATCGGATCTCCGCCTACGACGTAGTTCTCGACGACCCCATCCCCGACAAGGGTCGGGTCCTCACCGGACTCTCCAAGTTCTTCTTCGAGATGCTCGAGGCGCCTAACCACTTTCTCTCCATCCACCTCGCCGAGCTAAGGGACCTGTCGCCTCCGGATGAGGAGTGGCTCCGAGGCCGCTCGATGATCGTCCGCCGGGCCGAAGTGGTGCCGATGGAGTGTGTGGTCCGTGGCTACCTCTACGGGTCTTCCTGGAAGGAGTACCGGGCGGGGGGCGGTCCCACCACTGAACACCTACCTCCCGGTCTACGGATGGCCGACCGCCTCCCCCAGCCGATCTTCACCCCCGCCACCAAGGCCCAGACCGGCCACGACCAGAACCTCGACGAGGCCGGGGCCCGCCGCCTGATCGGTGACGACCTCTACGAGGAATTACGCCGACGCTCCCTGGACATCTACCTACGGGCGGCCGACCATGCCCGGGAGCGAGGTGTGATCCTGGCCGACACCAAGTTTGAGTTCGGCTTTGCCGACGGTGAACTCATCCTCATCGATGAGGTCCTCACCCCCGACTCCTCCCGGTACTGGCCGGCGGATGCCTGGCATCCAGGCGCCGAAGTTCCATCTTTCGATAAGCAGTTCGTCCGCGACTACCTCGACTCCACCGGTTGGGACCACAGCCCTCCCCCGCCTCCCCTCCCACCCGAGGTGATCGAAGGCACCCGTTCCCGATATGTAGAGGCGTACGAGCGCATCACCGGCTCGAGTTTCTCCGACTACCTGCGCGGGCAGCAGTGAAAGTACGGGTGGAGATAATCCGCCGGCCCGAGATAGCCGACCCGGAGGGCGTGACGGTGGTCCGAGCTCTGCACGACCTTGGGTTCGGCGAGGTGGAAAACGCCCGCTTCGACCGGGTCATCACCCTCCAGGTCAACGGGGCCAGCGTCGAAGCGGTCCAGAGCCGGGTGGAGGAGATGTGTCGACGGTTGCTGGCCAACCCGGTGTTGGAAGATTTCCAGGTGGAGGTGGAGCCGTGACTCGGGTGGCAGTGATCGTGTTCCCCGGCACCAACTGCGAACAGGACGCCCAATACGCCCTCAACGGGATGGGGGCCGAGGCGGAGCTGGTCTGGCACCGTCAAGAGACCCTGGCCGGATACGAGGCGGTGGTGATTCCCGGCGGCTTCGCCCACGGCGACTACCTTCGCACCGGGGCCATCGCTCGGCTGTCACCGGTGATGGAGTCGGTGGTTGAAATGGCGGTGGCCGGTCAACCGGTCCTCGGCATCTGTAACGGCTTTCAGGTTTTGTGTGAGGCGGGTCTCCTGCCCGGGGCCCTGATCGCCAACTCCGGGCTCTCTTTCATCTGCCGCTATGTAGAGGTCGAGGTGGTCGACACCAACTCCATCCTCACCGCCGGACTTCAACCGGGACAGCGGCTCCGCCTGCCGCTCAACTCCTATGAAGGCAACTACGTCGATCCCTCCCGGAGCGGCCGGGCGGTGCTGCGGTACACCGACGACCCCAACGGCTCGCAAGACCGGGCCGCCGCCATTGCCAACCGTCCCGGCAACGTGGTGGGGATCATGCCTCACCCCGAACGAGCCAGCGATCCCCTGTTGGGCTCTTCCGACGGTCTCTTGCTTCTCGACGGGTTTCTGCAGTCAATTCGGGCGCGAGCGGGTGTCTGAACTCCTCGCCGACCTGGAGGAAGAAGCCCCCACCGGCCCCCGGCCGATTCATCAGGTGCTCGGGCTCACCGACGAGGAATACGACCGCATCGTCGCCACCTTGGGCCGGGAGCCGAGCCCATCCGAACTGGCGATGTATTCGGTCATGTGGTCAGAGCACTGCTCCTACAAATCTTCCCGGGTCCATCTCCGTCGCCTCCCCACCCAGGCGCCGTGGGTGGTGGTGGGACCGGGAGAGAACGCCGGGGTGGTTGACATCGGCGACGGCTGGCTGGTTGCCCTCCGCATCGAATCTCACAACCATCCTTCTTACGTCGAGCCCTACCAGGGGGCGGCCACCGGGGTAGGGGGCATCATCCGTGATGTATTCACGATGGGGGCCCGTCCCCTGGCCCTGTGGGACTCGATCCGTTTTGGTCCCCTCACCCACCGCAAGAACCGCTACCTGTTGAAAGGGGTAGTGGCCGGCATTGCCGGCTACGGCAACGCCGTCGGGGTCCCGACCGTGGGCGGTGAAATCGCCTTCGCCGAGCAGTATTCACACAACCCCCTCGTCAACGTGATGTGCCTGGGAATCCTCCGTCGTGAGCAACTGGTGTTGAGCCGGTCGGGGCCGGAGGGAACCTTGGCGGTGCTGCTCGGCGCAGCCACCGGCCGCGACGGGATCGGCGGCGCCTCGGTGCTGGCCTCGGCCTCGTTCGAGGAGGCATCGGAGGAGAAGCGCCCCTCGGTGCAGGTGGGGGATCCCTTCTGCGAGAAGCGGCTCATCGAGGCCTGCCTGGAGCTGTATTCCCAAGGGCTGGTGATAGGGGTCCAGGACCTGGGAGCGGCCGGTTTGTCGTGCGCCCTCTCGGAGCCCGTGGCCCGCTCGGGGATGGGGATCGATGCCGATCTCGACCAGGTCCACGTCCGCGAGCCGGGGATGACCGCCCCCGAACTGCTGATGTCGGAGTCTCAGGAGCGAATGCTGGCCTTCGTCGCCCCCGAGCGCCTGGAGCAGGTGATGAAAGTGGCGGAGAAATGGGAGGTCGAGGCCGCCATCGTGGGGACAGTTCGAGACCACGGTCGAGTACGGGTAACCCAACACGGCGAGGAGGTCGCCGAGGTACCGGCTCAGTCGCTGGCCGACGGCGCCCCCCGCTACGAGCGGCCCCTGGGGGAACCAGGGTGGATGGAGGACCTCTGGTCCAACACCGTCAAGTTCATGGCCCAGCCGGCCATTGCCACCGCCCTGCTGCAGATGCTCGACGAGCCCGGGCTGGCCTCCAAAGCCTGGGCTTACGAACAGTACGACCACATGCTCTTCCTCAATACGGCCGTCGGCCCAGGTCACGACGGCTCTCTCCTCCGGCTGAAGGGAACCAACAAAGCCCTGGCCCTCACTGTCGATGGCGACGGCCGCCTCTGTTACCTCGACCCCCGACGAGGAGCCTCCCGGCTGGTCTATGAAGGAGCGCTGCAGGTGGCGCTTTTGGGAGCCAAACCGTTGGCAGTGGTGGACAACCTCAACTTTGGCAACCCGGAAAAGCCGGAAGTCATGTGGCAACTGCGGGAGTCGATCGAAGGTATCGCCGAGGCTTGCGAGGCGCTGGGAATCCCTGTGATCGGCGGCAACGTCTCCCTCTACAACGAGACCAACGGCCTCGACATCTACCCCACCCCGGTGGTGGGGGTGCTGGGCCTGGCCGATCCCATGCCGACGGCACCGCCTCGACTAGACCGGGCCGAGCCAGGAATGGAGCTGTGGATCTTCGGCGGTGAGTGGGCCATCAACCTGGCCGGCTCGGCCTTCGAGCAGGTCACCTTCGGTCACGTCGGGGGCCGCCCCACCGCCCCCGATCCCACCGCCGCCGGGGTCGCCAATGCCGTCGCCCTGCAGATTGCCGGCGAGGAACTGGCCCCGGTCGCCCACGACATCTCCACGGGAGGGCTGGCATTGGCGGTGGCCGAAGTCGCGATCCTCTCCCAGGTGGGGGTGACCGTGCACTATTCGGACTGGCGCCACCTCTTTTGCGAAGACCCCCACCGGTTTATCGCTGCCGTCCCACCGGCTTGGTCCCACCGAGTGGCGGAACTAGCCGAGACCAGCGGCATTCCGGCGGCCAAGATCGGCGTGTTCGGAGGGGAGGAGGTCGTCTTCGACCGCCACGGAGTCAAGGCCGCCGTCGACCTCCAGGTTGCCACCGCCACCTGGCGGGATGCCCTCCCCCGCCGCCTCACCTGACCGCCGCCAGCCGGGGAGGGCCCCCCTCCGTCGCCTTCGGCGACACCTCCCCAACGTCGCTGCGCTCCTGGGGGAGGAAGTCTCACGTCTCACGTCTTCCATCTCGTTACATTCGCTTTTCCGTGTTTTCTCCTCTCCGCACAGAA
>DATEDX010000208.1:0-2183 GCA_035281425.1 Acidimicrobiia bacterium
GCGAGGAGGTCTGCCCACCGCGCCGCTTTGCGGGCCCCCAGACCCTCGATGACGTACATCGCCCCCAGCAGATGGAGCGGATCGGGCTTCGATGCCTCCTGAAACATGAAGGCGGAGAACGCCTCAGAACCGACGTTCTTCTCTGCGGTGAGAATTTCTTCGAGCTCCCCTCCCACGGCGACGTAGTCGCGCTCCAGCATCTGAAAGTCGCGTTGTTCCTCAGCGGCGTGGTGGAGGAACTCGGCCCGCAGTTCGGTGTGTTCGGTGCTGAGGCTGGAAGCGGCCCGGGCGATCCAGCGCGAACCCTCCCGAACCTGCTGGCGCAGATTGCGGAGCAGGCGGCGATAGTCGTCCATGGTCATCTGCCGGGCCTCCATCCGGGCCACGATCGGCACCTGGCTCAGCCGCCGTTCAAAGTCGGCCCACACCAGTGCCAGCTCCTCGATCAGCCAGCGACGGTCCGATTGGATCGGGGTAGCTGGTAAAGACGGCAGAGCTCGAAACGCTTCCTGAGTTGCACCGTCGGGGGTCGACTCCGGGGCCACGCAGGTGAGGTGGATGAAGGAGACGGTGAAACGCCCCGACTCGGGAACCATGAGCAGGATGCGGTCCCCGGGCGAGAAGCGGCCGGTGCGGAGCGCCTCCTCCAGCATGATGTAGATGCTGGCCGCTCCCGTGTTGCCTTTGGTTTGGAGGTTGGTGAACCACTTCTCCTCGGGGATCATCAGGCCCGCTTCGGTCATAAGGCGGACGATGTCGCCCTTGAAGTATTCGGAGCTGTAGTGACACAGCAGGTGGTCGAGTTGGGCGGGATCGATCCGGCCCAACCGGACCAGGTTGACATACTCCTCCACTCCCAAGGCGACGATGTTGTTGAGGACCGAAACATCCTGGCGGAGGTTGAGCATCCCCTTGCTCTCCGCCACCGCCGGGGTGCGCTGGTCTTGCCAGGTGCCACCAGGGAAGACCTTGCTCGGATCGGCCACTCCGGCGTACATGCAAAGGGGGTAACGATGGGCGTGGGAACGGAGGTAGGACCAGTCGATGCGAAGGGAGAGCCGGTCGGGCGCCGGGCGGTCTTCGATCACCACCGCCCCGCCCCCGTCGGAGAGCATCCAGCGGAGGAACTGGGCACCAAAAGCCAAGCGCCCTTTGTCGTCCACCGCTGCCTGCAGGCGGTCGGCGGTGAGGGCTCTGGAGACCAATTCGGAGGCGGCCGCGATTCCCACCTGGTGTTCGCCGGCCCGGATGGATAGCTCCACCGCCCGGAGAGCGGCCGCACCCGAGCAACACACTCCGGCGACCGACAGCAGCTCCATGGGACCACCGCCCAGGCGACCGTGGACCATGGAGGCGAACCCGGGCACGGGAAGGTCGGGCTGGGTGGTGGCCACGGCCATCATCCCCACCTCGTCAACGGATAGACCCCGCTCTTTCAACGCCTCGGTGACGGCAGCGGCGGCAATCTCCTCGTTGAGCATCGTTACCCGGCCACCGTCGGCCATGGCGTAGTGACGAGTCACGATGCCGTTGGCTTGCAGCATGCGGTGCTTGATCCGCTCGGAATCTGCCCCTAAAGAGCCGAGCCGTGACTCGATCTCATCGTTGGTAACCGGGTCCCCGGGAAGGAAAGCCCCGGCTGCGGTGATGTAGGCCACTTCTGCTCCTCTTGATCGGATGCACAGAGGATCCGTGGCCACCTCGCTCGTGGCAATCCGGGACTGTCCCTATCTCAGTGCCAGGGTGGGTCAGGGTTAGGGAGAGTTCACTCTTCGAATCGGTAAGGATCGATCCAACACTCTTCCACGCCCGCCGTAGAGAAGTTTTCCGTGACCACCTGGCGCACCTCATCCCACGGGGCCCCCGCTTCCACGAGCCCAAGGTCGGCCAGGCAACTCGTGACCGAGGATTGGTACTCGACTTCACTCGGTCTGATTGAGTCCAGGTACGGGGCTTCGATAGCGGCCAACTCAGCTGCGTAACACGCGTCGTACGCCGCGTTGGCTTCCGCCTCGCCATACCCGGGAGGAGGTGTAACCGAGATCGAATAAGAGCCGAAGTCATCAGGCGCGGCACCGGCCGACATTCCTCGCCCTTCGAGGCAAGCGACCGTCTCCATTACCGCTTGGATGTATTCCGCTCTCGTTACCACACCATCGGCGGATACGGCTGACAGCCCGGTT
>DATEDX010000209.1:0-16215 GCA_035281425.1 Acidimicrobiia bacterium
ACTATCGGCACCACGACCTGGTTGCCGCTATCGGCGCCGTGCTTCCTCGTCGGTACCCACGGACGGCATCGCCGGCTCACTCTTGGGGAGTGATGTTCTCCACGTAGGTTTCCCCCACCGCCCGGCCGTCGACGGCGTCAATCACCACCAGGGCTCTCTGTACCGGGGGGCTGAAGGCGTCGTAGAGGATGACATGCCAGCGGGGACGCGCTCTCCACCCGTGAAAGGTCACCGCCGCCGAGGAATGGCCGATAGGGAACGGAGCTAGAGCGGCGGCCGCAGTCAAGGCCTGCTCCGGGCCGATGGCCAGGGGCCAGGCGGCGAGGAAGTGCCAGCCAGCGAGAAGGACGGCCGCCAAGGCCAATAAGTAACCGGAGGCAGGCAACGACTCCACCGCCGTCACCACCACCAGGGATACCGCCAGGCCCAGATGGACGAAGCCGGCCAGGCGGCGACGGCGGGGATCGGGGAAACGATACGGTCCAGTCTGCGCGGAATCGAGGTCAGCCGGAACCCCCGCCGCTTTCGCCACCTCCGGCGGAATCGAGATCGGCTCCATCAGTTGCCGGGAGGACGAGCCTCGGCGGTCAGCTGGTCGAGGGCCTCGGCCAGACTTACGCCTCTGCGTTCCCTTTCCTCGCCGTAACGGCGCAGACCCACGGTTCCCGCCTCAAGGTCCTTGTCCCCCACCACCATTAGGTAGGGATGTTTGTGGGTAAGCGCCCGGCGGATCTTCTCCCCCACGGTTTCATCGCTTTGGTCGACCTCCACTCGCAAGCCACGCTCCCGAAGCTGGCGTTCTGTCTGGTGGGCGTAGTCCACGTGCCGCTCGGCAACGGGGATGATCGTCACCTGGACCGGCGCCAGCCACAAGGGAAAGGCGCCGGCGTAATGCTCGACCAACACTCCGAAGAAGCGCTCGATGGAACCGGCTTTGGCGCAATGGATCATGTACGGCTGGGCGGTCTCGTTGTCGGCGGTCACGTAGCTCAAGCCAAACCGGGCCGGCTCGTTGAAGTCCATCTGGATGGTCGACACCTGCCAGCGACGCCCGATGGCATCTTTGACGTGAATGTCGATCTTGGGACCGTAGAAGGCGCCTTCCCCGGCGGCGATCTGATATGACAGGCCGGCGTCGCGGAGAGCCTTCTCCAACGCCACTTCGGCGGTCTCCCAGCGGACGGGATCACCGACGGATTTCTCCGGTTTCGTGGACAGATCGGCTTCGAACTCGTCGAAACCGAAGTCCTTCAACCAGGTGAGGACGAAGCTGATGTGAAGGGCAAGTTCCGAATCAAGCTGATCGGCCCGACAGAAGGTGTGTGAATCGTCTTGGGTGAAGCCCCGGGCTCGCAAGAGCCCGTGGACCACCCCGGACCGCTCCCGGCGATACACCCCTCCCAGTTCCGAATAGCGGAGAGGCAGCTCCCGGTAGGAGCGAGTGTGGCCTCGGTAGACCAGGATGTGAAAAGGGCAGTTCATCGGCTTCACCCGATACCGCTCCTCGTCATCTACCTCCATTCCCGGGAACATGTTCTCGGCGTAAAAGTCGAGGTGGCCCGAAATCTCCCATAGTTCCTCACGGGCAAGGTGAGGGGAGAAGACGAACTCGAAGCCAAACCGCTCATGGAGCCGGCGCGAGTGGTCTTCGATCAGTTTTCTCACCAAGCCGCCCTTGGGATGCCACACCGCCAACCCCGAGCCCAGCTCACGGGGGAAGGAGAACAGGTCGAGCTCTGGCCCCAGCCGGCGGTGATCGCGACGCTCGGCTTCCTCCAGGTGTCGAAGGTGCTCCCCTAAAGCCGCCTGACTTTCCCAGGCGGTGCCGTAGATCCGTTGCAGCTGTGGGCGGCTCTCATCACCACGCCAGTAGGCCCCAGCGCTTCGCAGCAGCTTCACGGCTCCAATCCGCCCCGTAGAAGGAAGGTGGGGTCCCCGGCACAGGTCGATGAAGTCCCGGTTCCGATAGACGGTCACCTCGGGACCGCTTCCCGCCTCGCTCTCGGCGGCTTCTCCCCCGGTAATGATCTCGAGCTTGTAAGGCTGATCGGCGAACAGGGTCCGGGCTTCCTCCCGGCTCAACTCCACCCGTTCGAACGGCTGGTCCTCTTCGATGATTTCGAGCATCCGCTTCTCAACCAATTCGAGGTCTTCGGTGGTGAAGGGCCTTCCGATGTCGAAGTCGTAGTAGAAGCCGTCTTGGATCGCAGGCCCGATTGCGAACTTTGCTCCGGGGAACAGATCCAACACCGCTTGGGCGAGGACATGAGCAGCCGAGTGACGGAGGATCTGACGACCTTCGTCGCTGTCGCCGGTGATGACGGCAAAGGACCCGTCCCCTGACAGCGGGCGGTGCAAGTCGAGCAGCTGGCCTTCGAGGCGCACGGCCACCGCCGCCCTCGCCAGCCGGGGACCGATGGTCTCCGCCACCTCACTTCCGGTCACCCCCACGGGGTGGGAGATGACGGATCCATCCGGGTAAGTAAGCCTTAAGTTCGCGCTCATCGGTCGACTAGCCTGTGCAATATCGCCAGGCTAATTAGCGCCGGCACCGGCACGGAACTGAATTAGCTCGGTCGAAAGTCGTTTACCGAGAAACGGAGCTCACGGACTCTATGGAACTGGAAGAGCTGGTCCAACTGGTAGCGCCCAATGCCACCTACAAGGACATCTCCTCAGGGGGCAACTGGGTGTTCCGTCTGTTAGAGGAGAATGGGGTCACCTCGATCCTCAAGGTTTACAACGGCCCCTCCCGGGAACGGCGTGAACGCCACGCCCTGGAGGCGCTGGCCGGAGTGATGGGAGTACCCAAGATCCTCGAACGCGCCAACACTGAAGGCCGGCATTGGATTCGGATGACGGATGGTGGCACCTGGGATCTTGCCTCTTTGCCCCGCAACCTCGACATCGTGCGTAATGCCGGCCGGGTTTTGCGAGGGGTCCACGAGTCCCACGTGCAACTGACCAACCTGGCCAACTCCATCGATAACGACAACATCGATGCTCATTACCTGTCGACCCTGAGCCGTCTCGAGCGTTACCGGCGCCGGTTGGGCTTCTCTCCATTTCTGCTCGATGCGGCCCGGGCGGCCGGCTCCCCTCACGCCAGCACTCCTCGCCCTGCTCACACCAGACCCACCCCAGAACAGTTCCTCGTCACCGAGACCGGGCAGGTGACCTTGATCGATTGGGAGTGGGCAACGATGGCACCTCCGGAGTGGGACGTCAGCCTGGCCTCCTGGCAACTAGCCAACCTCCTCGGGGACCAGGCAGCGGCCGCGTTTATCGAAGGCTACGGGGCGGCGGTGTCGGCGGCTCGGCTCCGACCCTGGATCGCCTACCACGCCGCCATGATCATGCTCGATGCCGCCGAAAAACGCGATGGTCGCCTCCATGACCTCGCCCCCATGGTGCGGTCCATGGCCGACGCCGTCGGCTACGGCTGAGCTCAGCCTCTCCGTCGCCTTCGACGTCAATCCCAGAGCTTCTCCGATCCTCCCGGCCACTCATGTCCTCACGTGTCGTGAAGATCGCGAAATCCACCAATAATTAGGATCTGGTTCATAGCCTGACCTTCGTCCTGACGAGGAGGATCAGTGCTGGAGGCATTACTGGCAGCAACCGCCACCTCGGGTCTGCTCATCCTGGCCCGCGGCCAACGGCAATTTGACGACATTGACCAAACCTTGATTGGAAGCGACGACGAGGTGGAGGACCTCCCCTGTCCCTGGTGTTTCAGCCCCACCTCGGCCAGCGACGAACGGTGTCCCCACTGCCGGCGGCGCTTCGGTTGACGCCTACCACCGCTTCAACAGCGCCACATCAACATGGTCGAGACCGAAGTTGAGGCTCTGGTACAGCGTTATGGCACGTTGATTGGTGTCGTCAACATAAAGAAATGCCTCCTCGGCACCCTTCTCCACCATCCTCTGCAATCCGCTAAGGGCCAAACCCCGGCCCAGTCCCCGCCCCTGCCATTGCGGTTGCACTGCTAACAGATAGATCTCTCCCCGGTCGGGCCCGTTCCACTTGACCCAACAAAATCCGAGCAAACCCCGCCGATCGCAAGCGGTGATGAGATCGGCGGGATCGAACCAAGTCATGCGCTGTCTTGCTGCCAGCACCGGCGGGGTCCATATCCACTGTTCGGCGGTGCCGGCGAACGCCTGGGTCGTGACCCGAGCCAAGTCAACCTCATCTTCGCCAGCGAAGAAGTGCTCGATGCTGACTCCCTCGGGAATGACAGCTCGCTCCAGATTGTCAAGTGAACGGCGCAACATGAGCAACCGCCGCTCCTCGACAAATCCCAGCGCCTGGGCGGCGGCCACCATTTCCGGGAGGTGGGGCCAGAGGCGGGCGGCTTTCCCCCCGCGATTCCCGACCTCCCTGACTGCGGCCTGCAATAACGGACCCCATTCAGCAGAACGGTGCCACTCTCGACGCAGTCCTAACTCGAGGTTCCACACCCCCGGCTCAGGAGTGGAGATGAGGGCGGCATAGCCCACCGCCACGTCGTCCTCTTCCAACACCAGCACTTGGGCTTCAAGGTCTTCCTCGACGGCCCAGGAAAGTTGCTGGTGCTCGCCGGGTGGGTGGAGGCCGTCTACCGCCTGGGAAGCCGCCATCAGTTCGTTGAGCGTGGGCAGGTCGCCTTCCAGGTCGGCAGGACGTAACGAGGGCAGAGCGGAGCCGGGCATGAGGCAGGGCCCAGGGTATGCGGCAAACGTTCGCCTTGCCCCTATGCTCCGAGGTCGCATGAGCGCGGTCGGGATCGTCCTCGGCGGCGGCGGGATCACCGGCGCTGCGTATGAGTTGGCGGCGCTCATGGCTATCGAACTCGCCACCGGATGGAATCCCAATAGCGCCGACGTGGTGGTGGGGACCTCCTCCGGGGCCTGGGTGGCAGCTCTGCTACGAAACGACCGGCTCGATCTCGACTCGCTCGTCCTCCCCACCGATGATCGAGAGGCGGTGGCTCGTCGCATCCGAGAACGCATTTTTACCCGCCGCCCGGGGGTCAAGGTCGGTGCCTGGGTGAGGCACGGTCTGCTTCCCGGGGTACTCAGTCCAGGCCTGACTCTGCTACTCGGTTCTCCCGCTCCCTACGACACCTCGGGGCTCCGCAAGTGGGTGGCGGAGGAACTCGGAGAGGCGGCCGATTCGTGGCCCGAGCGGCCCACCTCGATAGTTGCCTACGACGTGGCGGCTAAACGGCGGACCGCATTCGGCACCCACCAGGCTCCAGAAGCGGCCCTGGCCGATGCGGTCGCCGCCTCCACTGCCATCCCCCTTCTCTTCCGACCTTGGCGGATTGGGGGTCGCAACTACGTGGACGGTGGAGTGGTTTCCGGCACCCACGCCGATCTGGTGCTGGGCAATCACCGACCCCTTGATCTGGTTCTGGTCATCGCCCCGATGGCGGCCGAAGAAGATCGCCACGGCGCCTGGATGCACGAGAAACTTTTCGATCGGGTGGGCTGCCGCAGCCTCGACGAGGAGATCCGTCTCGTCCGCGGATCCTGGCCGGCGGCAGACATTTTGACTCTCCGTCCCAGCCCCCAGGTGCTGGCTTCGATGCGCCCCAATCCTCTCGATCCCGACCTGGCCGTACCTGCCTTTATTCGCACCCTCATCGCCATGAAAAAGACGTTGGCCGCCAGTACCCACTGGTCGGTACTTCAGCGCCATCTGACTCCCAGCCGCTCAACCTCCAGGACCTGAGCTTTTGCGGTGGCTGCCGAGTGGGATCGGAATGGCGCAACTCTCCTCTCAGCGGGCGGCTCGCGCCAGAAGTGGACCGGCGGTGGCCATCACCAACACGTAACCAGCGGTCAGGGCAGTGAGTTGGGGAGGCGCGCCCGCGGCCAGGGCTAAGCCCCCGATGACAATGGAGAACTCTCCCCGGGATAGGAGCGCCGCACCCATCCGGCGTCTGCTGCGCCTCGATAACTGAGCCTTCCTGCCGATCCAGTAAGCGGTGGCGTATTTGCTGAACCCGGTGACGACGGCCAGTCCGGCGATGGGTAAAAGCAATGGTGGAAGGCTGGAGGGGTCGATCGCCAAGCCAAAAAAGATGAAGAAGACCGCGGCAAACAGGTCTCGGAGGGGAGCGAGCAACTCCGCGGCTCGGTTAGCAGCCTCGCCCGAAACTCCGATCCCTACCAGAAACGCTCCCACCGCCGCCGATACGTTCATCCGCTCAGTGATGCCTGCAATCAACAGGGTGACTCCGAGCACCGTGAGCAGATTGACTTCATCGGACGACGAGAACGCCCATTGGCTCAGCCGCTCACCCTGTCGGTAAGCCACCGCCAGGATGGCACCGACCAGGGCCAGTGCCGCCGCCGCCGAGGCGAAACCCGACCAGACCGTCCCGCCCAGGGCTATCGCTCCCAGGATGGGGAGAATGAGAGCCATGGCCAGGTCTTCAAAGACGAGAATGCTGAGCACCTGGGGCGTCTCACGGTTGCCCACCCACTGCAAATCTTCGATCAGCTTGGCCGCCACTCCCGAGGATGAGATATAGGTGACCGCTCCGAGGAAGAGGGCCGGCAACCCTCCAAATCCCAACAGCAGGCCGGCCAGGTAGCCGGGGGTGAAATTGAATAGGAGATCGACCACTCCGCTGGTGCGATTGGTTCTCAGACTGGTCACCAATTCGCCGGCGCTGTACTGCAGCCCGAGCAACAACAGGAGGAGGACGATTCCCAGATCGGCACCCACCGCGATGAAAGTCTCGGAGGTGATCACCGGCACCAGACCGCCTTCCCCGGTGGCAAGACCCGCCAGCAAGTAAAGGGGGATGGGCGAGAGCCCGAGGTGGAGGGCGAGCCGGGCCAGCAGGGCGAGCACCACAACGATCACGCCCAGTTCGAGGAAGAGCAATGCCTCCTCGTGCATCAACCGCTACGCAATATCGCTGCTGCCTGTTCGATTCCGGCTGCGGTGCCCACCAGCACGAGAGTGTCATCGGCGGCGATCGAGAAAGTGGGGTCGGGAGCCGGGACCGGCTGATCGCCGCGGAGGACTGCCACCACCGAGACTCCGGTCCGGGTCCGCAACCGGGTGTCTCCGATGGTCCGTCCAGCAGCGAAGTGACCAGGCTCGATCGGCATCCAGTCGATGGCCAAACCTTCGATGTGCTGCAAGTGGGCGAGGTCGGCTACCACCTGTGAGCCCCCCAACATATCGACCAGGGTGTGAGCTTCGTCCTCCTCCAAGCCCACCACCGCCAATGAAGAATCCGGGTCGTCGGGAGAGCTGATGAAAAGCTCTCGCCATCCGGTGCGGTGATGGACCACTCCCACCCGGTAGCCGGCGGAGGTGACCAGGTCGTAGCGCACCCCCAAGCCCGGCAATTCGACTTTTTCGATTCGCGTCACCTGGGCCCTCTCGACGAGCGGGTCACGGTAGCCCGCCCCGTTAGGGTGAGAGGATGGAGGCTCTGGCTCTCGCTGCGGCGTGGGAAGGGGACCCGGCCCTGGTGGTCGTCGACCGGAGCGGCGAACTCGACCGTTTCGGGCCGGTGGAGGAGCCCCGACCTTGGGCATCGGTGACCAAACTATTCACGGCCTACGCGGTGCTGCTCGCCTATGAGGAAGGGAATCTCGACTTGGAAGAGCCCGCCGGACCGCCCGGCTCCACCGTCCGCCATCTTCTCGCCCACGCCTCGGGACTGCCCTTCGATGGTGGCCGCCCGGTGATCGGTCCGGGCCGGAAGCGCATCTACTCCAATACCGGTATCGACCTGCTCGCCGACCTGCTCAGCCAGCGGACCGGACAGCCCTTCGCCACCTACCTTGCCAAGGGAGTTCTTGGCCCGCTCGGGGCCCAGGCTGATCTCACCGGGCCGGCTTCACAGGGCCTGGTGGGGGACGTTCTCAGTATCGGCCGGCTGGCGATGGACACTCTCAATCCTGTCCTGATCGATCCCGACACGGTGGCCGACGCCACCCGAGTGCAGTTCCCGGGCCTGGACGGCATTCTCCCCGGCGTAGGCCGTTATAAGCCTTTGGATTGGGGTCTCGGTTTCGAGATCAGGTCGGAGAAGAGCCCCCACTGGACCGGTACTACCAATTCCCCGGCCACGTTCGGCCACTTTGGCGGATCGGGGTCCTTCCTCTGGGTGGATCCGGTCGCCGGGGTGGCGATCGCCTGCCTGGCCGGAGTGCCTTTCGGCGAGTGGGCCTTGGCCGCCTGGCCCCGGCTGGCGGATGCGGTCCTGGCCGAGATCGGCCTCAATCGGAACTGACCGGCTCTTGACCGTAGCAATTGGGCAGCCGCAATTCGAACACGGTCCAGGCACCCCTTCTCGAATAGGTGAGGTCGCCGCCCATGAGCAGGCTCAACTTACGAGCCACGGCCAGTCCCAGCCCCATCGAAGCGGGCAGGGCCGCGCCGTGGATGCTGCGCATATAGGGCTCGAAGATGCGTTCGGCTTCCCCGGCCCCCACTCCAGTGCCGTTGTCGGCCACTGTTATCAGTGTGGCCACACCGTCCTCGCGGGCTGAGATCCTTATAGAGGGGCCGCCGTAACGAGCGGCGTTAGTAATCAGATTGCGGATGACCTGGCGGACCCGGCCCGCATCGGCCCAAAGCGGCGCCGAGGCGTTGACCGCGAGCTCCCAGCTGGCGTCAGCGGGCAGATAGAGGCCGGCGGCGGCCCGCAGCTCGGTGGCTACGTCGACTCGCGTGGGGTTGATCACCAAGCTCCCGCCGGCCTCGGCACGACCGATGACGAGGAGATCCTGGACGATGTTGGCCAGATCCCGACTCTGGTCAGCGATCAGAGAGAGCAGGTCGCGCAGGTCGTCGGGTTGGAAGTGATCGAAGTCACGCTGTAGTTCCTCGGCCAGACCCAAGATGACGGTGAGAGGCGTCCGCAGCTCGTGGGATACGGAGGTTACGAACTCGTCCTTGGAGGCGAGCAAGGCCGCCAGCCGCTCCTCGGTCCGCTTACGGTCGGTGATGTCCACCGCCACCCCTGCGTATCCGAGTGACGCTCCATCCCGGCCGAAGAGATGGGTGACGTTGACCAAAGCCGGAAAACGTGATCCGGCCGCGTCTCGCAGCTCCATTTCTCTGCTGATGCTCCCACTCCTCTTCAGCATTTCGACATAGTCACGCACCGTCCCCGAGTCGAAGAGGAGGTTGGCGAGGGAGAGGTTGTTCATCGATTCGGGTCGCAGACCGAAGGTAGCCACGGCGGTGGCGTTGGCATAAGCCAGGCGCCCGTCGGGGGTGGCGCCCACCACCGCCAGCCGGACCTGGTCGAGCAAGGCTCCCTGAAAGTCGATTCGTCGCTCGGCGGCCCGCCGCGAGCTCTCATCTCGCAAGACGCAAACCAGGAGGGGTGAACCGCCTTCTTCCCCCCATCCCACCGTCAACTCAACCGGCACGAGGTGACCGGCGCGAGCTTGGGCGGTGGTGCTCACCCGATTGAAGGGGCCGTGAGGAGCGGTCCCCCAAAGCTCATGAGGTGATTTCAACAGCAGGCTCTGCACCGGAAGGCCCACCACCTCCTCCGGTCGCCAACCGAGCAGTGCCTCCACGGCCCGGCTGGCGAAGATGATGCGGGCCCCGCCGTCGACGGCGAGGAGGACGTCGCTGGCGCTGTCGGTGATTAGTCGAAGCCTCGCTTCCTGCACGGCCAGGCCGTGGGCCATCTCACTCCGCGAGCGGAGGGTGCGAGTGGCGGTAGCGATGAGCCAGGTCATCGTGGGCAGATGGGTGGCCACCGATAGGCCAGCCAGGGTCAACACCTGACCCACCGCCATCGGAGCCGCAAGCTGCCAGAGACCACCCAAGAGGCCCAGGGCGATGCCCACTTTGGCGGCGATGACCATACGCCCTGCTCGCCAACCGTCTAGTGCCAGCACCGGCGCCACTACCAGGTAGGTGAGGCCCGGCACCACCACCAGGGCGGGCGGTGCCGTAACCACGTAGGTCATAGATATCCAGATGATGTCAAAGACCAGCGCTAGGGAAAGGCTCGGCTGGCTCTCCCTTCGCCGCAGCAAGGCCTGAGCGAAGATGGTGGCGGAGAGAGCCACCACCACCCAGGCGGCTCGCCACTCCCACCGTAAGGCCAGAACTAAATACCCGACGATGGCGACGAGGGCGCTGAGGGCGCGAGCGAGGTGGAACGCCGAGCCAAACCTGGTTCCGAGAGCGGGGCTGGACTCTCCCCAAGGCAGAGGAGCCCGCGCCGATGCAAGCGCCATCCTCGGAATTCTCGGCAACCAGCGCCCAAAACCTAACCCACTCAACACCGGGCAAGGAGCCGCTTAGGGTTGATAGGTGAACTCGAAAAGGTGTTTTCGCCCGTACTGATCGCTGGCTTTCACCACGATGGTCTGCCCGGGGGTCATCCCCTCAAAGAACACCTTGAGCTCCCAAGCCCCGGATGGGTCGACCAGCGTCTCCCCGCTCCCGTACTCCGAATCCACCCGCACCGTCGATCCGGGATGCCCGGTTCCGTAGTAGATGTCGAAGGGGGGATCCTCGGCACAAGCTCCGAAAGTGGGGTAGGCCTCGAAGGGTGCCAGCTCCTTGGACTCGGTCGTGGTGGTGGGAGACTCGGTGGTCGTCGTCGCCTCCACCGGCAAGTATCGGACCCGTACCGAGGCCTGGGACAGGTTGCCAGCCTCATCTTGGGCGGTGAAGCGAGCCGTGTTCCAGCCTTCTGACAGGACCAGCACCAGACGCCAGACCCCGGATGGGTCGACCTCGGCCTGGTATCGGCCGCTTTGGACGGTGGCCCCGGGGTCGGTCGTCCCCACGAATTCAATGACTCGCTCCGACGTCTCTGATCCGTCCTCCGGATGGGTGATGACGAGGGAGGGTGGGGTGGTGTCGGGTTGGGTGGTGTCGGGTTGGGTGGTGTCGGTGGTGGGAGGGGTGGGAGCGGCAAGCGGGGCGGTCGTAGTGGTTGGCGGCATCGTCGTGCTCATGCGGGGGACGATGGCAGTAGGGGGAACCGAGGTCGTGGACTGCGGACCGGGGAACGGCTCCGTGACCAGTGCTAGCCCCACCGCCGACCCGGCCAGTAGAACGGCGAGCGCCGAAACCAGACGGAGCCTCTTTCGGAGCGTTTTAGCGCGATGGAGCAATCGTGGTTGCGCTGCTTCCACCGCGGTGTGGATGGCCAGGGCTGCCCGGCGGGCTCGGGTATCGAGATCAACCGGCATCGCTCACCTCCACGCCCAACTTGGCTGCCAGTGCCTTACGGCCCCGGAACAGATGAACCTTGGCGGTAGCCGGGCTGCAGTTGAGCACATCAGCGATCTCAAGTACCGGAAGGTCGTCGAGGTAGAACAGGGTCACGGCCTGAGCCTGTTTGGCGGGTAGCGACCGAACTTGGTTCCAGAACTCTTCATCCTCCGGCTCAAGGTCGGGAAGTCCTTCCCGCCATTGACCGGCGAGGCGCATCAACGCTTTCGCCTCGGCCGCTTTGGTGCGAAACGCCGAGACTGCCATGTTGGCCACCACCCGCCTCACGAAGGCACCCGGCTTTTCGTAGTTGCGCACCTTGTCCCATTTCTGATGAGCGGCGATGAAGGCCTCCTGAGCCAGATCTTCGGCACCCATTCGGCTCCCGGAGAGGGCATAAGCGAGGGCCACCACCGCCTTGAACTCCCGGCGGTAGAAGTCCTCGAAGGCTTCACCTTCCGTTCCCTGGGGGCTCGGATCATTGCGAATGGATGCCGTCACGAGACACTCGCATCGGCAATCCCTCCGGTTTACCTGAGCAGGTAAACCCTCGCGCCTCCTCGAGCGAGTGATAGCCGTGGGGCAGGCTGGAAGCAACCAGCTAGCCAGGGAGTAAGTACATGAGTAAGTGGCTCGCCCTCGTCACTGCGGTGGCTGTCGTCATCATCACCGGCGCTGCCTTAGGTTTCCAAAGTGAAGGTTGGGTATTCGAACGCGGACATTCGCCGGAGTTCCCGCTCGAGAAACCAGACCCGACGGGCGGAAAACCTTCGGGTCCGACGACGTCAACCAGCCTGAAGCAGGAGACGGTGGATGAGGATCCTGTCAGCACCGTCACATCATCGGATGAAGAAGCTCCCAAGGCGGAGTCAACGCCGGTCGACACGACACCCCCCGGTCTGGTCATTCTTCATCCGGTGGAAGGACAAGTCTTCGAGAAGAAGGAGGTGGTCTTCGAGGGCACCACGGAGACGGGGGCGAAAGTTTTCGCTGGCAACTATGAGGCTGATGTCAAAGATGACGGTTCGTGGCGAATCGTTCTGATTCTCTCCCCGGGCGGAAATCACGCCACGCTCCGGGCGGAGGACCAGGCCGGCAACGTCTCCAAAGCCTCGGTCACGGTTTACCTAGAGCCCCCTGCGAAGGACGACCAGTCCGAGCAGCCCAAGGAGGAGACGGACGAAGCCAAAGAAAAGGAAGACCAAGGAGAGTCTGAAGAGGCCGAATGGCACTTTGAAGCTCATCAGGTTTTTGGCGAATGTTCGGAGACCCCCCCTTATGACATCTTCTACGGCCACGGGCTGCCCGGCGGAACCATCTTTGTAGTTTCCGAATACGGCTCGGGAACCACGCTGGTCAACGACCAGGGTGAATGGGAAATCAAAGTCTTCTTTGAAGGGGCTCCCGTAGGTAAAGGCTTCGCCGTCAAAGTCAAAGATGAGTTCGGGAACCACCAAGTCTTTGAGTTCACACGGACCGGATGAAATGTGGGTGGTGAGGGTCATCGACGTGATGACCCCCACCACCTAACGCCGAACCACCTAGTGCCGGAAAAGGCGATAGGCTGGCAGTAGCCAAACCGGGAGTGGGCTATGGGCATGGCCAGGCAGGACCAGCGGCGACGGCAAGTGGGGGCAGCAGTAGTAATCCTCTTCTTGGCCTGGCAACTAATTTCCGCCTCGGTGGCGGTGGCCGCTTCCATCAGTGTGGACCCAGCCTCCGGCTCCCCAGGCACCGAAGTTGAGGTGAGCGGTAGCGGGTTTGTCATATTGATTGACGTCATGTTGTGCTGGGACCAAAGCGGGTGCGCCGACCTTGGCACCGCTCATGTCAATACGCAGGGAAGATTCGGTGCCGAGATCAGCATCCCTAATGCCAGCCCCGGCTCCTACCAGATCTACGCCTGCCAGCTGCTGGATCTAGGCCTCACCTGCACCAGCACGGGCTTCCAGGTCACGTCTACCACGACTACCACCAGCAGCACCACTACCTCCAGCACAACGACCAGCAGTACCACCAGTACCACCAGTAGCACCAGCACCACCACGACCACTTCCGCCACCACTACCTCTACCACCTCGGACAACAATCCCACTACCACTTCCACCACTGCCGGAACCAACCCCACCACTTCCACCACCGTGGCCAGCAACCCCACTACTTCCACCACTTCCGCGTCCACCACCGGAACCACCTCCGGTTCCACCACCAGTTCGACCCCCGGCGGCGGATCACCGGGGAGCGGCTCTGGCGGCGGGAACGGCGGAGGGACAGATCAGGGAGGCGTCGATACTTCCGGCGGCGAGGAAGGCAACTTGTTCACCCCCTCGGCTGCCGGACCCCCGATCGCCGGTGGAATCGTGGTTCAGAACCCGGGGCCGGCCGCCCTTCCCTTCGTGCCGGAGGACGTGGCGCCCTTCGTTCCCACCGATCCAGCCGGCGGTCCGAGCTACATCATGGCGGCGCGCGAGGGAGCGGGGACGAAAGCGGGGCCCGAATGGTGGGCGGGGGCGTTACTAGTCGCGGCTGGAGGGGCGTGGCTCCTTCATCGGCGTCTGCAATAGGCCCTTTATGAGGCCTGAGACGTGAACGCGCTGTGAGTTCTGGCCGGTAGCTGATAGCCGAAAGCTGATAGCTGTTCGATCACTCGTCTACTTCGAGTGCTGCCACCATTCCTTCCTGATAGTGATCGATGATCTGCCCGCCCTCAATCTCGGTGACGATCCGGCAGGTGAACATCAGCCTCCCCTCCGACGGATCGAAGGTCAGCTTGGTGGTTTCACCCGGCATCAACAGCCCGGTGGCGCCCAGCACTCTGCCTTCCACTTCGTTGACCACCAGAGTGTGGGGAAAGTCCCCCTCATTCACCACCTGAATCTGAGTCTCCGAGGCCGGAAGCCGGGTCATGGTGGCTTCGATGCGGAACTCGGACAGCGTGACGGTGAACCCCTCCTCGACCGGACGGCAGGAGCCAGAGAGGAGGAGAGTCACCATCATCATCAGCAAGCGGTACTTCATATCGCTGCCTGCAGTTGTTGCGGCTGCCAGCAAGGGACCCCCACCGCCATGGTGGTTCCGCCGGCCCCACTCCTCACCGATATCGAACCACCGATTCCTTCCACCATGAGCTTGGCCAGATAGAGACCCAGTCCGGTGCCCGAGTTGCGGCCCCGCTTCTCGAACTTCTCGAAGATGTGAGGCAAGAACCCGTACTCGATGCCGGGCCCGTCATCCGCCACCAGGAAAAAAACTCCCGCTTCCGGTCGCCGCCCCGCCTCCACCGCCGGCTCGAAGGGCAGGTCAGCGGCCACTTCGATCGTGACTCGGGTCGCACCGTGGGTCCGGGCATTGTCGCTGAGCGACACCAGCAGCTGGGCCAGAGTGTCGGCGTCGGTAAGCAAGTCGGGCACCTCTCCCGCTGGCTGCCACAGGCCCGTTCGAGGACTGACCGACTCAACTCGATCTCTCAGTTGGCTCAGTCCCACCCGGCGAAGTTCGTAATGAAGGCCACGGTTCTCGATTCGAGCCACCACCAACATCTGGGTGATCAACTCCTTGAGCCGGCGGCCGTCGGCTACCACGTCGGTGAGGAGATGGTCCCGCTCCTTTCGAGAGAGACGCTCCCAGCCTTCCGCCAGCAAGGCCGATCCGGTGACGATGCTGGTGAGGGGGGTTCGCAGCTCATGATTGATCATGAGGACGAACTCGGAGCGAATCCGGTTGGTTTCCTCGGCCAGCGCCAGCGCTCGTTCGGCGTCGGCCCGAGCCTGATCGAGCTCTTGGTTGTATTCCTCAAGTTCTATGGAACGCCTCTCCAGGAAGTGTTTCTCCATCGCCGCCTCCGTCGCCCGGCGGACCGCACCCTGACGTGCCAATAGCAACAAGGCGGTCCCGACTGCCAGGGTCAATGAGATTGCCCCAGCGGCGAGATTGGCCGGTCCGAGCGCTGCCTGCCCGGCCCGCCGCGATAACAGCTCGCTCATGTCGTATTCAACGACCAGCGCTCCCTGTCCACCGGGAATCGGGGCCGTGACCCGGTAGAGGATGTCTCCGGGCTCCCACTCCACCACGCCGTCGACCACGACCTCTTGGTCCAGTGGCTCGGCGATGGCTCCGAGAGCAACTCGCTCGACGGCCGCGGCCAAGAATCCATCGAGACTCGACCCGACCCGGGGCGAGGAGGTCGACTGCAGGTAGCGGCCATCGGCATCGACCACGCTGACCGACTCCACCGCCATCCGATTGCGAATTCGGCGTACTGCTAGCTCGGGTGTGACCCCTTCTTCGATGAGGTTGGCGTACTCCCCCGCCGCCTCCCTCATCTCCCGCGCGAAGAGGTCGCCCTCGCCCACCGGGCGGGAGCGCAGATACTGATCCACCACCGCCCATCCGCCCACCACCAATGCTGCCATCGCGCAGATGAGGGCGGCTCCCTTCCACCACGGGTTGACGCCGCGTGAGCGAGTTGAAGGTAACGACCGCACCGCCTGGTTATCGGGCAGAAGCGTTACTGGCTGGAGAGCGAGAAACCAGGATGGAACCTCGGTGTGAACGCGGATCACGATCCTCCTGGCAGCGGTCGTTAAGGTCGGTGATGGACACCCCGCCCAACCAACCGAGCCGAGGGCCTTTGGACGAGATACGGATCGACATGAGGAAGTGGCCCGATCGCCTTCATTGGCAGTACCGGGCGCGGAGGCTGGGCGGTGACGAACACGGCGTTTGGGCCTACGTGGCTCCGGGCACCGAAGCGCGCCGCGGAGACGCTCCTCCAGCACCGCTACCGGCCGGATTCATCCTGCTGATTCCAACCAATAGGTGGTGGGTCATGGAGTTCTATCGCCACCATGCTTGGTGTGAGATCTATGTCAACATCGGCACCCCACCTGTTTGGAACGGCATCACGGTCCGCCAGGTCGATCTCGACCTCGATGTCGTCTTGAAGGTGGATGGGACCATCACCGTTCTCGACGAAGACGAATTCAAAGAACACCAGATTCTCTA
>DATEDX010000210.1:0-4836 GCA_035281425.1 Acidimicrobiia bacterium
AGAGTGGCGGGGCGGGCGGCCGCCTACCTCAACCATGGAGATCTGGGGGCCGAAGAACTCTCGCGGCTGGGCGCCGAAACCACGGTGGTGGACTTCGCCCGCCACCACCACGGCGAACGCCCCTCATCGCTCAACCTCGAAGACTGGAAACTCCTGATCGAAGCCGATAGGTAGCTATCAGCTTTCGGCTATCGGCTATCAGCCAGAAGCCAATAGTCGAATGATCGTTGCGTTTCCGGCCCTGGTCGGTCACACTCACGTCTCACGTCTTAATTCATGAGCTTCCACGTATCCACTGCCGTCTTCGAGGGACCCCTCGATCTCTTGCTGGCCCTCATCACCCGCCACCAAGTAGACATCACCAACCTCAGCCTCACCAGCTTGGTCAGCGAGTACCTAGAGCATCTGGAGGAGATGCGCCGTCTCGACCTCGAGGTGACCAGTGAATTTCTGCTCATCGCTGCCACCCTGATCCAGTTGAAGGCCCACCGGCTCCTCCCACCTGGAGCCGAACCCGATCTCGACGAGGAACTGGCGTTGATGGAGGAACGCGACCGGCTGCTCTCCCGGCTGCTGATGTGCGTCACCTTCAAAGACGTGGCAGCGGTGCTGGTTCGCCGGCTGCAAGAGGTCGGTCGCCTGGTACCTCGCAACTCCGGCCTCGACCAGAAAGTGGTGGTGGCGCCGCCGGCGGTGACCCTACCCACCGATGTCGCCGGGCTCGCCCTGGTGGCGTCGAAGGTCTTCAGCCGGCGACTGGCCGAGCCCGACCTCGATCATCTCGATCTCGATCTGCCCAGCATCGAAGAAGCCATCTCCGATCTCGCCTCGCGGCTGGAGGGCGAGATCAAAACCAGCTTCGAGGAGTTGACCAATCATTGCCGGCGACGGGTCGAGATCGCCGCCTACTTTGTGGCTTTGCTGGAGCTCGCCCGCTGGGGACTCATCGGAGTGCGCCAGCGGGATTGGTTGGCACCAATCGAGATCGAGAGCCGGGGTTCGATCGATCTGGAGGAGCGTTGACCCTTTCCGTCCGGGCAGCCCTCGAGGCGATCCTCTTCGTGGCCGAGGCGCCGATACCGGTCGAAGAACTGGCCCTGGTGTTGGAGCTTTCCCGTCAAGAGGTGGTGAATGAGCTGGAAGCGCTAGGTCGCGAACTCGAAGAGCGCAATAGCGGCATGGTGCTGCGCGAGGTGGCAGGTGGATACCGGCTCTATTCCCACCCCGACGCCTACCTCTATCTAGAGCGGTTCTCTTCCTCGGCTACCGCCCGGCGGATCTCGGGGGCAGCCCTCGAGGTGCTGGCGGTGGTGGCCTACCGCCAACCGGTTTCCCGTGGACAGATCGCCGAGATTCGGGGGGTCGACTCGGACTCGGCCATCCGCACCCTGGAAAGACTCGGTCTGGTCGAAGAAGCCGGCCGCCTTCCCGGCCCCGGCAATCCCGCCGTCTACCGCACCACCGCCTTGTTCCTCGAGAAACTGGGATTGAACCAATTGAGTGAACTCCCGCCCTTAGCCGAGCACATCCCACCGGCCGAAGTGGTGGAGGTGCTTGAGGAGACTTTCCGCTCTGGAGCTTGACCACCCCGGTCCCCGTCCGCAACGTCTGCAGAAGGTGATCGCCGCCGCCGGGCTGATGTCGCGGCGGGCGGCGGAGCGCCTTATCAGCGAGGGGCGGGTGACGATCGAAGGACGGCGGGCGGTACTCGGTGATCGGGTTGATCCCTCCCGCCAGAGAGTCGCAGTCGACGGGGTGCCACTACCTCTCGCTCCCGAGCACGTTACCTATCTCCTCTACAAGCCAGTGGGGGTGATCTCCACCGCGGAAGATCCCGAGGGTCGGTCCACCGTGGTGGAACTGGTGCCGCCTGTTCCGCGGGTAGTGCCGGTGGGACGGCTCGACGCCGACAGCGAGGGACTCTTACTGCTTTCCAACGACGGTGAGCTGATCCAGCGGGTAACCCATCCCCGCTTTGGCATCACCAAGACTTACCTCGCCGAGGTGGCCGGCCGCCCCGGCCACCGGGCTCTGCAGCGCCTCACCGAAGGGGTTGAACTCGAGGATGGGTTGGCTCGGGCGGAAAAGGTCTCCCTGGAGGCCACCTTGGGTGCCCGTTCCCTGGTGGAGCTGGTCCTAACTGAGGGACGAAACCGAGAGGTGCGGAGGATGCTTGCGGCCGTAGGCCACCCGGTGAAACGACTGGTGCGGACCGGCATCGGCCGGCTCGCTGATCCTCATCTCCGTCCTGGCAAGTGGCGGATATTGTCCCCTTCGGAAGTCGCCGACCTCTACCGTCAGTCGGAAGCGGGAAGCGGACGAGGTTCCGCTCCCGCTTAACCTAGCTCGCGGTGTCGCCTCCCGATCAACCCCTCCCCGCCCGCTTGGAAATCGTGCCCCGTTCGGGAGCCGTAGCGGCGGTGGTGCACCCGCCGGGTTCGAAGAGCCTCACCAACCGGGCGCTGGTGACGGCGGCCCTGGCCCGGGGTGTGAGCCGGCTGCTCGATCCGCTTGAAGCTGATGACACCCGAGCCATGAGAGAAGGACTGCGGGCCCTGGGAGTAAGCATCGACGACGTCGACGACCCTTGGCTGGTGTTGGGTAGTGCCGGGGAGATGTCGGCCCCGGAGCAGCCGATCGACGCCTACGAGGCAGGCACCGTGGCCCGGTTTCTCACCGCGGTGGCGGCGCTGGTCCCCGGCCGTGTCACCATCACCGGGCGGGGCCGGCTGCCGCACCGCCCGCTCGATGAGCTGGGCGAAGCACTGATTCAATTGGGCTGCAAGGTCGAGCACGGCAAAGAGAGCCTCCCCGTCACCGTCACCGGAGTTCGGCTGGGAGGAGGGACGGTAACCGTGGACCCTTCGCGCAGCAGTCAATTCGTGTCGGCATTGCTGCTCATCTCTCCGTTGGCGACGGAGACGATGGAGATCGTGCTCACCGCTCCGCCGGTTTCTCGTCACTACCTAACTTCGACCCTGGAGGTGATGACCGCTTTTGGTGCCACAGTGGAAGACAAAGAGGATCGCTTCTTGGTTGAGCCCAGCGGGTATCGCTCGGTGTCCTATCGCATCGAAGCGGACGCTTCCGCCGCGGTCTATCCCTTGGTGGCGGCCGCTATCACCGCCGGACACATGGTCATCACTGGGATTCCGGAAAGCTCCACCCAACCCGATCTGCGTGTTCTTGACGTGCTGGCCGCCATGGGATGCCGGATCGAGAGGGGATCAGGCAAGATCGATCTGCGGGGACCAGAGGGACCTTTACGAGCCGTTGACGTCGATTTGAGTGAAGCTCCCGATGGCGCCCTGGCGATGGCGGTGGCGTGCCTGTTCGCCGATGAGGAGAGCCGGTTGCGGGGATTGCAGACGCTGCGCCACAAGGAAAGCGATCGTCTCGCCGCATTGGAGTCGGAGTTGCGGCGGGTAGGGGGCAATGCCCGGGTGGAGGGATCCGACCTTGTGATCGCCCCCGCCCCCCTCCGCCCGGCGGTGGTTTCCACCTATGGCGATCACCGCATCGCCATGTCCCTGGCCCTGGTGGGGCTGAGGCAGCCCGGGATAATCATCGACTCACCCTCGGTGGTGACCAAGACCTGGCCGGGATACTTCACCATGCTCTCCCAGCTGTGATCGTCGCCATCGACGGGCCAGCCGGCTCCGGCAAGTCGACCGTGAGCCGGCGGGTGGCGCGGCGGCTGGGTTGGGACCATCTAGATACCGGGGCCTTCTACCGGGCCGCCACTCTGGCCGTCTTACGAGCCGGCGCCGATCCCCACGATCCGCACGAGGTGGTGAGGGCAGTTGCCGATCGTAACTTCCAACAGGAGAAGGGGCGGATGATGATCGATGGTGAAGACGTCTCCCTCGCCATCCGCTCTGCCGAGGTGACGGCCTGGGTGAGTCCGGTGGCGGCCCATCCGGAGTTGCGGGCCCTGATGACTGCCGAGCAGCGGCGCTGGGTGGAGGCCCGGGGCCGGGACGCCGTGGTGGAGGGACGGGACATCGGCACCGTTGTCTTTCCCCAGGCCGAGCTGAAGATCTGGCTGGAGGCGAGCCCGGAGGAGAGAGCGAGGAGGCGAGCAGCCCAGACCGGAGAAGACGAGGTCGAAGTGGCCCGGGCGATCAGGGCTCGAGACCAGGCTGATGCCACCCGCTCCGTGTCACCTCAAGTGCCTGCCCCCGATGCGGTCCACATCGATACCACCGACCTGACAGTGGACGAAGTTGTGGAGGCCGTCATCAGTCACCTTCCTCCCCCAGCGACGGAAGGGAGCGTTGGGGGAGGTGGCCCGAAGGGCCGGAGGGGGCGGAGGGAAGACGGAAGACGGAAGACGTGAGTGGTGAGTTGTGAGTGGTGAGTAGGCGCTCTGCGGAGGTTGTTCTGGCCGATAGCGGATAGCTGAGAGCTGATAGCCGATAGCTGATAGCCGATAGCCGATAGCCGAAAGCTGATAGCCGATAGCTGATAGCCGAAAGCCGAAAGCCGATAGCCGATAGCCGATAGCTGATAGCTGATAGCCGAAAGCTGATAGCCGATAGCTATTCCGCGCGCAAGCCCTCCACCGGATCGACCCGCATCGCCCGCAGTGCGGGCGGCACGCAGGCGATGAGCGCGGCGATCAGCAAGACCGAGCTGGCGGTCACGAGCGCCATGGCATCACTGGTCGTCACGCCAAAGACAACGCGGGTGAGCGCGCCTTCCGCCAGCCAGATGATGGCGATGCCGGCGGACAGCCCGATCACGACGAGCACCAGGCTCTGACGGATGACCAGCGCGCCGACGCTTGCGGGCCGGGCGCCGAGCGTCAGCCGGATGGCGAGCTCGCGCGTGCGC
>DATEDX010000211.1:0-5441 GCA_035281425.1 Acidimicrobiia bacterium
AGTGGCGTGTTCGGCCCTGATCCGGGAGATGCCGGTGGGCACGGTCTCATCAGCGATACGGAGAATGAGGTCGGGAACGACTGTCCTCACAAGTGGATTGCGCGAAACCAGTGCTGCCTCCGCCTCGGTACCGTGGAAAACGAAACCATTCAGCGCATGCTCGTAAATCAGTCCCAGGTCTCCTCGGGCTTCACTGGCAATGGCCAGGCCATGATCACGGGGGTTAAACGCCGGCTTCAAGGTAACGATCCAGCTGGTGCCGGTGACGGGCGGTTCCTCAGCGGCTTGGGCAGCGCTAGAAAGCCCCGTCGTGAGGAACATCATCGAAGCTACCGCGAGGCGGACAAAGCGCTGTCGACTCCGACGATTCACGGTTGAGAGCTGGCCTTCCGTAGACGGAGTCAAGCTATCGCCCTTTTGGGCATCCAGCTAGGCCCAATCACAAATAATTCACGTGGATTGATCATCCCTGCGCGTCGGCCGACCGCGCGGCGATTGCCCGGGACACCGGGCGCCAACTCCCCATTCGGCGGAACGACCAGTGCGGACTCAATGCTGAGAGGGAAGTGTTCCGTGAGGCGCATTCGGGTCTGCACTTCCCGAATTGACCGTGAAGCAGGCTTTTGGCACGGAGGTTCACGCACCAGTGTCGAAGAGGCGGGCTGCCTCTTCGAGCCGTTGGCGGTAGCCGGCCCACCACGTTTCGTCAACGTTGGGAAGGTTGTCGTTGTCTTGCCGCAGCCCGGCTGATCCATCGATCAGTTCGCGAACGATGTCGGCGTGGCCGGCATGGCGATGGGTCTCGGCGATGACGTGGATCAGGATCAGATGAAGGGTTACTTGGCGCCGATCCTCTGGCCACCAGGGAATTTGTCCGATGCTGTCCACATCGAGGGCGGCAATGGTGGAGTCGGCATGCTCCCAGGCCCGGTGATAAAGAGCGACGATCTCCTCCCGGGTCTGCTCGGGAGTCGCCCACATGTCGGCATTGGGTTCGGCCGATTCCTCCCACCAGGGGAGCTCCTCGGAATGTGGCCGACCAAACGGGTCGGAGAAATAACCGAGCTCGACGCTGGCGAGGTGCTTGACCAGGCCGAGGAGATTGGTGCCGGTTGGCACCAAGGGGCGGCGAATGTCGTATTCGGACAGGCCTTCGAGCTTCCACAAGATGGCTTCCCGTCCCACTTGGAGATAGCGGTGGAGCTGTTGTTTTACGGACTGCATGTCTAGCTCAATCTACGAGGGGTTAGCGATCCGGCTCCTTGGTGGGCGAGAGGTGCGAGCAAAAGCTTCAACCCGCGGTTCTTATGACGCCAGAGTTAGTCAGAACCGGGGGTTCGCCGTCAAGATCATCCGGCTTCGCTGGAGAGATCCTTGTCCTCCATTTCCCAGGCGTGGTCCAGGGTGTGGTAGGCACTGTGGCGGATGAGAAATGGCAGGGTCCATGACCGCATCCGCTTCCCTTCGCCGGCGTTGTAGGCCCGCATCGCTTCGACATACGTCTCTCGGTGGGTGCGCAAGCCCTCCGGGGTGAGGGCAGCCTCCTCTGGGATCCGCAGCCCCACCTGTTTGGCGAAGTCCTCGCTCTCGTTACGGATGGTGTGGCGGATGATCCGGTCCCGGTCTCGTCCCCCTCCCCGGGGGCCCTTGCGCATCTCGGCCGACACCCGGGAAGCCACCCCGTCGAAGAAGGTCCAGCAGGCCTGCAACAACCTGATCTTTCGTTCTAGCTCAACCTCGTCCATCGGCTCCTGCTCGAAGCTCGACGTGGAGTAGGAGATGCCCCAGAAATCGGTCATACCGCTCCCGATCCGGTCCTCGACGATTTCCACCGGCCCGGCGGCGTCGAATTCATCGCCCAACCCGGCCTCCACCGCAATCGGGCGGTAACGCTGCCGATAGGACTCAAACGTTTCCAGTGCCTGCTCGGTGGTTTTGGCACCCCGGCTCCAACCGGGCCAGTCAAGGGCGAAAGCAACCACCTTCTTCTCCTTGGGACCCCGCTCCAAAACTGTGCGGACGGGCATCACCGGTGGATGATAGGCCCGGCACCTCCCAACGATCTGCGGTAGGAAGCAACTGACTCGGCCTACAAAAGGGCAGGACCGGAGGACTATGGCGCCGGTCGTCGTCGTGGCCGATACTCACCTCGCATTCGTTTGGCCAGGGAGGCTTCCTTTGTATCAGTTGTCCCGGCGCGATCGCGCGCCCTATTTCAGTCGTCACCATCGTCGGAGCCGCCGGTTGGGCGGTGACCAGGGGGCGTCGATGGTCGAATACGCCCTGGCCCTGGTCCTCATCGCCATGATCAGCTTCGGGGCGCTGGCCGTCTTGGGAGGCGAGACCAGCGACACCTTCGGCTCGGCGGCTGCCGGGTTTGGTGGGGCGGCCGGCACCGATACCACAGCCGGGCCCACCACCACCATGGCGCCCACCACTACCGCACCCACCACAACCTCCCCGCCCACGACGCCTCCCCCCAACTGCAGCGGCCCCCCCACCCAGCGGCCCCCGGGATGCTCACCTGGAGGTGGAGCGCCCTGCAGCGGCCCGCCTTCCCAACGTCCCCCCGGCTGTTGAACTAGCGGGATCTCGTCGTCGGTTTCTGAACCGAGTGAGGGTCGTTCAGCGTCAAACCGTTGCCCAGTGGTTGACATAAGGACGCTTCCGAGGGGATGAAAAGCACGGTGCGAAGCCGGCATTTAGTCAGGAGGGCGAAGGGAATGGTTGGGTGGTAGCCGCGACACAACCTCAGTCCGGGCGTCCCGTGACGACTGCGGCACCCGGACTATTGCCCTTCATCTTCCGCCGGGCCGGCGCCTCGGTGGTGACCCTGCTCGTATTCGTCACCGCGGTCTTCTTCCTGGTCGAACTGCTCCTGCCCTGGGACACCCCGCTGGCGGAGGCCGGCACCCCCATCGTCAGCCGCTACTTCGGCTACATGTCGGAGCTGGCATCAGGGAGCCTGGGTACCTCCTACACAGGCGACTCGGTTGGGAGCATCATCCGCCAAGCCCTTCCCACCACCCTGATGATCTTCGCCACCGGGGGAATCCTCGCCTACCTGCTGGGCAGCTGGCTGGGGCGGGTCGCCGAGTGGCAGATGGGGAAGCTGGGGGGCGGATTGGTCACCACCCTCGGCCTCGGGTTCTACACCCTGTTTCCGCCCCTCCTCATCTTCCTCCTCGTCCATTTCGGCCGTGACCTTCTGATCTCGTTACGCAACCTCGCCGGTCTCCCCCTCGACAGCCTCCACATCTTCGAGGGCCTTCCCTACACCGAAGACCAGCTGGTCAGATTCGGGGGCTTGGCCATGGTCGGCGCCCTCGTGGTGGCATTGATACTGCGTGCCTTCGGGCGCCGGCGAGGTTGGCGTTTGCTGCCGCTACTGGCCGTGCCCGCTGCCATCGGGGGGTTGGTGCTGGCCATTGTCCGTTTGGGCATAACTGATCCGATGCTCGACGTGTTCTTCTTCCGTTCCACCCGGGCGGTGGAAATCGGAGCCGGCAGCCCGGTACTGGCTGTGCTGGCCTTCTTCCTCCTCGCCTTTGGTGAAGTTCTCTTCGTCTGGCGGGCGGGTATCGCCGACGAACGGGGCGAGGACTACATCCTCACCGCCCGGGCCAAAGCGGTACCGGAACAGGGCGTGCGAGACCGCCACGTGGCTCGCAACGTGGTGCTACCTGTCCTCTCCCGCTCCTTCGCCGCCCTGCCTTTCCTTCTCACTGGGCTGATCATCATCGAATACCAAGTCCAAGTCGGGAACTGCGCCCTGGTCGATGATCTCGGGAACTGTGTCCACTGGGCAGGAGGCCTCTCCACCACCCTCTTCACCGCCATCCGCAACGCCGACCTCCCTCTGATCAGCGGAGTCCTCATCACCATGGGGGTGTTGCTGCTGGTGCTGCGACTAGTGGCCGAGATCGTGCAGGTGGCACTCGACCCGCGTCTTCGGATCGGAGCCTCCAGTTGACCTACCTGGCCAACGGTGGGTGGCGCTCTCGTCTTTTGAGAAGCGTCAAGGTCAAGATCGGGCTGGGCTTGCTGCTCGTTCTCACCCTCCTCGCTGTCGCCCACCCCATCCTCCGCGCAACGGTTTGGGACGGCAGGGACGCCATCTTTCACCCGGAGACGGGCCACGACCCGGCCCTCCAGCACCCCACTGGTTCCTCACCCACCCACTGGTTGGGGACCGATGCCCTGGGCCGTGACGTGATGAGCGCCCTCACCTATTCCCTCAGCCCCGCTTTGCAGGTGGCGGTACTGGCGGCGGTATTGGTCGGGGCGCTGGCCCTGACCGTGGGCTCACTGGCCGCCTACTTCCGAGGTTGGATCGACACCGTCACCACCAGTCTCGGCGACGCCCTTACCCTCATGCCTCCCACCATTGCTTTGCTCGTCGTGGGGTGGAGCCGGCCGACGTTCGGGGTGATCGACGCCGGTCTCCTGTTCGGGGTGCTCTATGGCCTGGGCCCGGCCGCTTTGGTAATCAGGTCGCGGGCGTTGTCGGTGGCCGTCAAACCCTTCGTCGATGCCGCTCGGGTAGCGGGGTCGGGGGCCCGCCGGATCATGGGAGTGCACTTCCTTCCCCATCTGGTTCCCTACGCCGGGATCCAGATGATGTCGGCGGGCATCTGGGCACTGGCCAGTGTGGCTTTTGTACAGTATCTGGGGGCGACCAACCGGGCCCGGGTGGGTTTGGGGTCGATGATCTACTCGGCCCTCGACTTCCAACCCGTGCTCCCTTCGGGCTACGGCACATTCAATATGGGCGACTTCGGCGCCCGCATCGGGTGGACCTCGCTTCTCGCAGCGGGATTGGCTATGTCGCTGATTTCAGCGTCCTTCTACCTGTTAGCGGTGGGAGCCCGCGATGCCATCGTTCCCCACACCATGGAGGAACTTCACGGAAGCGGAGTAGGGCTCGAGGCCAAGTCGGCAGCCAACCAGTTGGTCAGCCAATAGGCAGCTGCTACCAAGAAGGCGAGCAGTAGCACCTGCCACGCCACCCGGGCCGGAGCCGAACGGGGAATCAGCCAGCGGGGCATCGTCGGATCATATCCCCGGGGCGGGGGAGTGAGGAGCTTCGTAAACTCGCCGCCTGTGTGGAGCCAGCCTCGAGTCTTCTACCGGGTGGTGGCGGGGGCGATGGCTTTCGGTTGGATCCTGTACGCGGTTAGCGGCGGGTTCCCCGAGGCCGACGGACTCGGCATCGCCAAGGTCGTGCCCGTGCTGCTGGCTGTCATCGCGGTGTGGGCCGCCATGGTGGAGGAGGAAGCCATCGTGTGGACGATGGGGACGTTCCTGGTCTTCTTCGGTATCGGGCTGGCAGGCCGGGGAGGGCTGCCGGTGACCTGGGCCGGAGTCGGGCTCTTGGTGGTGATGGCCATCTCCAAGATCGACAGTGAACCGCCAAGCAGCGACTTGAAGCTGGGTCCGCC
>DATEDX010000212.1:0-4479 GCA_035281425.1 Acidimicrobiia bacterium
CCGCCATCACCACCATCGCCCAAGGCGAGGTTGTCGCCGCTTCGTTCCCTTGGAGCGACGTCACCTTTTGTTCTGCCGTCATGGACGGCGCCACCGTGATCAGCCGGAACTCAGGAACCGGGCCATGTATAGCTCTCGGGAGCAGCGCCGGGCAGGATCCGACCACCGATGAAAGGGTCCAGGTTTCCCTTGTAGTCGATGACTACCCCCTCGATTTCCTCTTCTTCTCCATCGACGTCGACCTCCGGGGCCAGGGTGTGGCCCGACTCGAGCCGTGACCGAAGCTCCGCGCCCAGAACGTGGTTACACAGCCTTGGTTACGGCCGCCGCCCTCCTCTTCTTGATGGGAGCGGCGGCCTTGGCGGTGGATACCTCGCTCTTCTACCAGCAGGCCCGCAGCGAACAGCGAGTGGCTGACTTGGCGTGCCTGGCCGGAGCTCGCGAGCTTCCAGAAAATCCTGCCGGAGCAGTGGCCATGGCGGCGAGCTATCTCCGGCCCAATCACCCCGATTTGGCCGGGCTGAATCCCAACGTCACCACCGGCCTCGGTCCACCCACGGCGGGTATCAATACGTACACTCATGGCGCCTTCACCATCACGATCGAAACGCCTTTCAACGGCAAGTCGACCCAAATGCGAGTGGCGGTGTCACAGGACCGACCAACCCACTTCGGCCGGGCATTAGGGGCGAACTCCGTGATCATCAACCAGGAGGCTTATTGTGAAGTGGGGTCGGCTCTAGGAGGGGGCGCCGACATGCCCTTCGGCGTGCTGGTGGGCTTCACCGGCGGGATCGTTAACTTCGAACAAAACCAGTGCACGTTGAACGGCCAATCGAGTGACAGCTGCTCCGGGCTGAAGATCCCCCGTCATGATGATCCACCCGGCTCCCGCGAAAACAATCCCACCGGTAACTACATTGCCAACATGATTGCCGGCATCAACTGGGACCTCGATCCAGCCGTCAACCAGGTCTGCGAAACAGTCTCAGGTGAGTTCGAGCCCTGCAACAGGGTGGCCACCACCAGCGGAAGCGACCCCAACAAGGTGTACGACGGGCTCATCGCAGGACGCTCGTCACTTGGCTTTGCCGGTGCCGACATCGGTTACCTCGAACGGCATTACACCATCTACTGCCGTGGAAGTGACTGTTACGACGGTCACACCCTGGAAGACGTTGCTGACTGCGCCGGCGGTGCCTGTCCCACTCCGCGAGACACCGTCACATGGGAACAGGACATCGCCAACGGCAATCCCCCCTCTCCCCCGGTCGTGACGCTGACGGCAATTGACGACTGCGAGTGCCCGCGATTTGCTCGGGTGCCAATTGTTGAGAGCTTCCCCACCTCGGACTGCACTATTACCGATCCAAATGACCCCACGCAGGTGAATAGGTGCTCGGCCCGCATTGTGGATTTCCAATGGGTTTATCTGATGCGGCCTTATTACAACGGATATAGCCCGCCCAACGCCTCGGGCGAGTTCTTCAATGACTTCTCCAGCAATGGCCAAGGCCAGACCGTACAAGTCATCGCCGCCGTCGGCATCGACTTCGCATCCAATATCCCGGTCGAGGGCCGGTGTTTCTCTGAGTTCAAGGAGGGGTCACCCAAGGCTGTCCGCTTGATCGCCGGCTAGCCTAAACCTTGACTGTTCGCTCAAAGTTTGGGCGGACTGCTACCCTCTCGGCGCCATCTGACAAGGAGATTCTCTTCATGGCCGTCAAGTTCCTCAGCGCCGAGTGGGCCGACCAGGTCACTTCCACTCTCAACTCCCATCCTGGCTTCAAATCGGCGATCGGCAACACCGACCTCGGTATTGCCTTCAATGTCTCTGACGGCCCCGACGGTGATGTGGGCTATTACCTGAAGACCAGCGGCGGGAACGCCGACCTGGCCCTCGGTCAGCTTGAAGGAGCCGATGTCACCGTGGGCAGCACCTACGACACCGCGGTGTCGATCTCGAAGGGCGAACTCAACACCCAGACCGCCTTCATGACGGGAAAACTCAAGGTTTCGGGCAACCTGGCCAAGTTGATGATGCAACAGGCGGCCATCACCCAATGGGCTGCCGCCGTCAAAGACATGGAGATCGAGTACTAAGCGACGGCCTGGTAGTCCGTCGCAGTTTTGAGTCGTGAGTTCTGAGTAGTGAGTTCTAGTCCGCTGGAACGGAGCCTCAGATGAGCCCGAGCTCCTTGACGGCCTGACGCTCCGCCTCGAGCTCAGCCACCGAGGCGTCGATCTTCCCACGGCTGAAGTCGTCGATCTCCAGGTTGGGAACGATTGACCAGCGCCCACCCTCGGTCCGGCAAGGGAACGAGGAGACGAGACCCTCGGGCACACCGTAGGAGCCGTCAGAGATGACTGCCATCGATACCCAGTCGTCGGCGGGGGTGCCCCGGACCCAGTCGCGCATGTGGAAGATGGCAGCGTTGGCGGCGCTGGCCGCCGAGGAGGCACCCCGAGCTTCGATCACCGCCGCTCCCCGTTTGGCGACAGTGGGGATAAAGGTGTTCTCCACCCAGTCGTGGTCGTTGACCAGGTCGTAAGCCGACTCGCCATTGACCAGGCAGTGGAACAAGTCCGGGTATTGGGTGGTGGAGTGGTTACCCCAGACCGTCATCTGTCTAACCGCCGACACCGGCACTCCGAGATGGTGGGCTAGTTGGCCGACGGCCCGGTTGTGATCGAGGCGGGTCATGGCGGTGATCTGAGAGGGATCGATCCCGGTGGCATTGTTCAAGGTGATCAGAGCGTTGGTGTTGGCCGGGTTGCCCACCACCAGCACTTTCACGCCCGCTGAAGCCGCCGCGGCCAAGGCCCGACCCTGGGCAGTGAAGATGGCACCGTTGGCCGCGAGGAGGTCGGACCGCTCCATCCCCGCTTTGCGAGGCATGGCCCCGATCAAGAGAGCAACCTCGGCACCCTCGAAGGCCGTCTCCGGGTCGGAGGTGCGGACCATCCCGGCGAGGAGGGGGAAGGCGCAGTCGTCGAGTTCCATCGCCACCCCTTCCAGGGCGGGAAGGGCCGGTTCTATCTCCAGCATCTGCAGGATTACCGGCTGCTCCGGTCCCAGCATCTCCCCGGCCGCTATCCGGAAGACGGCGGCGTATCCGATCTGTCCGGCGGCTCCCGTCACCGCCACCCGCATCGGTTCAGGCATCGCCGCTACATCCGCTCGATGATGGCGTCGCCGAAGGCGGAGGTGCTGACCTCGTTGGCTCCATCCATCAGCCGAGCAAAGTCGTAAGTGACCACCCGGTCACCAATGGCTGCCTCCAGGCCTTTCAGGATCAGTTGGGCGGCTTCTTTCCAGCCCAGGTACCGGAGCATCATCTCCCCGGAAAGAATCACCGAGCCTGGGTTGACCTTGTTCTGCCCGGCGTATTTGGGGGCAGTGCCGTGAGTGGCTTCGAAAACGGCATGGCCGGTGTCGTAGTTGATGTTGCCTCCGGGGGCGATCCCTATGCCTCCTACCTGGGCGGCGAGGGCGTCGGATATGTAGTCGCCGTTGAGGTTGGTGGTGGCGATGACGTCGTATTCGGCCGGGCGGGTGAGGATTTGCTGAAGGAAGGCGTCGGCGATGGCGTCTTTCACCAGTAGCTTCTCTCCCGGCTGGCCACCGCTCTCTTCCCAGGAGACGGCGACGTCGTCGAATTCCTCTTTGACGAGGTCGTATCCCCACTTCCGGAAAGCGCCCTCGGTGAACTTCATGATGTTGCCCTTGTGGATCAAGGTCACCGACTTGCGACCCTCGGCCAGGGCATAGTTGATGGCGGCCCGCACCAGACGCTTGGAGCCGGTAACGGAGACTGGCTTGAGACCAAGGCCCGAGTCGGGGCGGATCTCCCAGCCAAATTCCTGGTCGAGGAACTCGAGCAGCTTGCGAGCCCCTTCGGAATTGGCTTCGAGTTCTTTCCCGGCGTAGACATCTTCGGTGTTCTCCCGGAAGATCACCATGTCGACCAACTCCGGCTGGCGCACCGGGGAAGGAACCCCCTGAAACCAGCGGACCGGACGGACGCAGGCGTAGAGGTCGAGCGTCTGGCGGAGAGCGACGTTGAGGGAGCGGATCCCACCTCCCACTGGTGTTGTCAAAGGGCCTTTGATCCCCACCAGGTAGGTGCGGAAGGCGTCCACGGTTTCGTCGGGTAGCCAGGAACCGACTTGGTTGTAAGCCTTCTCACCGGCCAGCACCTCCATCCACTCGAACTTGCGGGAACCGCCATAGGCCTTGTCCACCGCGGCTTCGAACACCCGCACCGCCGCCGCCCAGATGTCGGGCCCGGTGCCGTCGCCTTCAATGAAAGGGATGATGGGGTCGTCGGGCACCGAGAGCCCGGTGGGGGTCATCGTGATCGGTGTCGCCACCCTTTGCTCCTTGTCTGGTTATCGACCCTTGAGCGTAGTGGAGGTGGAAGTGGCGGCCGCCAGGGTGTTGACCAGGAGCATGGCCCGGGTCATGGGGCCAACCCC
>DATEDX010000213.1:0-7448 GCA_035281425.1 Acidimicrobiia bacterium
TGTCTTCTTGGACTAGGCCCGAGACGAGGCGAATGAGAAAGAACCCGAACTTGGGGTTTTGGTAGTAGAGCTCAAGGGCTTTCTCGCGGGAGATCGAGGAGAGACGACAAGTCTCCTCACAGACTGCGGACAGGGCCCGAACACTCTGCGGGGCGAACAAGCCCACCTCGCCGAATACCTCCCCGGCCCCGATGTGCTTGTCGATCTCGGGGAAATGGATGCGCCCTTCCTGAATCATATAGAGGCGGTCGGCTGGATCGCCCTGTTTGAACAGCACGGTTCCCTGTGGATACACCTCGGTTTGCATGTAGGGGATGAGCGACTCGAGGACGTCCGCGTCGGTTGCCCGATGGACGGCGGCCGTCAACCGGGTGAGCTGACGGAGTCGAAGCAGGTTGAGGGGGAGGAGGCAGGCGTGGAGGACGAGGATCGGATAGACCCGATCGAAGATGCCGTACGTGATCCCCAGCAGCGCATACGAAATAAAGGCGAGATTGCTGACGATGGCGACAATCCGCAGTGGAATCATCGTCTTCATGAAGAAGGACGAGAAGACCAGAACTGCCGCGATCCAAGCGCTTATGACAAGCCACACCTCGGACCTCCCCCAGCGACCTTAGCGTCGAAGTGGCGGAGGGAGGAGCGAGATCGCTAACCGCGCCGGGGCGCGTTGCCGCTCGCCGACATCCGATTCACCGTGGCGTACCTATCGGCTAGAGCCGACGGTCGTGACCTTCTTGGAGGCATCGCGGGAACGCCTTAACCAGTAACGAATCGCGATCAGGATCGCCACTCCGGGGATTACCCCGAGCAGCACCTCGTCGAATGACAACCCGTCGATGTTGGGTTGCAGCTCTTCCTCCGTTGCCCATCCAAACCAGACTTCGCTGATGACGAGGCCAACGACGAAATACCCGGCTGTAGCGAAGACCCACACCCGGCTCGTCGTCACCTTCCTGATTAGGGCTTGAGCCAGCAAACCAAATCCGAGCGACATCACTAGGAGAACTGCGACTCCTTGCAGTCCGAGATCCCATTGCATGGCATTCACCTCCTTACGATGATCGTCGGCGCGCTGGACCCCGGCGGATAGGGTCCAAGGACCCCAACCCAGCTAGGGATTTCCGAGCCCCCTGTTGCCGTGTCGGTTTCGGTCAGCCGTATACAAGGGGTTGAAGGAGAATGCCTGCTCCGGCGGCCGCGGCCACGATGAAGGGTTCGGGGATTCGTCGGGGGCTCTTCCACAGGACCATGAGAGCAGCGACAGCCAAGAGCGCGGTTGGTAGATCGATGATGGCCCGTCGGCCGAGGACGAAAACTGCTCCGGTGATGGCTCCGATGGCGGCGGCGGTGACCCCGTCAACTATGGCAGCGAGGGCGGGGCGGCTCCCATATTTGCGGAAGTAGGGGGCGGGGAAGACCGTGAGGAGAAACGGGGGGAGGAAGGTGGCGGCAGCCGCAATGGCAGCTCCGGGGAGGTCGGCGACCAGGTAGCCGATAAATCCGGTGGTAATGACCACCGGGCCGGGGGTGATCATGGCGACGGCGACGGCGTCGAGGAATTGTTGGGCGTCGAGCCAAGAGAAGTCTTTGACGACTCCGCCGTAGAGGAAGGGGACGATGGCCAGGCCACTTCCGAAGACGAAGGCGCCTGCTTTGAAGAAGAACCAGAAGATGTCTCCCAGCCCTGTAGAGCTGGTGCCAGCTTGTCCGAGGAGGGGTAGTGGGAGCAACAACGGGGTAGCGCTTCCAACCCGGCGGCGGAAGCGGGGGTTGCGGGCGGCCCAGACTGCCAGTCCGGCGAGAGGGAACAGCTCGATCCGTTCGGTTTCAGTGATGGCGGTAATGATTGCCATGGCGGCGAAGATGACCCAGAGGAGGGGGTCGCGGGCGATGGTCTTCCTGGTAAGGCGGTAGGCGGACCAGGCGATGATTCCGATGATGGCCGCTCCCACCCCGTAGAACACTGCCTGCATCCAGGGCAAGCCCCCGAAGCGGACGTATGCCCATCCGATCGTGACCACCATTACGAAAGAGGGGGCGACAAAGGCGGCGCCTACCAGGGTGGCGCCTAAGAACCGGTAGTGGACGAAGCCGAGATAGATGGCGAGTTGGGCCGCGAGCGGCCCGGGGGAGAGGTTGGACAGGGCGAGGCCTTCGCGATATTCGTCCTCTGTGATCCAGCCTCGGCGTTCGACTAGGTCCCGGTGCATATATTCGACCAGGGCGACTGGGCCTCCGAACCCGGCTGCGCCTAGGTAGAGGAAGTAGCGGACCAGCCGCCACAGGGAATATTCGGGAGCGGGCATCTCGGGTGCGTTCAAGTTGTGGTCCGGAGACACCAGGCGTAGAGGGCGTCGTAGACGAAGGAGCCACGTTCTAGGAGTCGATGGTCGTCTGTTTCGACCTCGAGACCTCCGATGCCGATGGCGAGAAGCCCGGGTCCGAGCGGATCAGTATCGAGATCTTCTGCAATGTCGGCAGCGTGGACGATGGCGGCCAACCGGACCAGAGCGGGGTCGTCGCCAAGGTCGAATTCGTCGATGAGCACCTCGAAAGTGCACTTGCCTTCTCGGTGGGTGAATTGGGCGCCGGGGGCGTCGAAGGAGCGGCCTTCCAGCCGTTCAGCCGCCTCCAGCACCTCGTCGGCCGCGACATAGACGATTTCGGCCTCGGGGTCGATGTAGCGGAGGATCAGCCAGGGACAGGCGATCCGGTCGGTCTTAGGCCGGGCCCGCGTGACCCATTTCATATGGTGGCCTCCTGTTCGTGAAGGGGAAGGCTGCGGAACCATCCCCATAGGGTGAGGTCGTAGACCGATTTGAGAGCGCCGGCGACAACGAATGGGATACCGGCACCCATGCCAAGGGCCGCCCCGGCGATGACCGGGCCGAGGGGGCGGACCAGATAGCGAGCGGTGTTGGTGTAGGCGGTGGCAGCGGTGCGCTCCTCGGGGGTGACCAGTCGCATCACGTAGGCCTGACGGGTGGGAACGTCCATCTGGGAGAGGGCCGACCGGGCCAGGAGGAATCCGGCGGCGACTCCCAGGCTGGGGGCGAATGCCACTGCGGCAAGAAGCAGATTGGAGGGGAGATGGGTGAAGACCATGGTGTTGAGCAGCCCCCAACGGCGGGCAATCAGCGGAGCGGCCAGAAAGGAGAGTGTCTGGATGATCCCGATGGCGGCGAACAAGACCCCGATGGTGGCGGTGCTGGCCTGGTGGCGGTCGATCAGCCAGAAGGCAATGAAGGTCTGGACCACGAACCCGCCGGCGAAAGCGTCGAGACCGAAGAGGCCGGCGAGCCCGATCACGGCCTTACGAGAAGGCCCGAGCGGTGTCGAGGCCTCCCCGCGCTGGGCGACCTCGACGCCGGCGGTGAGACGTGCGGCGAGAACGATCCCGGCGAGCGATACGGCGACCAGGAGCAGGAACCAAACCCGGTCGGGCGGCGCTTCTGCAAACAGATTGCGGATGAGCTGGGGGAGGGCCGCCGCCAGCGCCCCCAAGGACCCGGCGGCGGCGGCGATGGCGTTGTACCAGCCGAACCCCGAGGCGAAAGCATTGGCATCCAACCGCCCCGACAACATCGAAAGCTCCAAGGTGGTGAAAGGCCCCGACTCCACCACCTCGGCGGATAGAGCCCCGGTGAGAGCCACAACCACCAGGAGCCACAGAGGCGCCTCGACCGCGAAAAAGGCGCCGGCCACCCCAAGGGCGACATAGAGAGCCTGGTAGGTGCGACGCCGACCCAACCGGTCGGCCCAACGGGCCACCGCCAGCTGAGCGATGACCGTGCCTGCCACTAGGGAGCCGAGGACCAGCCCAACCGAAGTGGCCGAGAGGCTTCTCTCGGCCAGGGTCGAAGCCAGGAGCACCGCCCCGAAGCCGTACCCGAAGGCCCGCACTGCCTGGGAAGCAAGGATGAATCGAACATCTGGGTCGAACCTCATGCTTGCCGAACCTGTAACCGTGGTTGCGCGCTCAATCATTAGGACGCTAGTGTCCTGTAACCGTGGTTGCAACGGAGAACTGGGTGTTCTTGATCTACCAACTTCCCCGGGAGCCATCCACCCCGAGGATCTCGGTATGGCGCAAGCTCAAACGCTTAGGGGTTGCCCAGCTGGCCCCGGGGGTGGTCGCTCTTCCGTACGACGCCACCACCAAGGAGCAATTGGAATGGGTCGCCCAGGAGGTGAGCGACTCGGGTGGAGAGGCCAGCATCTGGATCACCACCCCCACCGTGAAGCGATTTGGACGGGACCTCGCTCAATCTCTTGCCGGTGAAAGGGCCGCCGAATATCAAGAAATCGAGCAGCAGGCAAAGTCTCACCTGGCCGACAAGGCTGCCGAACGGGAGCGCAGTCTCCGGCGGCTGCGTTCGGAGTTCCGGCGGGTGGAACGCCGTGACCACTTCCCGCCGCCACAACGAGTCGATGCCCAGCGAGCTCTCGACTTGCTGGCCGGGAGCCTCGAGGAGGCGAGGCCGAAGTGAAATGGGCTACCCGGCCGGGAGTGCATGTCGACCGGGCCGCCTCCGCCTGGCTCATCCGCCGCTTCATCGATCCTGACGCCCAGTTCGTTTTCGTCGATGACCCCGGGGAGATCCCCCCCGATGCCACCCCCTTCGACATGATCGGCGTCGACCTCACGCATCACGGCGATCGGGTCACCTTCGAAACCATCCTCGACCGCTATCAGCTGGACGATCCTGTCCTTTCCCAGCTCGGACGAATCATCCATGAAGCCGACGTGGCCGATGAGCTGTACGACGCCCCGGAAGCTCCCGGTCTCGACGCGGTTATCCGAGGCCTCTCCCTGACAGAGGCGGACTCCGACATCGTCGCCCTCACAGTGCCTCTATTCGACGGTCTCTATGCCTGGCTGCATCGCCGCCAGCCCGGGTGAGGTCTCGTTGCTGTGTCCTCTTTGGACCTTCTGACGACATTTCGCTGCTCGGCGCGAGACTGGTTAGATGTCCCGGCCCGACGAGCAGTTCATCTCCGAAATGCGAGCCCTTGAGGCCGCCTATCTCGAGTCGGACGACCCAATTGTTCAGTCAGGTTTCCACGGCGGTCGCAACCGATGGGTTGCAGAGCGGTTACCCCTCGTCGAGGCTATCGACCGCGACGGCGACTTCCTCGACGTGGGCTGCGCCAACGGGCTTCTTGTCTCCGACGTTGTTCTCTGGGCATCAGAGCGCGGCTACAAGATCGTGCCCTTTGGAATCGATCTGGGTGCCCAGCTAATAGCTCATGCCCGCCGCCGCTTACCTGAGCATGCCTCCAACTTCACCGTCGCGGATGCGTGGACGTGGCATCCGGTTCGACACTGGACCTTCGTCTATTCGCTGATGGACCTCGCCCCCGAGGACCTTCGTTGTGAGTGGATCAGACGCCTCTTCGGCTGGGTGAAGACGGGGGGACGGCTGATCATCGGGTCATACGGAAGCCGATCCAGAAAGCTACCACCCGAGAATATCTCCGAGATCCTGGGCGGCTGCGGACTGGAGGCGGCAGGCGAGTCAGCGGGCGGCCGCGGTCCTGTCACCCATTTCGCCTGGGTTGTGAAACAGGGCCGACTGCGAAGAACTCCTCCAAGTGATCAGGTGCGATAGCCGTCGAGGACCACGGGCCGGCGGGAAGCCGGATAGCGACGATGAAATCATGGCAAACCCCTTGATTGTGAGTCCCTGGGGCCTGCCACGGCGGAAAGCGTGCCGCGCCCGAGGTATTTAGGGAGCGTCGGCGAACAATGTCGGGGAAGATGGTTCGAATGGACCGTGCTCGGCTCGATCCCGCCATTGTGAAATGTCTACTGCGAGCCCAGTTCCCTCACTGGGCGGATCTTCCCTTGGCAGCCGTGGACTTGGACGGCTGGGACAACGTCACCTTCAAGCTGGGTGAGACCATGTCGGTGCGGTTGCCCAGCGCCGATGGCTACGCGGCCCAAGTTGAAAAGGAACACCGGTGGTTGCCGTTCCTTGCCCAGCATCTTCCCCTCACCATTCCCCGCCCCCTGGCCCGAGGCCACCCGGGATGTTGTTACCGATGGCCGTGGTCGATCTATCGATGGCTGGAGGGCCGCCCCGCCAGTGTCGAGAGGGTCGCTGACCTTACCGAGTTCGCCGTGACCCTCGCCGGTTTCCTCCGGAGTCTTCACGGGATCGATTCAACCAGCGGCCCGCCGGCGGGGGAGCACAGCTTCTTCCGGGGCGGACCGCTCTTGATCTACGACGAGGAGACCCGGGCGGCCATCAAGGAACTGGCCGACGTGATTGACTCCGAGGCAGCAACCGAGGTCTGGGATAGGGCTCTGGCCGCCGAGTGGAGAGGCCCACCGGTATGGGTCCATGGCGACGTCGCACCCTCGAACCTTCTCGTGGTCGATGGACGTCTCAGCGCGGTGATCGACTTCGGCTGCTGTGCTGTCGGTGACCCGGCCTGCGACACGGTCATTGCCTGGACCTTTATGGAAGGACCGAGCCGGACCGCCTTCCAAGGCCACCTTCCGTTGGACGAGGCAACTTGGGCTCGTGGCCGAGGCTGGGCGTTGTGGAAGGCACTCATCACCTACGCCGAAGCCCGTCGCCACCACCCTTCAAGAGTTGACTCGGCGGAGCTCAGGTTCGGCTGGCGCATGAATGCGCGCTCCCTCATCGAGGACCTCCTCCGATAGGACGAGTTTGCAATAGATGATGAGGGTGTCTGCTGGTCCTAGTAGGCGTTGGCGACCGACGCCCACTCTTTGAGACGTTGGGCGATGAGATTGGCCCGCTCCTCTTCACCTCCGCTATCGAGGACCTCGAGATCTGTGGGGTTGGCTCGAAGGTAGAGGCCCGCAGTTCGGGCGGTGACGGAGGGATCGCGATCTGACTGGGTGGTGAAATACCCGGTTGCGCGGTCGGCGATCTCTAGCCGGATCTCACCGGTGCCTTGGAGCTGGGGATCGTTCGCCAGACGAGGGCGTTCCCCCTTCCAGAAGTAGAAAACGCCGGGAGGATTACGGCGTTCTTTCGCGGCCTCGCTCCAGTACCGGGAGGACAAGGTGCCGTCTTGCTGCCACGCCCGGCCAGTTACGTTCAAGCCGCCGTCGCGGTCCCGGGAGATACGCAGGAGGCTCACGGCCGACGGTTCGAACTCATCTCGCTCGGTGAGGGAGAGCTGCCACCACAGCCCCTCGATTGGGGCCCGTCGACCTTCGGCCTCGATTGCCTTGCGGAGTTTCTCGTTGATCGCCCGCACCTGTGTCGAGCTCGGGTCGGGGTCGTATCGGATGGTGGTTAGCCCCAGCAGGTCGGTTGGAAGTTTGGAACCCTCGGCGTGGAGAATGAACGTGCGCCGCATCCCGAGCGCGCCGCCGAATAGCCCGGCCTCGAAGACGACGTTATCGCGGGGCGACGCCTGACCGGCTTGAATGGCGTCGGATGTGGTCCAGTCGTCTTGGGCAA
>DATEDX010000214.1:0-10590 GCA_035281425.1 Acidimicrobiia bacterium
CCTCGACCGGGTCGGCGATAGCCGAGGCCCTCCGCCTCATATCACGGCAACCCAATGTCGTTCCGGTTGCCACCGTGGGTGCCTTCTACGCCGACGGCGGATACCTGCAATCGGTGGCGGAGGCGGCTCGGCAGGCGCTTGTCGATTTTGCCCCCGATCATGTGCTATTTAGTTATCACGGATTGCCCGAGAGCCAGATCCGCCGGAGCGAGTCCCAACCAGGATGGTGCCTTTCGCGCCCCGACTGTTGTGCGGCGGTCACCGCCGCCAATCGGTTCTGTTATCGGGCCCAGTCCTACGCCACTACCGCGGGAGTGGCGGCAATCCTCGGCCTGAACGAGGACGGCTACTCGACGTCGTTCCAGTCGCGCCTCAAAGGCCAGAAGTGGATCGAGCCTTACACCGACTATGAACTTCCTCGCCTCTATCAGCAGGGCGTTCGCCGCCTGGCGGTGCTCACCCCATCGTTCGTCGCCGATTGTCTCGAAACCCTGGAAGAGATCGGCATTCGCGGGCGTCAACAGTGGGCCGACCTCGGAGGAGAAGCTTTCTTGCTGGTGCCTTGTGTCAATGTCGATCCCCGGTGGGTGAAGGCGGCGGCTGATCTGGTCCGCGGCGGCTGATGGACCGGGGCGAGGTCGAGGGCGGTTTCCGGGAGCTGCAACACGATCTCTGCCGGGTATTGGCTGAGGTCGACGGCACTACCGCCTTCGGGGTTGACCAGTGGGAACGTCCCGGCGGCGGTGGGGGGATCACCCGCATCCTCGAGGGTCAACACCTGGAGAAAGCCGCCGTCAACTTCTCGGCTGTTTGGGGGGAGACCCCACCGGGACTGGCCGAAAATCTGTCCGAACAGACTTTTTACGCCACCGGGGTATCGGTGATCGTTCATCCCCGCAATCCCCACGCCCCTACCGTCCACGCCAATCTTCGTTACTTCGAGTCGGGTCGGGTCTGGTTCGGGGGTGGAACCGATCTGACTCCGTGTTACCTGTATGAGGAGGACGCCCACCACTTCCATCGGGGTCTGGCCGAGCTCTGCCGCCGGCACCCGGTCGCCGACTACCCGGTATGGAAGGCTGCCTGCGACAGCTACTTCTATCTACCCCACCGCGGCGAGGCGCGAGGCATCGGGGGGATCTTCTTCGACCGTCTCGACCAACGGTTGGATGAGGTGTGGGGATTCTGTCTCGACCTCGGGCGCGGGTTCCTCGACCTCTACCTGACCATCCTCGACCGCCGCCTCCCGGTCCCGTTCAACGATAAAGAGAGATCCTGGCAGGAACTGCGGCGGGGACGCTACGTCGAGTTCAACCTGGTCTGGGATCGGGGCACCCGTTTCGGTCTGGACACCGGGGGCCGCACCGAGTCGATCCTGGCATCGTTGCCTCCCCGAGCCCGCTGGAGCTACGCCGCCGAACCCGCAGAGGGGACCCCGGAGGCGGAGCTCCTCGCCTTACTACGGGGAACCCCACGAGACTGGGCCTGACCCGCGTTTTTATCAGCAAAACCGCCCCTAGAAGGGTCGGTTTTGCTGATAAAAAGCGGGTCGACGGGCGGTCGGAAACGATTCGACTTGTTGTTGGGTCCGGGGGCGATACGGTCGAGTCGCCCTCCATGGAAGTTTCATCAGCCAGCTTCGCCTACCCACGCCTCCCGGGGGAGGTCAGAGCTGAACTCGCCTCCCGTCTCTCCGACCGCCCAATCCCCGGCGCCATGGTCCTTTCCACCTGTCTGCGCATCGAGATCGCCGTTCCCGGGAACCAGCACCAACTCGAGCAGGCAGTATCAGCAGCGTTCGCTAACCCTCAAGGAGGCGATGACCTGGCTCGAGCTCAGGTCCGTTATGACCTCGATGCCGTCATTCACTTGTATCGCGTCGCCGCCGGGCTCGAGTCCCCCTTCATCGGGGAGAAAGAAATCCTGAGCCAGTTTCGTCAGGCCGTGATCCGATCCGAGTCCGACGACGGGCTGTTCCAGAAACTGCTGGAGGGTGCGGTGGCTATCGGCCGCCAAGTGCGGGAGGAGATCCTGGCCGATTCTCCGCACGCCTCCATCGCCGCGGTTGCCGCTCAAGCTGCCGGTACTGCCCCTCAGGTGGCGGTGGTGGGGGCGGGAACCATGGCCACCGCGGTGGTATCCGCCCTCGCCTCTTTGCCCGCCCCTCCGCCGGTGACGATGGTCGCCCGTCACCCGGAAAAAGTGTCGATAGCGGAGATGGAAGTGTGGCCGATCGACCGCTTGGAGCAGGTCCTGGCCGCCTTCCCGGTGGTGATTTCGGTCACCTCGGCGGGCCGCCAGCTGCTCAGCCCGGAGAGGCTGATAGGGATCGTATCCGCGCGGTCCCAGCCCCTGCTGCTGGTCGATCTGGCCATGCCTCCTGACTTCCGCCCGGCCCCTTCGCCGGCTCTGACCTACCTCGATGTCGACCAGGTGGCGGCACTGGCCGTCGCCGGGATTCCCAACCAGGAGGCGGACAGCTTTGTGGCCGCCGCCGCCACCGCCGCCTACCGGCGGGTGGTGGAGCATCCTTCGTTAGGGCCCCTGATCGGTGACATGATGCGGGCTGCGGATGAGGTGGTGGAAGCCACCGTGGAACGATTCTCGGGCCGGCTGGCCTCGCCCGGCGACCGCGAGGTCCTCGCCCAGGCCGTCCACACCGTCGCCCGGAGGCTGCTGGCCGGACCCGTTTCCTATCTCAAACACCCCGATCGTGATCCGGCCGCCCCCCGGGTGATTGCCTCCATGTTTGACCTTGAATGAGATTCGGATCGCCACCCGGGGCTCCCGGCTGGCGCTGGCCCAGGCTCACTGGGTGGGTGATCGTTTGAAAGAGCATTACCCGTCGCTCTCCGTTGATTACCTCCCCGTTTCCACAAGCGGTGATGCCGACCATCAAAGTTCCATCACCCAGCTGAGCGAAGTGGGAGCCTTTGTCCGCGCCGTCCAGGAGGTAGTTCTCGCCGGTGAAGCCCAGCTCGCGGTGCACTCTCTCAAGGACCTGCCGGTGGGGAATGAAAACAACCTGGCAATGGTCTATCCAGTGCGGGGCCCGGCCGCCGATGTGCTCTGCGGTCCTGCCCTGACCGATCTCCCTGCCGGGGCTCGCGTGGGTACTTCTAGTCCCCGCCGCTCGGCTCAGCTGACCCAACTCCGCCCCGATCTCCACCCGGTGCCGATTCGGGGCAACGTCGACACCCGGCTCGACAAGCTCGACCGCGGCGAATACGACGCCGTCGTCGTAGCCGAAGCCGGGCTGCTACGGCTGGGGCGAACCGACGCCATCCGTCAGCAATTCAGCTGGGAGGAGATGGTGCCGGCACCGGGGCAAGGTGCTTTGGCCGTCGAGTGCCGGCCCGAGGTCGGGGAGTTGGTGGCGGTCATCGACCACCTTCCTACCCGCCGGGCAGTGGAGACTGAGCGAGAGCTACTCCGGATTACCGGCGCCGGGTGCCGGTCGGCGCTGGGAGCTTACGCCTTGGCGGAGGAGGGGGAGCTAGCGATGGTGGGCTTCGTGTCCGATGAGCGCGGTCCCCGGCGGGCGTCGGCATCGGGGGAGTCGGCGGACGTGGTTGCTCAGATTCGCAACGGGTTGGGGTTATGACGCAGGCCCGGGTGGGGATCACCACCACTGCCGATCGGGCCGAGCCGCTGCGGATGGCAGCCGCCCGTCGCGGGCTGCGGCCGGTGCTGCTTCCTTGCATCACCGTCACCCCGGCTGGTCCCGAACACCTCTTCCGTTTTCGTCAGGCAGCGGACCGAGCCGACTGGATTGTCCTTACCTCCTCCCGGCCGGTGGCGCTGTTGTGGCCTCAGGGGGACATGCCCCCGATTCCAGTGGCGGCGGTGGGGGAGGCCACCGCCCGGGCAGTGGAGCGGGCGGGAGGAACGGTCAAGGTCACTGGCACCCGAGGAGCTGTCGATCTCCTCCACCAATTGGGTACCCGGATCAAAGGGGCTCGGGTCTTCTATCCCCACGGGCAGTTGGTGGCCGCCGACATCACCCGGCGGCTGGAAGAGGCGGGTGCCAGGATCACCGCCGCCGTGGCCTACCGCACCGAACCCATCGGCCCCGGCCCCGACCCGGTCGAGGGAGTGATCTTCGGGTCACCTTCGGCGGTCCGGGGGTGGTGCCTGACCAGGAGCTTTGATGACGTGGTGGTAGCGGTGACCGGTGCGACCACGGCTGCCGCGGTACGCGCCGCCGGGTATCCCTACCCCCATCAGCCGACCAAGGCAGGTTTCAAACCCGCCCTCGACCTGTTTGCCCAAGCCCTCCGGGAGAAGAAGTCATGAGCCAATATCCCCTCGTCCGCCCCCGGCGCCTCCGCCGCACCCCCACCCTCCGCCGGCAGGTGGCGGAGACCCGACTTCACCCGGCCCAATTGGTTCTTCCCCTGTTCGCAGCGCCCGGAAAAGGGGTCCGCCAACCGATCGAAGCCATGCCCGGGCATGCCCAGCTTTCGGTGGATGAGCTGCTCCCCGTCGCCAAAGAGGCAGCGGGAGCCGGGGTCGGAGGCGTCATTCTCTTTGGCCTCCCCGCAACCAAAGACAGCGTCGGATCCGGAGCTTGGGATCCGGAAGGCCCGGTTCCCCGGGCCATCGACACCCTCAAGAGCGATGTCCCCGAGCTGACGGTATGGGCCGACGTGTGCCTGTGCGAATACACCGATCACGGGCACTGTGGAGTGCTCCGAGGAGAAACGGTCGACAACGACGCCACCCTGCCCCTCCTCGCCCAGGCGGCCGTCACCTACGCCGCAGCTGGGGCCGACATCATCGCTCCTTCCGACATGATGGACGGCCGCATCGGCTTCATCCGGGCCGCCCTCGACGAGGCTGGTCACCAAGATCTGGCCATCTGCTCCTACGCCGCCAAATACGCCAGCGCTTATTACGGACCCTTCCGGGAGGCGGCTCAATCCGCCCCTGCATTCGGTGACCGCCGCAGCCACCAGATGGACCCGCCCAACCTTCGTGAAGCGTTACGTGAGGTGGAGCTCGACCTCGCCGAAGGGGCCGACCTAGTCATGGTCAAGCCCGCCGGCCCCTATCTCGACGTGGTCAGCGCGGTGGCGGCGATAAGCCCGGTTCCAGTGGTGGCTTACCAGGTGTCGGGGGAGTTCTCGATGATCCAGGCGGCCTCCGCCCGGGGATGGATCGATGGAGAGAAGGCGATGATGGAATCGCTCATAGGTATTCGCCGGGCGGGTGCTGACCTCATCCTCACCTATTTCGCCATCGAGGCGGCGCGGACGGTGAATGTATGACCTCCTCCCAAGAGTGGAATTTGCGGGCCCGGGCGGTTATGCCGGGAGGGGTCAACTCTCCGGTGCGGGCCTTCAAAGCTGTGGGGGGAGAGGCGCCGGTGATCGTGTCGGGACATGGCCCTCGGGTGCGGACCGCTGAGAACCAAGAACTCATCGACTTCATCTCCTCCTGGGGGGCATTGCTCTGGGGTCACGCCGATCCCGAGATCGTCTCGGCGGTGGAAGAGGCGGCGAGACGGGGGACCACCTTCGGAGTGACATCCCCGGGGGAGGTGGAACTGGCCGAGTTGATCGTGGAGATGGTGCCTTCGATTGAGGTGGTGAGGATGGTGAATTCGGGCACGGAAGCCACCGCCTCTGCCATCAGGCTGGCACGTGCCGCCACCGGCCGCACCGCCTTGGTCAAATATGAAGGCTGCTACCACGGCCACGCTGACTCCTTTCTAGTCAAGGCCGGCAGCGGAGCCGCCACCTTCGGGGAACCCGACAGCCCCGGAGTTCCCGCTGCCACCGTGGCCGAAGTACGGCCACTCCGTTACAACGACCTCGGGTCGACAGAGAGGGCCCTAGCCGACCGACGGGTGGCGGCGGTGATCGTCGAGCCGGTAGCGGGGAACATGGGGGTGGTCCCACCGGAGCCAGGGTTCCTGGCCGGATTGCGTGAACTTTGCGACCGATCCGGGACCCTGCTCATCTTCGACGAGGTGATGACCGGGTTCCGGCTGGCGGCCGGAGGCGCTCAAGAGCTTTTTGGGGTGCGCCCCGACCTCACCTGTCTCGGCAAGATCATGGCCGGTGGTACCCCCGGTGCCGCCTATGGAGGGCCGGCCGAACTGATGAAGCTGGTGGCGCCGCAGGGGGCGGTCTATCAGGCCGGGACCATGAGCGGCAACCCGTTGGTGGTGGCGGCGGGATTGGCCTGCCTCACGAAGATCCGCCGCGATCCAGGCGTCTATGACCGCATCGAGGCAACGGGTGAGCAGCTGGAGGCGGGGTTAGCCAAAGCCCTGGCGGGGAGCGGAATTGCCGGCTGTGTGCAGCGGGTGGGCGCCATGCTGACGGTCTTCTTCGGCCCGGAACGGGTGGGCAACTGGGACGCCGCCGAAGGTTGCGACCGCCAGCAGTTCGCCCACTTCTTCCATGCCGCCTACGACCGCGGCGTTCTCCTTCCCCCTTCCCAGTTCGAAGCTTGGTTCCTGACCGACTCCCACCCAGCCGTGATCGACGAGGCGATGGCTGCGCTGCTGGAGGCGGTTGAGGAGCTGGCATGACGCCCCGCCTGCTGGCGGCCCTCGACCGGCGACCGCTCGACCGGCCCCCGATTTGGATCATGCGACAGGCGGGCCGCTACCTCCCCGAATATCGCGAGCTACGAACCCGGCATACGTTTCAGGAAGCGGTCTCCACCCCGGCGGTGGCGGCGGAGATCAGCTTGCAGCCCCTGCGGCGATTCGGTCTCGACGGGGCGGTGATCTTCGCCGACATCATGACTCCTCTGGAAGCAATGGGAGTGGAGATGACCTTCGATCCCGGCCCCCGCCTCACCCCGATGACGGTGGGGGAGGTGGCCGCCCTCCCCGAGCTCCTCCCGGAGAGGGTCGAGTTCGTCGCTGAGACCATCCGCCGGGTCCGAAGCGAACTTGCACCGGAGGTGGCGGTGATCGGGTTCGCCGGTGCCCCGCTCACTTTGCTCGCCTACCTGGTGGAAGGCGGCGGGTCCAAAGATTTCGTCGACCTGCGGGCGGTTCTGTACCACGACTCGAGCGCAGCTGCCGAAGCCCTCTCGGTCCTGGCCCGGGCCATGAACCGTTACCTAGACCTGCAGGTCACGGCTGGCGCTCAGGTCGTGCAGCTTTTCGACACCTGGGCGGGAACCCTGTCCACCGACCACTATGCCGCCCTGGCCGTCCCGGCGGCGAAGGCCAGCCTCGCCGGGCTCACCGCTCCCACCATCTATTTCGCCCCGGGCGCCTCCGCCACCCTGGCCACCCAGGTCGCCATCGGGGCAACTGCTTACGGCGTCGACTGGCGGCTACCACTCACAGATGCCTGGAAAGAACTCGGAGAGGTAGCGGTGCAAGGCAACCTCGACCCGGCGGTCCTCCTCACCGATCCGGAAACGGTCCGGAGAGAGGCGGTAAATCTGCTGGTGTCGGTGGGTGGTCGTGGCGGTCATATCTTCAATTTGGGCCACGGCATCGACCGTCGCACTCCGATCGACAACGTGGCGGCGCTGGTCGAGGCGGTGCGGTCCTATCAAACGTGACCGATGTGCAGGTGGCCGTCATCGGGGGAGGTCTGAGCGGGCTTCTGACGGCTCTCGCCCTGGAGGAGAGAGGCATCGGGGAAGTGGCGGTGTTGGAAGCTGGCCCCGCCGCCGGCGGGGTGGCCCGGACCCTGCGTAGCCGCGGCTTCGCCCTCGAACCAGGAGTGGGCAGCTTTCCCTGGCCTCACTCGGCCCTTACCCCCCTGCTCGAGCGGGCCGAGGTGAAGGTGGAACCAGCTCATGCCCATGGTCGCTTCGTGTCACTCGATGGGAAACTCCATGACGTCACCCGGCCGCTCCGGGCACTGCGGCTGGTGCCGTGGAGCGCCCGTTTGCGGATGGCAGCAGAACCGCTCGTTCGCTGGCGTCCCCGGGACGAGGATCCCAGTCTGGAGACCTTCCTCGGCGGACGGTTGGGAAAGACGGCAGGTCGGGTTGTGGCCCAATTGATGGCTGCCGGGGTCTTTGCCGGCGATCCGGCAAAGTTGTCGACCCGGTCAGCGTTCCCGATGCTGACCGGGCTGGTAGAGGCGCACGGCTCGCTGGCGGCGGGGATGTGGGCCCGGCGCCGCTCGCTCGACTCAAAAAAACCTCGAACCCACCTTCCGGCGGGAGGTGTCGACCAGTTGGCCGACACCATCGCCTCCCATCTGGGACCACGCCTCCGCCTGGGAACCAGGGTTACGAGATTGGAGCGAACCGCCAACGCCTACCGGGTCGGGGCAATCACCGCCGCCATGGTGGTGGTGACGGTGGGAGGGGAGGCTGCCGCCAGCTTGGTCGGAGGGGCGTTGGGAGCCGACCTGGGCAAGACGGTGACGGCGCCGGTACTGGTGGCCGGCTTCGCGGCGCCGGCAGCCGCTGCTCCCCTCCCCCAAGGTTTCGGAGCGCTGTGCCTGGGAGCCTCCCCTGTGGTCGGGATCCTCTTCGAGTCGTCCTACGCGCCAGAACGGGCACCGGATGGCCAAACGTTCGTCAAGGTGATCGCCGGGGGAGCAAGACACACCGAGGTGGCTGGGTGGGATCGGGCCCGGGTGGAGTCGGACTTGGGAGGAGAGACGGCAGGTTTGCTGTCGTGGGCGGGGGCTCCCCGCCTGGAGCTCATCGCCAACCGCTCAATCCCCCAATATCCACCTGGTCATCGTCGGTGGTTGGCCGGACTCGAGGGGCAGCTGGCGGGCAGTGGGATCCACCTGGCGGGTTGGTCATACCGGGGGCCAGGTCTCACCCAACTGGCAATAGATGCCCGTCGGGTGGCGGAAGCGATCGCCGCCGGCGCCAACCTAGGCTGAACCGGTGGCGGCGCCCCAGTATTACCCCGATTACCTGCAACTCGACCGGCTGCTCTCCGCCCAGCGGTTGCGTTCGGGCGAGGAGGGCGACCCGGTCCACGACGAGATGTTGTTCATCATCGTCCACCAGGCCTACGAACTCTGGTTCAAACAGATCCTCTGGGAGCTCTCGGCAGTAAAGACCCTGCTCGGACCCCAGCTGGTCGACGAGAAGAACATGCTGGCGATCGTGGCTCACCTGGAAAGGGTCAAAGCCATTCAGGAACTCCTCGTCGCCCAGGTGGACGTGCTCGAAACCATGACCCCTCTCGACTTCCTCGACTTTCGCGACTTTCTGATCCCGGCCTCCGGATTCCAGAGTGTCCAGTTCCGGCTCATCGAGATCATGCTCGGACTGCGACGGGAAGACCGGGTGCGGGTGGCGGGAGCGCCCTACACGGCCGCCCTTTCGCCAGCCGACCGTGCCCTGGTCGAGGATGCCGAAGCCGAGCCCAGCCTCTTCGACCTGGTAGCAGGCTGGTTGGAGCGAACCCCCTTCCTGGAGCACGGCGAGTTCCGTTTCTGGGATACCTATCAACAAGCAGTCGCCCGGCTGCTTGAACACGACCGCGGGGTGGTGGCGACCAACCCCAATCTCACCGAAGCGGAACGAGAGGCACAGGTGCGGTCCTTCGACCAGACCATGGCCCACTATGAGGCGATCTTCGACCCGGCCAAACACGAAGCTCTGGTGATGGCCGGGGAGAGGCGGCTGTCTCACCGTGCCTTTCAGGCTGCCCTCTTCATCAATCTCTACCGCGACGAGCCGGCCTTGCAGGAACCGTTCCGGCTGCTGACCCTGCTCATGGACATCGACGAGGGCTTCACCACCTGGCGTTACCGCCACGCTCTGATGACGGTGCGGATGATCGGCCGCCGAGTGGGGACCGGCGGCTCGGCGGGGGCGGCCTTTCTCACCCGCTCCGCGGAGAAGTCCCGGGTCTTCGGGGATCTCTTCCAGCTGTCGACCTTTCTCATTCCCCGCTCATCGTTGCCGCCGCTACCGCCGGAACTGGCCCGGAGCATGCATTTCCGGTTCCAGGAGACATGATCGGGCGCGAACCGTAAACCTCCTGGTTGCCGTAGGGTTGGAGGAAAGGAGGGATCCATGACTACCAAACCCTTGATTGCTGCCGCCCTGATGGCCCTCGTCGTCGCCTGCGGGGGCAGCGGAACTACAACCACTGTGGGCGAAACGCCGACCACCGAGGCGCCAACTACCACCGGTTCCGAGGCAACCACCACTTCTGCAGCCCCCACCACCACCGCCGAGGCCACTACCACTACCGAGGCTGCCACCGGACTTTCGGTGACGGTGGCCGAAACCGACCTCGGCACCATCCTGGTCGATTCGGCAGGAAGGACGCTTTATCTTTTCACCCCCGACGCTCAAGGCGAGCCCACCTGCACCGGTGACTGTGCCACCAACTGGCCGCCGCTGACCGAAGCGGTCACGGCCGGGGAAGGGGTGGATGCCGCCTTGCTCGGAGCCGCCTCAACCGGTCAGGCAACCTATAACGGGTGGCCGCTCTACTACTTCGCCGCCGACGCCAACCCCGGTGACATCAACGGCCAGGGAGTCAGTGACGTCTGGTACGTGATCGATCCCGCCGGTAACCCGGTGCAGTAACTCCTGCTTCTCCCGTTTTGGCGCGCCAGGATCGGGCTATAGCCCGATCCTGGCGCGCCAAAACGGGAGAAGCAGGAGTTACTGCACCGGGTT
>DATEDX010000215.1:0-3247 GCA_035281425.1 Acidimicrobiia bacterium
CACCCCACGGAACTTGGTCCTGGGATCGCGTCCACCGGTGAAAGCAATCACCGGTGAGTGGGCCAGGTGGGCGTCTCGCAACCCGGCGGCCAGGTTGTGGGCGCCGACGATTTGGGCCATGCAGATCCCCGGCCGCCCGCAAGCGCGGGCGTAGCCATCGGCCATGTAGGCGGCCGAGGCCTCCCCATGGGGACGAATCCGGGCAATGGAGGTCCGCTGCTCCAGTTCGGCCATGGTCCGGCGGAGGATGGCGGGCACATGAAAGATATGGCTCACCCCATAGCCATCGAGCATCTCCGCCAGGATTCGGGCTCCCGTCACCATCATCTGCCCACCGCAAAAACGGCCCGGCCGCTGGTGGTGACGGTGCCGTCGTCTTTGCTGAGGCGTAATTCGGTCTCGATCTGACCAGGGTCGGAGGCGGTCACCGTTCCCTCGCCGCGGAGAGTGTCGCCGAGATAGGCCGGCGCCAGGTGGCGGTAGCTGAGCCTTCTGAGTTGAAGGTGGGGCAACCAGTTCTCCACCGTCTGCACCAGGTAGACCCCTTGCAGAGGGCCGTGAATGAGAAGCCCGGGATGTTTTTCGTGTTCGGTGGTGAAGGGAAGGTCGTAGTGGATGCGATGAAGGAGCCAGGCGGCGGCACTGAACGTGAAGAGGTCGACAGCGTCGGGGGTGCGGATCAGCGAAGGGATTTCGGTTCCGACCGGGGGAAGGCGGTTCATCGGTAGATCCGGGTGAACTCTTCGCGGGCCACCAGATCGCCGTCTTGGTTGGTGAAGAGGTACTCCATCTGCACAAACACCAAGGGCCCGCTCTTTCCTTCTTTCTCATAGAGGTCGAGGAGCCGCTTCTGGACAGTGATAGTGTCACCGGCCACTACCGGTGCCCCCATTTCGAGGCTGGTCTCCCCGGCCATCGCCCGGCGGGTGGGGAGGGGCGGGACATCAGAGCTGGGCGAACCATCGGCTTCCAACAAACCGCGTTCCACCAGGCTGTAAGCCTGCATACGGATCACGTAGGGGAAAAGGGGAGGAGCCACCACATCGGCGTAGCCGGCGGCGCGGGCCGCTTCGGGCTGATAGTGAATCGGATTGGTGGCGCCGATGGCCCGGGAGTACCGGGCGATTTCGTGGGCGGTCACCTGGAAGCTGTGAGCCGAATGCGGCTGCTGTGCCCACTGCCTTGCCTCTTCGGTGATGATGCCCATTAGATCCCCATGGTCTTGGCGATGATGTTGCGCTGGATATCAGAGGTGCCGGCCCCGATCACTCCCAGCCGGGACTCTCGGAAGTGGCGCTGCAGGTCGTATTCCATGGTGTAGCCATAGCCGCCCAACACTTGCAGCCCCATGTCCGCCACCTGTTTGTAGGCCTCGCAGGCGTAGAGCTTGAGGATGGCAGCGTCGCGGACCGTCGCCTCTCCGCGGTCGAGGCGGGTGGCGTAGCGGTGGACCAGCATTTGGGAAATCTCCACCATCACCTGCATGTCGGCCAGCCGGTGCGAGACGGCCTGGAACTCGGAGATGGGGCGGCCAAACTGGCGGCGGTCCTTGGCATAGGCGAGGGCGTCGGCCAGGGCCGAAGCGGCCGCCCCGGTACGGGCGGCTGACAGGCAGAGCCTCTCATAACGAAGGTACACGCCGAGGTCACCCCATCCCTCGTGGAGCTTTCCCAACAGCCGGGTGCGGGGTACCCGCACGTCGCGGAAATAGAGCATGGCGGTGCCAAGTGGCCAATGGCCCAAGGTCTCGATCGGGCTTCCCTCCAGGCCGGGGGCCTTGGTGTCGACCAGGAAGTTGGTAATGCCTTGGTGTTTGCCTCTCTCGGTGGAGGTGCGAGTAGCGACCACTGCCAAGTCGCTGACCTTGAAACCGGAGGTGAAGACCTTCTGGCCGTTGAGGACGAAGTCGTCGCCGTCTTCCTCGGCCCGCAGGGAGATGGCGGCGGCGTCGGAGCCGGCGTCGGGCTCGGTGAGGGAGAAGCACACCGATAGCTCCCCCGAGGCGACCCGGGGCAAGAACTCGGCCTTCTGCTCCCCCGTTCCGTCTCGGGAGATGGCCAGGTTGCCCCAGGTGACGGTACGGAACACCCAGAAGGCGAGGTCGAGGAAGGCCCGCCCCAACTCCTCGAGGAGGATCGCCACCTCGATAGCGCCCGCTCCTGAGCCTCCATACTCAGCCGGGACGTTGATGCCCAGCCAGCCTTGCTGAGCAAGGCGGTTATAAAGCTCGGTGGGAGGGCGGTGCTGACGGTCGCAGTCGCGGACATATTCGCGACTGATCTCCCTGTCGCAGAAGCTTCGCACCGTGTCCCGGAAGAGCTCCTGCTCGGCGGTGAATTCGATCATCGGCTTCCTCGTCAGCTGATCTCGTCTCATTCAATGAGACAAGGCGAGGAAAGCCTACGGATGCCCCGCTTGGCATGTCAAGCCTGGGCTCCGCTCCAGGTTTGCAGGGTTGACAGGCGCGCTTGGTCGACTCTATCTTGAGGTCGGGCAACTAGGTGTCTCACCAGTTGAGACGCCCGGAGGAAGGCTTGTCGACACAGCCCAACATCGAGACCGTAAAGAGCCTGGCCGAGCGATTTAGCAATTGGGGCCGGTTCGGGGAGGACGACCAGCGGGGAACCCTCAATCTGGTCACCGCCACTCATGTGGTGAAAGCGGCCTCGCTGATCACGACCGGCAAAACCATCTCCATGGCCCTGCCCTACGACGAGGCAGGCCCCCAGACTGGCGCCTTTGGAAGGTTCAATCCCATCCACCTGATGTTCCGCGACGGGGCCGACGCCTTGGTGGGGACCTCGGTGCGGGACTTTTACGGCGGGGTCGACCGGCACTTCCGGGGGACCGACGACATGATCATCATGCCCCTACAGAGCGGCACCCAATGGGATTCCTTGGGTCACGTAGTCTTCGAAGGCAAGATCTACAACGGATATGGGGCGGAGTGGGTTTCGAGCAAGGGAGCACTGAAGAACTCGGTTAAGACCGGGGCGGGGGGGATGGTGGGTCGGGGCGTGCTCCTCGACCTCCCCCGGGCTCTGGGGGTGGAATGGCTCGAGCCGGGATATGCCATCACCGGCGATGACCTCGACCGAGCGGCGACCTCCGCCGGAGTGGAAGTAGGGGCGGGGGACTTTGTCTTCGTTCGCACCGGGGCGATGACGGCCTGCCGGCAGCGGGGCGGGTGGGGCGACTACGCCGGAGGGGATGCACCAGGTTTGGGTCTGGCCTCGGTCGAGTGGGT
>DATEDX010000216.1:0-8976 GCA_035281425.1 Acidimicrobiia bacterium
GACCGGGCCGACAACGTGGTTCTGGTCTTTCACGCTCTCACCGGGAGCCAGCACGTGGCGGGCTACACCCCGGCGGTTCCCGAGGTCGACCGGTGGGCGACCGAGAACCAGACCGGGTGGTGGGAGGGTTTTGTCGGCCCCGGACTGGCCGTGGACACCAACCGGCTGGCAGTCCTATGCGTCAACTATCTGGGCGGGTGCTACGGCACCACCGGTCCCTCGTCCCTCGATCCCCGCACCCAGAAGCGCTACGGGCCCAGCTTCCCGCCACTGCACCTGTGCGACATCGTCGACTCCCAGCTACCGCTTCTTGATCACCTTGGGGTCGAGAAGGTGCGAGCGGTGGCGGGAGCCTCGGTGGGCGCCCTGCTCAGCCTCTCGATGGCCACCCGTTACCCCCACCGAGTTGACACGGTCATCTCCCTGGCCGGAGGCTTGGCCGGCACCACCCTTCACCGGATGTATAACTTCGAGCAGAAGCTGGCCATCTTCAACGACCCCCACTTCAATGGTGGTAACTATTACGACGGACCTGCCCCCGAGGCCGGTCTGGCCCTGGCCCGAATCATTGGTCATAAGACCTTCGTCTCCTTGGAGGCGATCCGGCAACGAGCTCGGGACGAGATCATCGACCACCCCTACGTGAGGCACCCGGTCGAGTCCTACTTCTGGCACCAGGGTCAGAAACTCGTCATCCGCTTCGACGCCAACACCTACATACGCATCCTCGACGCCTGGTCCAACTACGACCTCGTCGATGAAACCGGAGCCGAAAGTTACGTCGCTGCCCTCGAGGCCTGCCGGGGCCAGCGGTGGTACGTGCTCACCATTGACAGCGACAGCTGCTTCTACCCCGATGAACAAGAAGGTTTGGTCAAGGCGCTGCTCGACGCCGGGGTCGACGCCTCCTGGGTGCAGGTGTCGTCACCCAAAGGCCACGATGCCTTCCTCACCGAGCCGCAGCTGTTCGAGGCCACCCTGCGCGGCGCCCTCGCTTAGGAGCACGAGGCATGGGCACCTGATCCAAGGCATCGCCCTCACACCTCACACCGGCGGCCGGTCGAGAAGTTCCAGCAAACGCTCACGGCGGCTGTCGAGAAGACCCTCCGCCATTCGCAGGCTCAAACGGTGGAGAAACCAAGCAGCCATGGCGGCGATCATCGCCCCCACCATGCCCTGCCACCATCCACCGGCGATGAGCGCCACCACCACCACCGCTCCGGCCGGAGCCGACACCACCGCCGCCGCCGCCAGTCCCACCAGGCTGGCGAGAAGGGTGGTCCCGGAGACATTCCTGCTGCCGAAGACATTGCTTTCCGGGAGGGGATAGGCACCAAGCACGGAGACGATGTTGCCGACCGCCAACCAGATGGCCAATACCGACCAGGCCGTGAAGATGGCGGCAGGAACGTGGCGGAGGTCGCCGACCAACAGCCCGGCGGTCACCGCCAAGACGACCATGGCCGGAAAGGCGAGGATGGCAACGGTCAGGTTCTTCCCTTCCAGCACCCGACGCAGATCCACCCCGTTCACCAAGTATGCCCAGAAGGAGCGGTCGTCCATTCCGAACTGGTTGAAGCCGGTGACGGTGGCGGCCATCCAAGCCAGGATCACCACCAAAAACGGTGCATATTCAGTGCCTAGCACCAGCCGCCCGATCCCAAATCCCAGCGCGGCTAACGCCACCGCCAAGCCGAGCGCCTGTGAACGGAAACGAGGATCGCGCCGCAACACCCGAAACTCCTTTCCCACCATGGCCGCCACCGGCGACGGGAAAGTGCGTAGCAGTTGCGGAACGATCGATCCTCCCGTGCTGCCCGCACGACCCTGACCGGTTGCTCCGGGACTACGGGTCGCCAGCCGGGCCAGGCTCCGCTGCCAGCCCCACATCACCAGGGCTAGGGCGGCCGCTCCATAGATCCCTCGCCCCACCCCCGCCAGCCACTCGCCCCGAGCGAAGAGGACGATGCCCGATCCCAGCGCCCCGGGCGGTGTCCACTCGGCCCAGGCGCCCAACCTGGTCAGCGCACCGGTTATGTCGCCCGCCGCCGCCACCCCCAGCTGAAGAAATGTGGCTACGCCAACGATGCCGCCGGTCGCGGCCAGCACTGCCAGGTCCCTTCCCCGCCGGGTGGAGAGCAGGTCGGTGAGGAGGGTGGTCACCCAACGGGCGGCGGCCAAGCACCACAACAGGAATGTGACGGCGAGAACAACGATGGGAGCGAGGGCGATGGAGCGGGGACGGGCACCGATGACGATCCCGACGGCGAGGAGAGCCGTGGCCAGACTTCCTGGTCCCACCAGCGAGGCGGTAAGGATGCCCCCCACCATCTGTCCCGGCGAAATCGGCAACAGCTCCAAGCGCCGGGGCTCGATGGTCTCGTCCAGAGCTGCCGCCACCACCGGGCCCGCCACCCAGGCTGCACCGGCCATGGCCAGAGCCAATGCCGCACCCGCCACCTCCCCCACCCGGGTGAGGACCGCCCCCAAAGTCCCCAAGGCCAGACCGACGACAAGCGCCCCCAGCCAGATTCCGATGAAACCCACGGTGGCCACCGGGCCGGCCCGCCGCAAGCGGTTGCGGATCAGACGCAGCTTCAGTCGGAGGAAGAGCCAAGCCAAGTTAGGTCCACTCCTTCGGTATCGCCACCTCCCACCAGCTCAACAAAGACGTCCTGGAGGCGACGACCGGAGGTGATCGTATTGGTGGCTCCCTCGACCAGCACCCGCCCCTGATCGATGATGAGCAGGCGATCACAAAGACGCTCAACGACATCCATAGTGTGGTCGGAGAAGACGACAGTGCCGCCGGCGCTGGTGAAGCGGCTCAGCGTCCGCTCCAGCACCTGCCTCGCCACCGGGTCGATTCCCGCAAAAGGCTCGTCCAGGAAGACGACCCGTGGGTTGTGGAGCAGGGCGCAGGCGATGGCGACCTTCTTGGTCATGCCCAAGCTGTAATCGGCCACCAAAACGTGAGCGACCTCGTCGAGATCGAGTAGCCGCAGCAGATTGGCGGACCGGTCGGCCACCACTGCCGCGTCCATGCCCCGCAGGAGCCCCGTGAACTCGACCAACTCCTTACCGGTGAGCCGGGTAAACATGGCGGGGCTGTCGGGAACCATGCCCAATCGCCGTTTGGCCTCTGCCGGGTCGGTCCACACATCGTGTCCTGCTACCTCCACCGTGCCTCCATCCGGGCGCAGCAGGCCACAGGTCATACGCAAGAGGGTGGTCTTGCCTGCGCCGTTGGGGCCGCAGATCCCATAGAAGGAACCGGCGGGGATGTCGGCGGAGACGCCGTCTACCGCTACTTTGGATCCAAACCGTTTGGTGAGCCCCAGGAACCGAACCGCGGGACCGTTCATCCCTCGCCAGCCCGGAAAGCCGCGATGCCGGTGAGGGCTTGACCGAGGATCAGACTGTGGATCTCGTTGGTCCCCTCGTAGGTGTAGACGGTTTCCAGGTTGGCCATATGGCGGAAGACCGGGTATTCCAGGGTGATCCCGTTGGCCCCGAGTACCGAACGGGCCAGACGGGCAATGTCGAGAGCCTGGCGGACGTTGTCGAACTTCCCGAAGCTGACCAGTTCCGGAGGGAGCCGCCCTTCGTCTTTGAGTCGTCCCAGGTGGAGGGCGAGCAGAGTTCCCCGGTTGACCCCCACCATCATCTCCACCAGTTTCTGCTGGGTGAGTTGAAAAGCGGCGATGGGCGAGCCGAACTGCCGGCGGGTAAGGGAATAGTCAAGAGCGGCTTCGTAACAAGCCCGCGCGGCTCCCATCACCCCGAACAAGATCCCAAATCGGGCCTCGTTGAGACAGGACAGGGGACCTCGCATCGAGTGCACTCCGGGGAGGACGAAGTCATCCGGCACCCGCACCTGGTCCAACACCAATTCCGAGGTGATCGACGCCCGCAGGGACGCTTTGCGGTGGACCAGGTTGGCGGTGAAACCGGGGAGGTCGGTGGGGACGATGAAACCCCTGATCCCCTCATCGGTGCGGGCCCAGATGATGGCGAGGTCGGCAACGTTGCCGTTGGTAATCCACATCTTGGTCCCCTCGATCACCCAGTCACCCCCATCTCGTCGGGCCCGGGTCCGCATCGACGCCGGATCCGATCCGGAATCCGGTTCGGTGAGGCCGAAACAGCCAATGAGTTCCCCCTGGGCCATGCCTGGCAGCCAAGTCTGCTTCTGCTCCTCGGACCCGAACTTCCAGATCGGGTACATGGCTAGCGATCCCTGCACTGAAACAAAGCTGCGGGTCCCCGAGTCGCCGGCTTCCAGCTCGATACAAGCTAGGCCGTAGGCGGTGGCGCTGGTCCCGGCACACCCGTAGCCCTCGAGGTGCATGCCCAGCAGACCGAGCGCTCCCATCTCCTTGGCCAGCTCCTTGGGGAAGGTGCCTTCTTCCCACCACCCGGCAACGTCAGGAAGGATGCGCTCCTCCACGAACCGCCGCACGGTGCTCTGGAGGAGCTTCTCCTCCTCGGAGAGCAACGACTCGATCTGGAGGAAGTCTCTGGGGTCGGGCGCCATCCGATCGAGGCTATCAGCTGTCAGCAGTCAGCCAGCAGCTGTCAGGACTTCGCTCGTGGGGGAGGAAGGGGTCGCTTCGCTCCTGGCGGAGGAAGCCGCTCTTCTCCTCCCAGGCGGCCCTTTGGCCCGACGTCGGGGGGGAGGGCCTGAAGGGGGGGACTATTGCCATGCGGGTTGACGGGCCTCCTGTCAGTTCCGTGGGTGGTCAACGAAGAGAGAAGACAGTTGCAGACGGTCGATCGGGCGCCGAGCTGATTCTTTGGCGGCTGGGCCTCGCTCTCAACCTTCTTCGGTGTACCAGCCTCGTATCCGGGGCCAACACGCCAAACATGGCTGGGGGCGGGGCTGGGCCGCCAAAGAATCCGAAACGGGGTCAACGGCGATAGTCGAGGTCACGATCCGATTGACCGTTTGGGCACCTCGTTCTCTTCGCTGCTACTTAGTCGGATCCCATGGCCTCCACCGCCAACACCCACGGAGACGCCAGGAGACCCCAAAAGACCGCGGCCTGGGTTTAGTAAAGGCGCATCAGGCCAAGCAGAGGAGGATGCGTCAGCTGTTGGAGGCCCATCGGCGTTCGGTCGGCTCTGGCCGAAAGCTGATGACTGATAGCTGAAAGCTAATTGCTGTAGGTGATCGCAAAAGCCGGCGCCCAGCGGCTCATGAGTTCGCCGTATCGCTCACCGGCCGTGGTCCAATCGCCGTCCTTCAAGGCCGCCAGGGATTCCCAAACCTCCCGAACTGACTCGTCGAGGGCAAGGTCGGCCTCAGGGAAGAGGTCGGCCACCCGTCCGTAGTCGAGTTCGATCATCGAGTCCACCGGGAAACCGGACAGCCAGGAGCCGAAGTCGCTCAACTCGGCCAGGATCCCGGCCGGCATCTCCACCTCGGTGAGGATGGCCAGCGCCCGTTCCAGGCGGTCGACCCCGTCGGAAAGGCCGGTTCGATAGCGAAGGTCGGGACGGCTCCCCGAGTTGTCGAAGAGCCGTTCCTCGGGAGCGAAAGGGACGAACCAGCGGATGGGCACGTGCCAGGCGGAGGTAAGGATGTGGGAGCGAATTCCAGGCTCGCGGCGCTGCAACGATCGCAGCTCGGTGACTGCTTGCCGTGCCACCGCTTCCGGTATCAACACCGCCCGCCCCGACACTTCGAGCGCTTGATGCAGGGCCAGGACACCTTCCAGGATCCGAAGCTGGGGGCGGCGGGGGCAGACGAACCTTCGGCCCCGCCACTCGGTCATCCAGGCGTCTTCGATCATCGACTCCCCCACGAACCCGTAGGGCTCCCACCGGCGGGTGGGACGGTCGGGACCGTCGGCGTGTTCATCGCAGAACGGCACCCGTTCCTCGGGTAGATACACCCGCAGGTAGGCCGACTTGATCATCCGTTCATCCTAAGTCGCCAGGGCAATCAACACATCCCACAGTTAGACTCAAACGGGAGCAAGGAAGGGACCCTGTCCTGACGATCTCCAATATCGATCCCTGGGCGGTACTTCTCCTTCTTCGCTTCGGCCAGAGGTCGTTCGCCTTCGAGTCCCGCACCAGCGGGACTCAGTTGTTTTACAGGGAGGTTTGGTTCGACATGGAGTTGACGTCCTGATGGAGTGGATGCGGAGGGCGGTTCATCATCGGGACCTGGGCCTGGCCGATGACCAGGTGATTGACATGTACCGGCTCATGCTTCTCACCCGCCGGGTCGACGACCGGATGTTCGCCCTCAACCGCCAAGGCCGGGTGCCCTTCGTCGTCGGGTCCTCGGGGCACGAAGCGGTGCAGGTGGCCTCAGTCTTCGCCCTCGACCACCGTCACGATTGGCTCCTTCCTTACTACCGCGACATGGGGGTGGCCCTAGCCTGGGGAATTCCCCTCCGGGACGTCTTCCTGGCAGTTTTCGCCCGGGGGGAAGATCCATTCTCGGGGGGGCGTCAGTTACCCAACCACTGGTCGGACAAGGCACGCCGCATCTTCACCCAGTCCTCCTGCATCGGCACCCAATATCCCCACGCCGCCGGTATCGCCCGGGCGCTGCAACTCGACGGCGATCCGGGAGTGGTGGTGGTGTACGGCGGGGAAGGTTCCACGTCTGAGGGCGACTGGCACGAGGCGATGAACTTCGCCGGGATTCACCGACTTCCCTTGGTCTTCATCATTGAGAACAACCACTACGCCATTTCGGTGCCTACTCACGAGGAAGTAGCCGGCTCGATCTGCAAGCGCGCCGAGGGCTACGGGATGACGGGATACCTGGTCGACGGCAACGATCCCCTGGTGGTCTACCGCACGGTCAAAGAGGCGGTTGATCGGGCCCGCCACGGTCAGGGCTCGGCCCTGATCGAAGCCGAGACCTACCGCTACTACGCCCACACTTCCGACGACGACGACCGCCTCTACCGCAGCCGCGAGGAAGTAGAGGAGTGGCGCCGGCAGGATCCGGTGATCACCCTCAAGCAGTACCTGATTGAAGAGCGGCTGCTCTCCGAATCGGAGGAGAGAGCCATCGATCAGCAGGTCGCCGCCCTGGTGGCGGAGGCGGTCGAGTCGGCGGAGGGAGCCCCGCCTCCCAACGATCCCCACTCCCACGTCTACGCCAAGGTGATCGAACCCACGGAACCGGTCCTGGAACCCGAACCCGAACCGGAAGGGGAAACGGTCAACATCATCACCGCCGTTAACCGGGCGATCCACGAGGTGATGGCTCTCCACCCGGAGACGGTGGTGTTCGGCGAAGACGTGGCGGGCAAGAAGGGCGGAGTCTTCAAAGCGACCGAAGGCATCAGCGACGCCTTCGGTTCGGGGCGGATCTTCAACACCCCTATCGCCGAATCTTTAATTGCCGGGCTAGCGGTGGGAATGGCCGCCACCGGCAAGGTGCCCCTGGCCGAGATCCAGTTCGCCGACTACATCCACCCGGCCTTCGACCAGATCGTCTCCGAGGCGGCCCGGGTCCACTACCGGTCGAATGGTGAATGGAACTGCCCGGTTGTCATCCGGGTGCCCTATGGCGGGGGCATCCATGGAGCCCTCTACCACTCCCAGTCCATCGAAGCCCTCTACACCCACATACCGGGCCTCAAGGTGGTGATCCCTTCCACTCCGGCCGACGTCAAAGGATTGTTGTTCGAAGCAGTTGCAGATCCGGACCCGGTGCTCTTCATCGAGCCCAAGAAGCTCTACCGGCTAGCTAAGGGTCCTTATCCGGAAGGTGAGTGGCGGGTCCCCCTGGGCAAAGCCTCCATCCGCCATGCCGGCACCGATCTCACCATCCTCACCTACGGGGCCATGGCCTACTTCACCATGGAGGCGGTAGGGCCGCTCCAAGAGTTGGGTGTCTCACCCGAAGTCATTGATCTCCGTACCCTGAAACCCCTCGACTGGCCGACCATCGAAGCCTCGGTGAAGAAGACCAGCCGGGTGCTGATCGTCCATGAGGACAACGAGTTCGCAGGCTATGGCGCCGAACTTGCCGCCCAGGTGGCGGACAAGGCGTTTGAGTGGCTCGATGCCCCCGTCCGCCGCTACGCCACGGGTGACGTTCCGACCTTCCCCTACGCCTCTGAATTGGAAGAAGCTCTCTATCCCAACCCGGAGGGCATCATCACCCATGCTCAAGAGTTGGCGAAATATTGAGACGGGAGACGGAAGACGGGAAGAAGCGCATGAAGGGTGAAGACCCGGCGACACCCGGATGAGACGGGACACACTCGACATCGAGATTCCCGAAATCAGCGTGACTCCCAAGGCGCCGCCGGCCGACATCGCTGCTCCCCCCTCCCCCTCCTGGCGCTCCTGGCTTCCTATCGGTCTGGTGTTGGCCCTATTGGTGGTGGGGGCTCAGCTGATCGGAGCTGATTCGGACTCCGCCGCCGACTTGGCCCCCACGGCTGCCCTACCCGAACCGGCGCCCGTGACCACCAGCGCGCCGAGTGAAGTCGCCTTGCAGGCAACCGAACTGCCGGGAGAGTTCACCTGGACCGAAGTCGAAGGCCTGGATCGCTTCGAGTGGGTTACACCTCCCACTTCCTTCGACGATCGTTACGTAGCCATCGGCAACCCCTCCGGGGTGAGCGGCTCGGCCTCGGTCATGGTCTCCGACGACGGCACCCAATGGAACCGGATCGGAACCATTCACGGGATCGGAGGAGAAATCCAGATCGTCGACCTCGGCGTCTTTCTCGACCGGCTGATCGCTGTCGGCACCTACACCGAGGGAATGCCGGCCTCCGATGCCGAACCTCGCTACCAAGTCCCGGCGGCGTGGTCTTCCACGGACGGAATCGATTGGGAGCGGGTGGATCTGAGCGACGAAGTCCCGGCATTCGTTCCTCACGACCTGGTGGTAGGGGGTGAAGCCGCCCTGGTCACGGGTGGCGCCGACTGGAACGCAGGGCTCGTACCCGTATACGAGTCATTACCAGCAGAGATCCAGGCGGAGGTGGC
>DATEDX010000217.1:0-6449 GCA_035281425.1 Acidimicrobiia bacterium
CTCGGACGAAGATCCGGTCTTCGCCGGCCATGTCCTCACCGTGAGCGGTGAGGTGGTGGGAGGAGCTCAGTGGGAAACCGACCGGGCCCGGTTCCTCGGCCGCGGTAACCCAGTGCATCGGGCCGCGGCCATCGACCGCCCCCTCGCCAACACCGTGGGTCGGGTTCTCGATCCGATCTTTAGCCTGCGGCGAAAGATACGGCTGGCGCCGGGAGCGACCGCCCATCTCGATTTCACCACCGTTATGGCCGGCTCACGCTCGCTAGCCCTCGACCTAATCGACAAGTACTCCGATCCGTCCTCGTTCGACAGGAGCCTGACCCTCGCCTGGAGCCAGGCTCAGGTTCGGCTCAATCATCTCCGAGTCGACCCCGAGCAGGCTCAAATCTTCCAGCAGCTCGCTAGCAGCCTCATCTATTTCGATCCGGCGCTCTCCCCGGGGGGACGCAATCCGGCTCCTCTCGGTCGTGAGGGACTTTGGCGCCATGGCATCTCCGGGGACCTTCCGTTGATCCTGGTGAGGATTGACCGGCCCGAAGAGCGTGGCCTGGTCCGCGATCTCCTTCGTGCCCAGGAGTACTGGCGGATGAAGAACCTTCCTGTCGATCTGGTGGTGATCAACGAGAAGCCCGGTTCTTACTCGCAGGATCTCCATGACGCCATTCAAGAGCTGATCCGGGAGCGGGGTCGCCAGGTCGGCCCTGCCGCCGACGGTGGGATATTTGTAGTCAGCGGCTCACTGCTCTCGCCCGAAGACCGAGCGACCCTGCAGGCTTCGGCTCGGGCGATATTGCTGAGCCATCACGGCACCTTGGCCGACCAACTTGCCCGCCGCCCCTCCTCCCCTCGTGCCCCCGGTCAACACTGGCGGCCCATGACCATCGATACGTTGGGAGCTCCTCCTCCCCGCCTCGAGCTCGAGTTCCCCAACGGCCTGGGAGGATTCGCGGCCGAGGGCACTCAGTACACAGTCGTGTTGGGGGAGGGTCAGTGGACTCCCGCTCCCTGGGTCAATGTGGTTGCCAACAAACGGTTCGGGTTCTGCGTTTCGGCCTCGGGTTCGGGGTTCACCTGGTCGGAGAACAGCCGGGAGAACCAGCTCACCCCTTGGTCAAACGATCCGGTCAGTGATCCTCCCGGAGAAGTCATCTATGTAAGAGACGAAGAAACCGGCGACGTCTGGTGTCCCACGGCCTTGCCCATTCGCGATCCGGAGTCGTACTACGTGGGCCGTCATGGCCCCGGCTTTTCCGAGTTCGAAGTCAGGGGGCGGGGGCTAGCCCTCTCGCTTCATCAGACGGTGCCCCTTGACGATCCGATCAAGATCTCTCGCCTCCGCCTCCGGAACGAGAGCGGCCGCCGGCGTCGGATTTCGGTGACCGGCTATCTCGAGTGGGTGCTGGGGACCACCAGGCTGGTCCCGGTGACGCAGATCGTCACCGAACGCGACGAGGCCACTGGCGCGGTTTTCGCTCGCAACCCCTGGAATGACGATTTCGGGAACCGAGTGGCGTTCGCCGATCTGGGTGCCGACGTCGATTCTTTTTCTGCCGACCGAAGCGAGTTCTTGGGGCGGCATGGGAGCGTCGACCGGCCTGCCGGATTGCGTTCCACCCGCAGACTGTCGGGTCGGGTAGGGGTGGGTTTCGATCCCTGCGCTGCCATCCAACGGCGGATAGAGCTGGGTCCCAACGAGGAGATCGAGGTACGCCTCCTCCTGGGACAAGGCGAAGACCAGGCCGCGGCCCGCGCCCTGATCGAGCGTTATCGCCGGACCGACGGTGACGAAATCCGTGCCGAGGTGGCGACACGCTGGGGCGATGTGTTGGGAACGGTGCGAGTCAAGACCCCGGAGCGAGCCTTCGACTTGATGATCAACCACTGGCTTCTCTATCAGACCATGGCCTGCCGGGTTCTGGCCCGTTCTGCTTTTTACCAGTCCGGCGGGGCGTACGGCTTTCGGGATCAACTCCAGGATGTCATGGCGCTGGTAGTGCCGATGCGGGAGGTGAGCCGTGAGCATCTTCTGCGAGCGGCGGCCCATCAGTTTGAAGACGGCGATGTCCTCCACTGGTGGCATGAACCCTCCGGCAAAGGCGTACGAACCCGCATCTCGGACGACTATCTCTGGCTTCCCTACGCCGTGGCCCACTACGTCGAGGTGACCGGAGACGATGATCTCTTGGCGGTCGAGGTGCCGTTCCTGCGTGGTCCCAAGCTCGAACCTGATCAGGACGAGGCCTATATCGCACCCGAGGTCACGACCGAGGCCGGCACGATTTTTGAACACTGCCGCCGGGCTCTCGACCGAGCCCTCTCCCGCCTGGGAAATCGCGGATTGCCCCTGATCGGCAGCGGTGATTGGAACGACGGGTTCAATCGGGTGGGCAAGGAGGGAAGAGGGGAGAGCGTTTGGCTGGGGTGGTTCCTGGAAGCGAACCTGAAGCTGTTCGCCGGCATCGCCGAGCGACAAGGGAAGAGAAAGTTGGCGCTGAACTGGCAGCAAGCGGCCGCAGATCTCCGCCAGGGCCTGGAGGCGGAAGCCTGGGATGGCGACTGGTACCGGCGGGCCTACTTCGACGACGGCACCCCGCTCGGTTCCTCAGCCAACCCCGAGTGCCGGATCGATTCCATCGCCCAATCCTGGTCGGTGATGCATGGTGGGGCGCAGGAGGAACGGGCGCAACGAGCGATGGCCTCGGTCGAGGAGTACCTGGTTCACCATGGCGACGGCCTGGTCCTGCTCTTCACCCCACCATTCGACAATTGGGAGGTGGATCCCGGCTACATCAAGGGCTACCTGCCGGGGGTGCGGGAGAACGGTGGGCAGTACACCCACGCCGCCATCTGGTGTGTCATCGCTTTCGCCACCCTCGGTGACGGTGATCGGGCCGGCGAGTTGTTCGCCTTGCTCAACCCCATCAACCATGCCAGCACCAGGGCGGGGATCCACCGTTACCGGGTCGAACCCTATGTGGCGGCCGCCGACGTTTACTCCGAGGCGCCCCACGTGGGCAGGGGTGGGTGGACCTGGTACACCGGTTCGGCCGGGTGGATGTATCGGGCCGGGGTGGAGTGGATCCTCGGCTTCCGGCTGCGGGGGGCTGAGCTCCTTATCGATCCTTGTATTCCCCGCGCCTGGCGAGGCTTCGAGATCACCTTCCGTTACCACTCGGCGACATACGAGATCAGGGTGAGTAATCCGCATGGGGCGAATCGCGGAGTCGCAGAATTGAGCCTCGACGGCGCCGGGCAGCCCTCGGGAGGCCGGGTCGGTCTGGTCGATGATGGCCAGACCCATTACGTCGAGGTAGTGCTGGGCTAGCCGTCGGGGGTCAAACCCGTGGTCGCATCCGACCCGCGTTCTTAGGACCCAAAGGGGCCGTTTCCCGACCCCGTCCTAAGAGTGTCAATCGCGGGCGGGCGACGGCAGATCAGTCTGACTGAGCTATCCCGGCGGCTGCGTCGAGCAGTTGAAGCAGATCATGGGCGGCCAACTCCACCGCTTTGTGTCGCCACTCCGATGCCCTGTACACGCAGGCGATGAGGCCAGTGCGGTGAACGCGACGGAAGTCTCCGTACACGAAGGCGTAGCGAGCTTTGGTTTCCTCGGTGGCCCCCTCCGTCAAACCCAAGTGCCATTCGGCGTACTCCTCCCAGGAGTGGTTGCTCAGGAATGAGTTTTCATCGTCCGCCTTGGGCTGGGCCGCTCCCCAGTCGCTGTTAAGCAGGTACTGGCGAGACTCGATCAAACGACGAGCTTTGGCGACGCCTGCCTCGTTAACGACGTATTTCCGCTTTGGCATAACTTGAGGCCCCGGCCGGCAGGGCCGTCACCCCTTTCGATCGAGGTCGTTGACGGCCGGTCCCTGTAGGACTCGACCGTCGATGTCAAAACGGGATCCATGGCATGGGCAATCCCAGGATCGCTCGGCACGGTTGAAGGTCACCTGGCAGCCGAGATGGGTGCATCTCGCTGACACGGTGTGTAGTTCGCCGGCTTCGTCCCGGTACCCGGCCACCATCTTCCCGTTGAGCATGACTACATCGCCTTGGCCAGGGACCAGGTCGTCCAGCGACTTTTGAGCAAAGCTCTTTATGCGATCCCCGACAAAGTGTTGAGCGACCTGAAGATTGGCCTTCAACGTGTCGACACCGCCTTCGGCCAGGGCCAGGCGGCTGGCATCGAAGGTTTCGGCCCAAGGATTGGGTTGTCCGGTGATGTGATCGGCGATGATCATGGCGGCGGCAGTAGCGTTGGTCATTCCCCACTTGGCGAACCCGGTGGCCACCAGAACCCTTTCGGATCCTTTTGAGATCCTGCCGACAAACGGCAAGCGGTCGGCGCTCAAGTAGTCCTGGGCCGACCAACGGAACTCGACCTCGGCGCCGGGGAAACGCTCCCGCCCCCAGTCCTCCAGAGCGCGATAACGCCCGGCCGTGTTGTCATCCGTTCCCACCGGATGACCTTCACCCCCCACGATCAAGTAGCCATCCCCGGTTGACCGAACCGATCTCGTGGGTTCATCCACGCTGATATGCATATCTTCGACCGAGTGGGTGCCACGAAGGGCAAGGGCATATGAACGGGAGGGCCTCGTGCGGGCGAAGTGCCCGCCGCGAAGGAGGAACGGAATCTGGGTGGCGACGACCACCGTTTGCCCCCGAGCCCGAGCCAGCGGGGTCGCAACGGTAGAGCCTTGGACCTCAAGGCCCGGACTGGCTTCGAAGATGAGCCCTCCCTCCCGAGTTATGGTCTCGGCCAGTCCCCGGCAGTAGCGACGGGGATGGAAACGAGCTTGGCGGTCCACTTTCACCGCCCCGGCAATCTCGAAAGGGAGATCGGTGTCGGTGGTGAAATAGGCATCCAGACCCGCCTTGGTGGCCGCTTCCACCTCCGCCTCAATAGCGGCGAGATTGTCTGCTGATTCGGCGTAGGTCACCGCGGCCGCCTCGGCCAGATCGCAGTCGATCTCATCGCCCGCCACAATCTCCTTGATCTTCCCAATCCCAGCCTGGTTGGCGTCGGCATAGATGGCGGCGACCTCCTCACCCCAGATCTGTGACAACCGGCTGTAGATGGTTGAGTGGAGGGCAGTGACCTTGGCAGTGGTGAACCCGGTCACGCCTTCACATACCCTCCTCGCCTCAAGGACGACCACTCGCAGGCCCCTATCACCAAGCAGACGAGCAGTGGTCAACCCGGTGATCCCCGATCCGACGACTACGACGTCGGCTTCAATGTCTCGGTCCAGGGTGGGGTATTCCGGGAAGGTCGTATTCGCCATCCACAACGACTGGTTGCGCTCGGATGGCAGAGAGGGGCGGTTGGTCATCGCCCCCTCACATACCCGGTACCGGCTTCGACTAACCCCAGGGCTCGCTTCTCAGCCAGGAGGCCCGCCAGGGGGGACTGCCCCGAAGGAGGGGAGGGGCTCACGTCTCGCGTCTCACGTCTCACGTCTCACGTCTCGCGTCTCGCCGATCAGTCGTAAAAGTGGCGGAACATGACCGCGATCCGGGGTCCGGCTACCGCCACCTTGGGAATACTGTGATCGTGGGTCCGCTGGCAGGAGCCGCCCATGACGATGAGATCCCCTCTTCCCGCCGGCCAGCCGATGCTCCGTCCCCCGCCCTTGGGTCGGACCCGGAACGGCCGAGGTTCGCCGAGGGAGAGAATGGCCACGGTCGCCTCGGGAAGATCGCGGGCGATTCGATCGCCATGCCAGGCGACGCTGTCCCTTCCATCCCGGTAGAGGTTGCAGGTGATCCGCTCGAGCTTCTGGTCATAACGACGGCTCAAGGCCTCCGACATCTGGGCGATGATCCCCAGACCCGGTGGTAACTCACCGCTCCCGAAGGAAGCCACCAGCCGCGGTCGGGGAACCTCGCTGCCTCGGATCCGCTCTACTCCCTCTTTCCACTCGAGGGCTTCGAGGGCGCTGACGAAAAGCTGGTCGGGTTGGGATGCCCAACCAGCTTGGCGGTCGATCCAGGCTCCTTGGCCGAGGTCGATTCGCTCCATGGTCGCGAAGGCATCGTCAAAGCCGGAGGCGTCGGATGTGTGCGAGAACAGCGAACCCTGGAAGGCTATGTCGGTCACCTCTCCAGGGTAGGAGAACGTGTGTTCTTAAGTCGATGGACCAGACGTCGGACTGTTCGGCTTCGTCGGTTTGAGATTCGGTTGGAGGTTGAGGCGCATCAGCCAGCGGGGAAGCCCGGCGCTCTGCGAAGCGGTCAATACGATCTTTTGGAATCCCGCCCGTTCGAACATGCTCACCGTCCCCACATAGGCAAAAGAGGTGCTCACCCGCTTGCCTTGCGGGTCGATGGGATAGGACTCGAGGGCCGGAGCTCCTCGCCGCCGCCCATACTCGATCACTCCCTCCAGAAGCCGGGCGGCTAGACCCTGCCGGCGGTAGCCGGTGCGCACTACGAAACAGAAGACC
>DATEDX010000218.1:0-12806 GCA_035281425.1 Acidimicrobiia bacterium
GGAAACCCTCGGCGGGGCGGCTGTCCCAGGAGTCGTGGTGGTAGATCGCCCAGTGGTCGTGGACCCGGGCGTCAGGAAAGAGCCCTACGTTGATGGTGTGGTCGGGATGATGGTGGCTGATGACGACATCGGTGATGTCGCCCGGACGGAGGTCGAAGCCAGCTAGCGGTTCGATGATTGCAGCCTGAGAAGGCGCCATGCCGGGATCGACGACGATCCTGTGGCTGCCGTCGATGATGAGGCTCACCGTGGATCGCACGCCAGGCCGGCCGCTCCCTTCCTGCAACAGATACCAAGCGGCGGTCATCACCTCCGCCTATTGGTAGCCCGACTCACCTGGGGAGACTAGTGACGGTGCCACTTCACGCTGGCCCCGTACTGCGAGGTCATTCTGGTGAAAGGCTGCCTCTACTATTCCCCGGCGATGGCGATGATCTGGCCCGTGGAGGTGGTTGCGAAGACCGCCCCCTCCACCACCACCAGCTCATGGCGGAGGGAAGCCCCGGCGTTGAAGTGCCACTTCTCCTCTCCAGTGGCGACGTCGATGGCCCAGACGGTGCCTCCGTTAGTACCGAGGTAAATGAGGCCGTCGGCGAGGACGGGAGGAGCACTAATCAGGGTGTCGTCCGTGAAGCCTTCGCCCCAGACCTGCGGGAAACCACCCCCCACCCAGCCGTCGGGCGCCATCGAGACTCCGAAGAGGATGCGATCCTCGACGTAGTAGAAGGCGTCGGGGGTGACGACGGCGCCATCGGCCAGGGAAATGGGGTAGTCCGTCGAGTAACCGACGGCAGGTGACCAGCACCCGCCGGTGGCATAGGTGCGAACGCTGCCGCCATCCAAGCCGATGAAGATCACACCAGACGCGATAATCGGGTGTTCATTGATGCCGAACCTGGTGTCGACGGGCTCACACTTAAAAGTGCCCGAGGCGGCGTCGACGGCATGAACGGTTCCGTCGCGGGAGGTGGCGTAGATCACACCGTCGGCGAAGGCGGGGCTGGTCGTGAAGGCGGAAGCTGGCTCTTCGAGCGGATATTGCCAAAGCTGTTGACCACCGGAGAGGCTAAAGCCGTAGAGGAAACCGGTGCTCGAGGCCACATACACATTGTCGCCGGCGATAAGGGGGGCGGTCTCCACCTCACCCACCACGGCACTCCACAATCGGGTACCGGAGGAGGCGCTGTGACCGTGGATGGCACCGGATTCATCGACGTAGACGAGGATCGGGTCGGATTCAGTGCTTGGCTGGCCGACGGCGAGGAGTGACGAGATCGGTTCGATTTCGATCTGGCGGTCGATGCTTCCGTTTCGCTGCTGAATGACGTGGACCAGGTTCTCTTCGGTGGGGACGAAGAGGTAAGCGCCGCGGGCCACCGGGGGTCGCACGATGGTGCCGCCGGGGGCGAGCGGCCGCCAGTAGATCCCGGTCAACTCCTGGAAGCCACCGCTGGTTACCCCACTGCGGCCCGGGTCACCTCGGTACATGGAGTTGCCGGTCAATCCGACGTCGGGCGCGGCCACGAGGTTGTCCTCGATCAGGGTTGTGGTCGTGGTGGAAGCGGTGGTAGTTACGGCGATGGTGGTGGTGGGCGGGGTGGTGAGATTGACTACCGCCACCGAGGCGACCACCGCTACGGCGATGATCGCCGCCGCCGCACCTACCAGTTGGAGAGGTCCTCGACGGCGGCGGACCGGACGTCTTCTGACCAGACCCGCCGCGCGCCGCTGGGCCGGGCTGAGAATGGTGTCGCCGGCGAGACCGGCAGCCGCCATGGCTTCATCGATCCGTTCCCGGAGGAGGGCCGCCTCCTCTTCTCCCACCTCCACCTCGGCGGTGAGGGCGGCTTGGGCTTCGGGGCTGTCGAGGAAATCCGGGCGCCAGCTGTCGGGGAGGCGGGGGAGCAGGGTACGGATGGCTGCCGCCACCGGGGCGCCGATGGGATCGGCCCACAGCTTGCCGGCGTCGATGGCCTTGGCGGCTTGAATCGGGTTGCCGATCTGGGTGGCCAGGGCGGCGGCCTCAGCGGCCAAGTCGGAATCGTTCTCCTTCCGAGCGCGGGCAGTCATCAGCTCCACTGCCGCCCCCAGCCACCGGCTCTGCAAGAGAAGGTCGGTCAGATCTTCAGCTCGTCTTTGCTCCCATTCGGATCCCAACTCGAGCAATAGCTCTTCGATCCGAAGGCGCCAGCGAAGCCCGTTGCTTCCGGCTGGGGTGGCGGCCAGCGCGGCCTGTGCCTCGCCGAGGGCCTCTTCACGTTGTCCTAGGCCGAGGAGGGCGCGAGCTCGCAAATAACGGCAGACGTTCTCCCAGGAAGGCATGGCTTGGATGGCGACGTCGAGGGCGTCGTTGGCGCCGTCGAGCGCCCGCTCCCACTTCTCGAAGAGGATTCCCCCTTCGGCCTCCGCCAGATGGGCGATGAAGACCGCCGCCGTCGCTCCTACCCGGGAGGCGGTGGCGGTGGCCCGCTCCACCGCTTGCTCGGCAGCTTCCGGGTTGCCCACCCCGAAGAGGGCCCGAGCCCAATAGGCTTCCTGGGTGGCCTGGGATGCTTCACCTTCCAGGGCCGCCGCTTCGTCTTTGAGGCGGGAGAAACCCATCTCGGCCCGCTTCATCTGACCCTGGTCGAGATCCACCCAGGCTTGGTTGAGATGGCCGTAGAACTTTTGCGGGGGGGAGCCGTGCTGCTCGAGGAGGGCGACACCTTTGGCTACGGTTGCTTCGGCCTCCTGGGCGAATCCAAGGCGAGACAGTTCCCGGCCGTGGAAGGTGAGCAACGAGGCCAACCTGGCCCGCGACCCGGCCGCGGCTGCCGCCAACTCCGCCAGGGCCACCCAGCGCTCGGCGGCCTGAGGATGTTGGGCATCGTCCTCCACCGACGCCATGAACCCCAGCGCCTGGATGAGGTCGTCTCCCTCCAAGCGGGGGATTGCCTGATCGAGCATGCCGTGGGCATCGGAGGTTTGACCACGGCTCCGGTACAGCCGAGCCAGCTGCAACCGCACCTGTCCTTCAACGGCGCCGCCATCCAGCCTGGCCTCGGCCAGGCAGGACAGAGCAGCTTCAAGAAGTTCCACTCGCTCGGAGTCGGCCAAGCGGGTGTCGGAGTCGAGAGCCACCCCCGAGAGGACTTTCCAGCCGTTGGCGTAGCGGCCCGCCTGGTAGAGGAGCCGGCCCACATGTCGGGCCTCGCCGCCATCGGCGGAAAGGGCGTCGGCCAGGTGGCCGGCGAGATAGGCGGCGGTGGCGGGGGAGACCTCAGGGGGAGACCCTTCCAGCCGGTAGCCGGCGGCCGATTCGCTCAAGCGCCCGGCGGCCACCAACTCCCGGGCCTGGGCCATCACCTCCTGGGGAGTGATGGAAAGGGTGGCGGCGGCGACATCAACCGACACCGGCATACCGGCGACGGCAACTAATGAAAGTAGGTCAGAATCCCCAGACTGCGCCACCACCAGACAGGGTAGAGCTTCAGCACCCTGCCGGCGCCGGTTTTGGGCGCGATTTCTTGGGGGCGGGGCGGGCCGCTTGGAGCGGCCGTCTCGGTACGATGGACTACCTGATGCCGCCGCCGCTTTCGGCCTTTCTCGACCGGTGGCGCGGGCAACACGTCCCCTCCCGTCGCTGGGTGGTGGGCGCCGGTGCTCGTGCCTTCACCCTCGCCGGACTCGCCCGGGAGGGCCAGGTGCTGGCGGTTACTCCCTCAGAGCGGGACGCCGAGGAGTTGTACGACGACCTCCTGCTTTTCGCCCGCGCCCATCTCATCCCCGCCTGGGAGACCCTGCCCTTCGAGCACATCTCTCCCAATCTCGGCACCATGGCCCGGCGAGCTGAAGGTCGCTTTCTCCTCAAGAACCCGGCCCCCGACCGGGTCCTGGTTACGTCGGTGCGGGCCGCCTTGCAGCGGCTCAGTCCCTCGTTTCCCAATCCGGTGGTGATTGCCCGGGGGGACGAAGCGCCGCTCTCGGACTTGACCCTTACCCTGGTCGATCTGGGGTATGAACGAACCGATCGGGTGGAGGCCCGCGGGGAGTTCGCCGTCCGCGGGGGAATCCTCGACCTCTTCCCCGCCCAAGGCGACGAAGCTGTGAGGGTCGACCTGTTCGGCGACACGGTCGAGGACCTCCGGGTGTTTTCCGTGGCTAGCCAGCGGTCCCTTGACCCGGTGGATTCGGTGATGGCGTTTCCGGCCCGCGAGTTCCGCCCCGGGCCGGCGGTGCGGGAGCGGGCCCGCCAGCTCCTCCAGGCTGCGCCTTGGGCTGCTTCCACCTGGGACCGTCTAGCCGAAGGGCAGATGTTCTCGGGGATGGAATCCTGGTTGCCGTGGCTGGCACCGCCCTTCACGCTTCTCGACGAGGCGGGGGAAACCAAGGTGGTATTGGTGGAGCCGGCCCGGACCCGGGACCGCGCCCGCGAGCTGGTAAAGGAGGAAGAGGAACTGGCGGCGGCCCTCGCTTCCACCTGGGGGGTAGGGGCGCCCGACGCCGGGGAACATCCCGCCCTGCATCTCGAGCTCGATGAACACCTGGGGAGCCATCTAGAGATGCCGGCGGTGGCTGCTTCGCCCGACGATTCCCTCCTCGAGCTCTCCGGTTTCGACGCCACGCCGGGGGACCCCGCATCGGTGGCGGCGGGAATCCGGCGCCTGGCCCAAAAGGGGATCGAGACGGTGGTGGCCATGGACGGCGAACACGCCGCCGACCGGGTGCGGAAAGTGCTGGCCGAAGAAGGAGCGGCACCGGTGGTCATCGCTCAGGGGATCCATCGGGGATTTGTATCACCGTCGCTGGGGCTGGCGATCCTGGGGGAACAAGAAATTGCCGGCCGCCGCCGAGCCCATCGCACCCCCAGCCGCCGCCGGGCGGAAGGGGGCATCAGCTATGCCGATCTGGAGATCGGCGACCATGTGGTCCACTCTCGGCACGGCATCGGCCGATTCGAAGGTCTCGTGTCGAGGACGATGGCGGGGGTGGAACGGGACTACCTCGTGATCGGCTACGCCGCCGACGACCGTCTCTACGTCCCCACCGACCAGCTGGCAGCGGTTCGCAAATACACCGGCGGGGAGGCACCCCGCATCTCCCGGATGGGGGGCAAGGACTGGGGGGAAACCAAAGAACGGGTGCGGCGAGCGGTGGCGGCGGTGGCCGAACAGGTGGTGAGGCTCCACCGGGCTCGGGCCCGGGCCACCGGGTACGCCTTCCCTACCGACAATCCCTGGCAGCGCGAACTGGAAGCGTCGTTCCCCTTCGAGGAGACCCCCGATCAGCTCACCGCCATCGCCGAGGTCAAAGACGACATGGAAGGCGAGCGACCGATGGACCGGCTGATTTTTGGCGATGTCGGCTACGGCAAGACCGAGGTGGCACTGCGGGCAGCCTTCAAGGCCGCCACCGCCGGCAAACAGGTGGCGGTGTTGGCTCCCACCACTCTCCTTGCCCAACAACACCATCAAACCTTTAGCGAGCGGCTCGATGCTTACCCCCTCCGGGTCGAGGTGCTTTCCCGTTTCTTGACTCCTCGCCAGCAACAAGAGGTCGTCGAGGGGATCGCCACCGGGGCGGTGGACATCGTCATCGGCACCCATCGCCTCCTTTCCGATGATGTCCGCTGGCACAACCTGGGGCTGGTGGTGGTGGACGAGGAGCAGCGGTTCGGGGTCACCGCCAAAGACCAGCTGAAGCAACTGAAGCTGGGGGTTGACGTTCTCACCCTCACCGCCACCCCCATCCCTCGCACCTTGGAGATGGCGCTGACCGGGATCCGCCAGGTGAGCCACATCCGCACTCCCCCCGAAGACCGCCACCCGATCCTCACCTACGTCGGCCCCTACGACTCCCAGGCGGTATCGGCTGCCATCCGCCGGGAGTTGCTGCGCGACGGTCAAGTCTTCTATGTGCACAACCGGGTGGCCTCGATCGAAGAGGCCCTGGGACGGATACGCAATCTGGTGCCCGACGCCCGATATGTCGTCGCCCACGGGCAGATGTCAGAGGGCCAACTCGAACAGGTGATGATCGACTTCTGGAACCGCGAATACGACGTGATGGTGGCGACCACCATCATCGAATCCGGCCTCGATCTTCCTCAGGTCAACACTCTGATCGTGGAACGGGCCGACCTCCTGGGGCTAGCTCAGCTCTATCAGCTGCGGGGAAGAGTGGGAAGGTCCAGCCAGCGGGCCTATGCCTACCTCTTCCATCCTGCCGAGCAGACGCTGAGCGAGGAGGCCCATCGAAGGTTGGAAGCGATCGGGGAAGCCACCGACCTCGGCTCCGGGTTCCACCTGGCGCTCCGCGACCTCGAGATCCGGGGGGCGGGCTCGATCCTCGGAGAGCTGCAGTCAGGTCACATTGCCGCCGTCGGGTTCGATCTCTATGCCGAGCTGGTGGCCGAGGCCGTGTCGCGGCTGGAGGGGGTGGAGATGGCCCCGGCTGAGGTGAAGGAAGTCCGGATTGAGCTTCCGGTTGATGCCCACCTCCCCGACGACTACGTGCCCGAGCAGAGTCTCCGCCTGGAGGCCTACCGGCGGCTGGCCACCGCTTCCGATCAGGCGGCGGTAGACGACGTCGCCGCCGAGTGGCTCGACCGGTTCGGGCCCCTCCCCCCAGCCGCCGAGACCCTCATCGACATCGCTCGCTTGCGGGTCGAAGCACTACGGGTAGGCCTCAATGAGGTAGTCAACCTCAAAGCGGAGGTCCGCCTTGCTCCCGTGAACCTGTCCGCCAGCCAGGAGGTGCGCTTGCAGCGCCTGGCCCCGCGGGCGGTCCTCCGCCCCCAGGAAGGCGTGTTGTTCCTTCCCGCCCCGCGGGACCGGGTGAAGGGGTTGCGCGCCTTCCTCCAGGAGATGTGGCCTGACCGAGACTCCGGGGTTAGCGGGCCACAACGTGGGTGACGGGAAGGCCCAGCCGGCGTTCGAGGCGTTTGCCGACGTCGGCGTTTAGCCAGCGCGACACTCCCTGGGGCAAGGTGGAGATCACCACATGCTGGTAGTCGGGGTGATCGTTCCATTCGTCGTAAGCGGCGTTGACCGGGTCGGGGTCGCCGACCCGCACCCCGGCCAACTCGATGCCATGCCGGGCGAGCTCCTTTTCCGCCCTCATCCCGGCTTCGCTGGCCACCGCCTTGGCTTCCCCTTCTGTCCATCCCCGCAGGTGCTGCACCGGGGTCGCCGGCACCACCAAGACGAAGCTTGCCTCTGGATCACCAGTCTTGATTTGGCGCAGCGCACCGGCGAGCTCGGGGCTGTCGGCAGTTTGATGGGCCACCACCAGATATCGAGCCATCAGGGCAACCTACACCCGTCGCCCCCCTTGGTGTCGCCGGTCGAAAGCAAAAACGGCCACCCCCGGTAAAGTTGGAATCTCCACTCAACGAGGTTCCTCTTTGCGACTACGCCTGCTTCCGTCACTTCTGATGCTCGCTCTCCTCGCTGCCTGTACCGGGGCGGGAGGAGAGGTCGTAGCCACCGTCAACGGCGCCGACATAACCGTGGCCGACGTGCAGGCGATGCGTATCCAGACTGACGACAGCGCCACCATCGACAAAGCCGCCTTCGCTCAGGACCTCACCTCCGCCATTATCGATCTGGCCGTAAACCAGGCTGTGTTGGAGGAATTCGCCATCGACCCCACCGACGAGGAAGTGGATACGAAGATCCAGCAGATGTCCGACCTGATCACCACCGCCCAGGGTGTCACACTGGAGGAGTTCCTCCAGACCCAGCGTCTACCCGAAGATCAATTCCGAGTCATCGCTCGCCAGCAAGTGATCCGCGACAAGCTCAACGAGCAGTTCGAACCGGATGCGGTTCCCCCCTCCGACGCCGACGTCCAGCTCTTCCGGACCAGTCAAGGTTTGGGTCTCATCAACGCCTGTGTCAGCCACATCCTCGTTGCCTCCGAGGATGAGGCGAGCGCGGCCAAGGCCCGGATCGACGCCGGAGAAGAGTTCGCCGACGTGGCCGCCGAAGTCGGAACCGACGGCACGGCCGCCAGCGGTGGTGACCTCGGCTGTGCTCAGCTCAACCGGTACGTCGCCGACTTCGCCCAGGCGGCAGCCGACGCCGAACTCAACGCCGTCACCGGTCCGGTCCAGTCCGAATTCGGCTGGCACCTGATATTGGTGCGGGAACGAACCGGCCCTCCGACCAATGATGAACTCAAAGAGCAGATCACGGGTGATCGGGTCAACCAGTTGGTCGACGCCTGGCTACTGCAAACCATTAACGATGCCGAGGTGGAGGTGAACGCCTCTTATGGGTCCTGGGTGACCGAGCCGGTTCCCCAGGTGGTGGCGCCCTCCGGTTGACCGAGCCGCAGCTGCTGATTGCCGGGCTCGGTCCGGGGTCCTGGGATCGGACTCCCCTCTCCACCCGGGAGGTGCTCTGCAACCCCCAGCGGACGGTAGTGGTGAGGACCCTCCAGCATCCGGCGGCTCAACACCTGGCTGGGCTCCGTGAGGTCATCAGCTGTGACGATCTCTATGAACAAGACGGCGACTTCGACCACGTCTACCAACAGATCGCAGAGCGGGTGCTGGCCAAAGCCGCCGCCGGCGCCACGGTCTACGCGGTCCCCGGAAGCCCACGGTTGGGCGAACTGGCCGTCGCCCTCATCAGGCAGCGAGCGTCCCAGGCAGGAGTCACCACTGGCATCCTCGCCGCCGAGTCCTTCCTCGACGCGGTCCTCGATCTGGTCGGCTACGACCCGCTCGATCGGGGCCTCCGGCTCCTCAACGGGCACCGTCTTCCAGCCCCCCTGGTGATCGACGGCCCCACCCTGATCTCGCAAGTCGACCACCCAGTGGTGATGGCGGAGACGCTCTCCCTTCTGGGCCGGGTGCTGCCCGAAGAGAGCGAGGCCACGATCGTCGTGGGAGCGGGGGATGACGAGCCTCAGGTCATCACCGGCCCCCTTCCCAGCCTCGACCCCGAGCTGGCGGGACCCCGAACTTCGCTCTTCCTTGACCCGGAACCGGGGGGTCTGGTGGGGGTGGTGCGGACCATGTGGCAGCTGCGGGAAGAATGCCCCTGGGACCGCCAACAAACTCACGAAAGCCTGGTCAAAAACCTCATCGAAGAGGCCTACGAGCTGATTGAGGCGATCGCCGCCAACTCGGAAGGCGATGCTTACGGGGCGGTGGAAGACGAACTCGGGGACGTTCTGCTCCAAGTCCTCTTCCACGCCGCGATCGCCCGCCAGCAGGCCGCGTTCGACATCGAAGACGTAGCCGAGAACCTCCGCCAAAAGCTGGTCAGGCGCCATCCCCACGTCTTCGGTCAAGTCGAGGCCGGTACCGCCGAAGTGGTCAAAGCCAACTGGGAGAAGATCAAAGAAGAGGAACGGGGAACGGCGCCGACCTCGATCCTTGACGGGGTCCCAATCGGGATGCCAGCGCTGGAACGGGCCGCCAAGCTGCAACGGCTGGCAGCAAGGGTCGGCTTCGACTGGCCGGAGGTGGAAGGGGTCATCAACAAGCTTGAGGAGGAAGTGGCCGAGCTGAGATCGGCCGAAGATCACCGGCGTCGGGAAGCAGAAGTGGGTGATCTGCTCTTCACCGTCGTCAACCTGGCCCGCCACCTGGCGGTGGATCCGGAATTAGCCCTACGCGGCGCCATCGAACGATTCGTGACCCGGTTTCGCCACATGGAGGAGGCGGGACCTCTCGAGGGTCTCACCTTGGACGAACTTGATCATCGGTGGGAGGCCGCCAAGCGGGGCGTTTCGGGGGGGAATGAACCGGCGTGAGTGACATCGTCAGCTAGGTTGGACCGCCGTGCAGACCGCTATCACCAGCATCCACGGCCGCTCCATCCTGGACTCCCGGGGTAATCCCACCGTCGAAGTGGAGGTGGTGCTGGCTGGGGGTGCCTTCGGGCGAGCGGCGGTCCCCTCGGGGGCTTCCACCGGGTCGGGAGAAGCGGTGGAGCTACGAGATGGAGGCAGCCGCTACCTCGGCAAAGGGGTAGGCACCGCAGTCGCCAACGTCAACGGCACCATCGCCACTGCCCTAATCGGCCTAGACGCGCTCCGCCAGGACACCATCGACAACGCCCTGCTCGACCTCGACGCCACCGCCGACAAGTCCCGCCTGGGCGCCAACGCCATCCTCGGGGTATCGCTGGCCGTGGCCCGGGCCGCTGCTGGCGCCCAAGGGTTGCCGCTTTATCGCTACCTGGGCGGTCCCTGGGCGAGGACGCTGCCGGTGCCTTGCCTCAACGTCCTCAACGGCGGTGTTCATGCGTCTAACTCGGTTGACATCCAAGAGTTCATGCTGGTTCCGGGAGGTTTCGGGACCTTCGCCGACGCTTTGCGCGCTGGAGTGGAGACCTACCACGCCCTGAAGAAGGTGCTGGCGGGCCGGGGACTAGCCACCAACGTCGGTGACGAAGGAGGTTTTGCTCCCAACTTGCCCACCAACCGGGCGGCGTTGGACTTGCTGGGGGAAGCAGTGGAAGTAGCCGGCTACAAGCTGGGGGAAGAGATCGGCCTGGCCCTCGATGTCGCCGCCACCGAGCTGTTTCAAGGAGGCCGCTACCAGTTGGAGGGCGGCGAAATGACCTCGGCCGAGCTGGTCGACTACCTCGACGTCCTGGTGGACGCCTTTCCGCTGGTCTCGATCGAAGACGGAATGGCGGAATCGGATTGGGACGGCTGGCAGGCGCTCACCAAGAAGTTGGGCCACCGTCTCCAACTGGTGGGCGACGACCTCTTCGTCACCAACGAAGAGCTGTTACGGCAGGGGATCGCCAGCGGCGCCGCCAATGCCATTCTCATCAAGGTCAACCAGATCGGAACTCTCTCCGAGACCATGCGCACCATCGACACCGCCGCCCGCGCCGGCTACGGACGCATGATCAGCCACCGCTCGGGTGAAACTGAAGATTCCTTCATCTCCCATCTGGCGGTGGCCACCGGGGCCGGGCAGATCAAAGCGGGAGCACCGGCTCGGGGAGAACGGACCGCCAAGTACAACCAGCTACTTCGGATCGAAGAGGGCTTAGGTGACGAGGCCAGATATGCCGGCTGGGACACGTTCCGGAGGTTTCGATGAAGGTGCCGCGACCGGCGTTGTGGACTGTCACCTTGGCGATGGTGGTCGCCGGAATCGGCGTCGTTACTGCCGTAATCCCCTTCCGGCACATCATCGACCAGCAACGTCGGGTCACCGCCGCGGTGGCGGAGCTCGAAACTCTGCAGGAGGAGAACGAGCTGCTCGAACGGGAGGTGGAGGCTCTCAATTCCCCGCAGGAGATCGAACGGTTGGCGCGAGAGCGACTCGGGTACGTGATGCCGGGGGAGGTGCCCTACGTCGTGGTGGAGCCACCCGAAGGTGCTACCACCACCACTAGCTACCAAGCGCCGGTGGTGACCCCTCCCGAGCAGGTACCTTGGTACCAGGACATCTGGGAGTTCTTCACCGGTGCCGATCTCGTCGACGGCTGACCCCGAGCAGGCCACTGTTGCCGCCCAACTGGGCCGCCCCTTGCGGGCCCACTCCGAAGTGGTAGCGAGATGCCCGCTGGGCTTGCCGGTGGTGGTGGCGGTGCCGCCGTTATTGGACGACGGCACGCCTTTTCCGACTCGGTACTGGCTCACCTGCCCGCTAGCGACGAGGCGGATCGCCCGGCTGGAGTCGGCCGGCGGAGTAAAGGCGATGGATGCCAGGGCCAAAGAAGATGCCGACTTCGAGCGGGCGCTAGGGGAAGCCCACGAGAGGTATGCCCGGGAGCGAGACCGACTGCTCTTGACCGGATCCGGTCCCCGTCCCCGGGGGGGAGTAGGCGGTGCCGCCCGCGGGGTCAAATGCCTCCACGCCCACTATGCCGACCACGCCGCCGGTAACTCCAATCCCGTCGGGGCCTTGGTGGCGCCGGAAGTCGAACCCCTCGACTGCACGATTCCGTGCGTGAGAGATGGTGCTCCCAATCCTGAGTGGCGCGAACCTCGATGAAGGCAGCCGCGGTCGACATCGGGACCAACTCGATGCGCCTCCTCATCGTCCATCAGATCGGAGAGGGGATAGTCGAACTAGGTCGCTGGCAGCGGGTGACGGGGTTGGGTAGGGGAGTCGATACGAGCGGCCTCCTTTCGGAGGAGGCGATCGACCGGACGCTCTTGGCGCTGGCCGAGTTCGGGGGCCGCATGGAGGAGGAGGGGGTAGAGAAGCGGAGAGCGGTGGCGACCTCCGCGTCGCGGGATGCCGCCAATCGACAAAGCTTTTTCGATCGGGCGGAGATCGCGTTAGGAGTACGGCCCGAGTTGCTCACCGGGGAGGAGGAAGCGAGGTTGGCGTTTGCCGGTGCCACCGCCGGCCTGTCGTCGCCTGCCCCATTCGTGGTGGTGGACATTGGGGGGGGATCCACCGAGTTCGTTACCGGCGAAGGGGGGCGGTCGTTCGATATTGGCTCGGTGCGCCTCACCGAGCGGGTGTTAGGTCACCGCCCCGCACCATCGGAGGAACTGGCTGCGGGTCGGAATCTGGTCGCTGAGGTGTTCTCACCCGTGGGTCCAACCCCGGGCACAGTGGTAGGGGTGGCGGGGACGTGGACCAGTCTGGCCGGAATCCAATATGGCGATCCCGGGTTCACATGAGGGAACTGACGCTCGGACAGGTAACGGGTCTGGTGGAGCTGCTGGCGGGACTTTCCGTCGAGGCCACCGTCGCCCTTCCCGGTTACGACCCCGCCCGGGCCCCGGTGATCCTGTCCGGGGCGGTGGTCGCCGAGGCCGCCCTCAAGGCGCTCTCGGCAGACAAAGTGGTGATCTCCCTCCACGACCTCCTCGACGGGGTCATAGCCGCCCTC
>DATEDX010000219.1:0-25422 GCA_035281425.1 Acidimicrobiia bacterium
CGACCGGATAGGGATCGGCGTGATCAGCGGGCCCTACGGCCTCCTCGTCGTGTACGTATTAGGCGGATAGAGGTCGTCTAGCTCCGGCGTGCGCCCAGCCCCCTCCGGCCTCCCGGCCTCCTCCCCAGGACCCCCTCCGGCCCTCCGGGCCACCTCCCCCAACGTCGCTTCGCTCCTGGGGGAGGAAGTCTCACCGTTCCCGTCTCCCATCTCACCACTCACAACTCAAGTCTTCCGTCTCTCTCAAAGCTCGCTGCTCACCAGGGAGCCCGCCGGCAGCAGGGGAAGGGTGAACTCGAAACATGCCCCGCCCAACTCGTCCGAAGGGCGGTAACGGATGGTGCCGCCATGGGCGTTGACGAGATCCCGCGCCACCGAAAGCCCGATTCCCGATCCCGGGACGGTGGCGTCGAACTTGTGCGCCCCGCGTTCGAAACGCTCCCAGATGTCCTGTTGATGCTTGCTGGGTACTCCCGGTCCGTTGTCATGTACGGCCAGCCAGGCCTGACTCTCCTCGGACCTGACCGTGACCTTTATTCCTCCCCGGCCGTAGCGAACCGCATTGGTGATGAGGTTGACCAGCACTTGGTGGATGCGGTCGGAGTCGGCCTCCACCCACACCTCTTCATCCAGCTCTAGTGTCACCTTCCGGTGGCCGGCGGCGCTGGCGACGGCTCCTCGGGCGAGGTCGGCGGCCTTGACCGGGGCTCGGTCCAGCTTCACGTTCTGCAGCCGGTGGCGGGCCACGTCGATCAGGTCGGTGACGATCTTGCCGAGGTGGGCAGCCTCATCGCCGATGGTGCCCACCATCTGCTTCTTGTCCTGGTCGCCGAAGCTCTCCCAGGAATCGGTGAGCAGCTGGGCATAGCCCTGGATCCCGGTCAAGGGGGTTCGCAACTCGTGAGACACCGAGGCCACTAGGTCGTCACGCTGCTTCTCGAGCAATTCCCGCCGCTCCCGAATCGAGATCGCCTGCCGCAACACCACGAGCAGAGTGACTCCGGTGGTGGCCAGGTTGAGGAGGAGGTCGTTGCCGGTGGCGGTGACCAGACGCAGACCAAACAGCAACGCCACCGCCGTGTAGGGAGCGAGCAATTGCCAGCCGCGAACGCTTCGATAGGTTTCGTCCGCCCGCCGGGCCGGTCGGGTGATGGCCCAGCCAAGGAGGGCAAACGGCCCATAAGCCAGCAGGTAGAGCCCATCAACCCACTGCCACTCGACATAGGTATCGGCGGCCACTTGCAAGGCAAACACCACGTCGGCCACCGTGGTAAACGCCACCGCTACCGCCAGGAGGATGATGCGAAGGTCGATCTTTGCCTCGGACCGGCGCATAGCCAGGATCATGAGCGCCATCGCCAGCAGCACATCGCCGAATGGATAAAAGAGCCCTAGGAGAAGATCGAGGGTGGGAAGAGTGGGGTCGAGGGTGACCACTCGGGAGAGATACAGCACCCACATCACCACTCCCAGCGACAGCGCCCCGGCGACGGCGTCGATCGTCAGCCGGATGCGCTCGTAGCGTCCGGGACGTAGATAGGGAAGCAGGATCACCCCCCAGAGCAGCAGCGGATAACCCGCCACATAGAAGAAGTCAGCCGGACCCGGATAGGGGATCTCGCCGGAAGTCGCCGATTGGATGTTCCAGACTGTCTCCCCGATTCCCCAGCAAAGCACTCCGGCCCCGACCAGGAGCCAGGCGTTGCGCGCCCGTCCCCGCAGCGAGCCCGCCGCAGCCATGATCAGCAGACCACCACCCGCTGAACCCATCGAGTAAATGACCGACCCCGCCAGCACCCAGTCGGGGCGGAACCACCCAGCAACCAAACAGGCCCCGAAGGCGATGGTTACGGCGCCCACCAGGACGGCTAACGCCCGGATCAGTACATGTTCGGTGGGTTGATCGGAAACTTCGGCGCGGGCGCCCAGGTGGCTGCCCCCTTTCTGGTGGTATGGGGTTTTTCGGCACGGGGCAGGGGAGGATTTAGGAGTGCTTGGGGGGCACGGGCGACTTGATCACGTTGCCCCCCTTCATCACGAAGGTGACCTGCTCAAGAAGGGAGACGTTATCGAGGGGGTTGCCGGGGACGGCGATGAGATCGGCCAAGGCCCCGGAGGCGACAACCCCGATCTCGCCACCACGTCCCATCAACTCGGCGGCGACCAGGGTGGCGCTGCGGATCGCCTCCGACGGGGTCATGCCTTGCTCAACGTAGGAGGTGAATTGACGGGCGTTGTGGCCGTGAGGGATCACCCCGGCATCGGTGCCGAACCCGATCTTGACCCCTGCTGCCAGCGCCGCCCGAAACCCGGCACGCTGAGCGTCGGTGGTGGCTTCCGCTTTAGACATGGCCTCATCGCTATAGCCGATACTGGGTCCCTGCTCCCGAATCCAATCACCGTTGTAGATGTCGGCGACCAGGTATGTTCCCGCTTCGGCCATCAAGGCCACACCCTCAGCGTCGATCAGCGATCCGTGTTCGATCGACCGAACCCCGGCCCTTACTGCTCGTTTGATTCCCTCGGCGCCGTGGGAGTGGGCGGCGACGTAGGTCCCAGCGGCCGACGCCTCCTCCACCGCCGCCTCCAGTTCGGCCTGGGTGAACTCGGGGGCGGAGGGGTTGGTGCCGCTGGTGAGGACTGCCCCCGTGGCGATGACCTTGATGAAGTCGGCCCCATGGCGAAGAATCCGACCGACGGTGCCGCGCATCTGCTCAACGCCGCTGGCCACGCCGAAGCGGAACTCGGGCGGCAACACCTGGTCGACGTCCAACGCCAACCCGGTGATGTCCCCACCACCCCCTGGACTGGTGACATAGGCGCCGGCACAGGCCATCCGCGGCCCGGGGATGAGCCCTGCCTCGATTGCTTCCCGAAGAGCGACGTCGGTGAAAGCGCGGAACGTGCCCACGTCTCTTACCGAGGTGAAGCCAGCTTCGAGGGTGGCTCGAGAATTGGCCACGCCATGGAGAACCATCTCCGCGGCTGAAAGGGTTACTAGCTCGGCGTAGCCCCGGCCGGTATCGATCGGGCCGACCAAATGGGTATGGAGGTCTATCAGCCCGGGGAGGAGAGTGTGCCCGGGAAGCTCAATCCGAGCTAAGCCAGCTGTCTCTGATGACGGGACCATGCCCATGATTCGGTCCCCTTCGATCCGGACTGCCAGCCCTTCGATCACCCGACCCGCCACCGCATCGAAGATCCGGTCGGCAACCACCACAGAGGCCCCACTCACTGCGAGCCCCCGGTTCGGGAGTCCCTTGACGGCCTTCCGAACCCAGGGTTGGCACTTGGTCTAGAGTCGGTGGAAGCCATCAGCAGGAGCCAGCGCCTGGGCGTATTCGATCAGATTGACGTTACCGGCCACGAGCAGATCGTCTATGGGTTCGATCGGGTCTCGGGGCTGAGGGCGATCATCGCCATTCACTCCACCGCTCTGGGGCCGGCCCTGGGCGGCACCCGCTTTTACCCGTATTCGAATGAAGCCGAAGCGTTGACCGATGTCCTCCGGCTCTCGATGGGCATGACCTACAAGGCAGCAGCCGCCGGACTCGATCTGGGCGGTGGGAAAGCGGTCATCATCGGAGACCCTGCCCTCCACAAAAGCGAGCGCCTCTTTCGTTCCTACGGTCGCCTGGTGGCGAGTCTGCACGGCCGTTACATCACTGCAGAGGACGTGGGCACCACCGCCGAAGATATGGAGCTGATCCGGCGGGAGACGCAGTGGGCACTGGGAACCTCGGTGGCAGAGGGTGGATCGGGGGATCCTTCGCCAGCCACCGCCCGGGGGATCCTCGCCTCGCTGCGGGCGGTGTTGCGCTTTCTCCCCGGTCAGCCCCCGCTGGAAGGTCGACGGATCGCCATTCAGGGAGTGGGCAAAGTTGGCTACGCCCTGGCCCGCCTGCTGGTGGAGGAACGAGCGGAGGTGGTCGCTACCGACTCCAATGAGGCCTCGCTCGAACGAGCGGTGACCGACCTCGGGGTCAAAGCGGTGAGCCACGATGACATCTTCTCCGTAGATTGTGATGTTTTCGCCCCTTGTGCCTTGGGGGCAGTGCTCAACGCCGACACCATTGCCCGGCTCTCCTGCCTGGCAGTGGTAGGAAGCGCCAACAACCAGCTGGCCGTCCGAGAAGACGCCGATCGTCTGGCGCTGCGGGGCATCCTCTACGCCCCCGACTTTGTGGTCAATGCCGGGGGTTTGATCAACGTGTATGAGGAGTTGCGAGGCTATTCGAAGGTGCGGGCGATGCATAGGGTCGACGGCCTCGAAGGCGCCACTCAGCGGGTATTAGAGCTGGCTCGGGACCAGGACGTAACCCCGCTCGAGGCTGCCGAAAAACTGGCCGAGGCTCGTCTCGGCGGCATCGGTGACCTTCGCCGCATCTACCTGCCCGGCTAAACACCCCCTCCAGGGAACCTCGGGGGTCACGAGGCGAAGGGCGGCTTGCTTAGATTGAGGCCGGAAAGGATGATGATGGGCCCGGTTCAGATAGTGGCTTCGGTCCTCGGCGCCGATTATGCCCGCCTCGGCGAGGAGCTGGCCGAGCTCGCCCAGGCCGGGGTGGACCTGGTGCAGTGGGACGTCATGGATGGCCGTTTCGTGCCCGTCGTCAGTTTCGGGGCGGGAATCATCGCCGGCTGCCGTAAAGATGTCGATCTTCCCTTCGAAGCTCACCTGATGATGGTGGAGCCCGAACGTCACCTGGAGGAGTTTGTCGAGGCCGGTTGTGTGAGGGTCATCGTCCACGCCGAGGCCACCACCCACTTACACCGCACCCTCAGTGCCATCCGCGGGTTGGGAGTCGAAGCGGGGGTGGCGGTTAACCCGGCCACCCCATTGGCTGCGGTCCGCCATGTTCTCGATCAGGCCGACCTGCTGCTGATCATGACCGTCAACCCCGGCTTCGGGGGCCAGCCTTACATCCCCTCCATGGAAGCCAAGATCGCTGAAGCCCGAGCCTTCATCGATGAGCACGGCCTCTCCGTCAAGCTGGAGGTGGACGGCGGCATCACTGCGGCCACCATCACCGGGGCCCGCCGGGCAGGGGCGGAACTGTTCATCAGCGGCTCCTGGCTTCTCTCCCATCCCGATGGCAAGACCGCCGCCGTTAGCCAGCTGCGGCAGGCGGCCAGCATCGCATGACCCGAACGGCCTCGGTTCCCGCCGAGACCACGTCCGCTTTCGATGTGGTCGTGGTGGGGGGCTCGCTAGCCGGGCTCTCGGTCGCCATCCAGGCTCAAGAGGTAGGTCTTCCCGGTGTCTTGATACTTGAACCGGGTGAAGCGGTGGCGTTGCCCGAGGTGGTTGGTCATCATGCCCTTCAGGTCCAGTACCAACAACCTTTACGGCGCCTTGCTGCCTCGCAGGACGGCGGAGTACTGGTGGAGACGCCCACCCAACAAGTGGCAGCTAGGGCGGTACTGGTGGCGCTGGCGGGTGAGTCCTCGTCGCCACCGCCCGACTTTCCGCTTCCCGACTCACTTGATGGGCGGCTCCACCTCGGACCGTTTCCCACTCTGTCAGCGGGTAGCGACGTGCTGGTGGTGGGAGATGGAGAAGAGGCCGCGGATACCACCATCCGCTTGGTGGGGTCGGGAGCTTCGGTGGTGCTCTGCCTGGCGGGGACTGATCTGTCCAATTTGTCGCGTTTGGCCCGTCGCCAGCTATTGAGAATCGAAGCTGAGCGCCGCGCCACGATCCTTTGGAACTCACAGCCCGACGCCATCGAAGACGTCGGTGGGTATCCCATGGTCTATTTCGACGACCGCCGCACTCCCGATCTTCAGTTCGATCATGTCGTCTTCCGGCTCTCTGGTGGCGAGGCTTCAGCCGATGGATCAACCCTCGAGTTCGGCCCCCTGCCCGGGGAAGCTGTCTTTTGGCTGGGTCCTCCGGGGCGGGCACCGGGCGAGGTGGAGGCGGTATCAGCTGGTGAGGCCTGGGAGCGGATCCGGGCCGGCCGGTTTCCGGAAATACCGGCGCCGCCAGGTGGTCCCCGGGTCCGGCGGGAAGATGACCAAGAGGAGGTCGAGCAGCTCCGCCAGGAGCATTACAACGCCACCATCACCACCTTCGAGCGGGCCCACTCCGATCTGTGGCTTCTCCGGATACGCCCCGACCGGGGAGATCTTCCCCACCTGGCCGGTCAATATGCCTCGCTGGGCCTCGGCTACTGGGAGCCACGGGCGGATGGTGCCCGAGACCGCAACCTGGAGAAGATGTGGGACCGCCTGGTGCGAAGGTCGTATTCGATCTCGAGCCCCATCCTCGACGAGCGTGGCTACCTGGTTGACCCGGTCCGGGTCCAGGAACTGGAGTTCTACGTCGTCCTGGTTCCCCCCTCCGAGGAGCGCATACCGGCCCTCACCCCCCGACTGGCACTCAAACGCCCCGGGGACCGGATCTACCTCGGGCCCAAGGTGGCAGGTCGTTACACGCTGGCTCCGGTGACCGACCCCACCCAACAGGTGGTCTTCCTCGCCACCGGTACCGGCGAAGCACCGCACAACTCCATGATTCTCGAGCTATTCCGCAAGGGCCACTTCGGCCCCATCGTCTCGGTGGTTTCGGTTCGCTATTGGGCCGATCTCGCCTACCGGGCGGTGCACGAAACCCTCGAGAAGCGGTTTCCCAATTTCTCCTATGTCGCCTTGGTGACGAGAGAACCGGGAGTGCCCAAGCGCTACGTGCAGGACCTGCTGTTGGATGGCAGCCTAGGTGAACTCGATCCGGCAAACTCCCACGTCTACGCCTGCGGCAATCCGGCCATGATCGGGCTGCCCGAGCCAGACACCGATCCGCCCCGATACCCCGAACCACCGGGCGTTTGTGAAATCCTCACCGAAGCGGGCTTTACGCTCGACCGCCGGGGTCGCCCCGGCAACATCCACTACGAGGAGTACTGGTAGAGCGACCCCATCCCGTTCTTGTGACGGTTGAGCAGGATATTCGTGCTCAACCGTCACAAGAACGGGCATACTTGGCGGCGTTGGCGGCTACCCGGATACGACACCTGCGACGACGAAGCTTGCTCGGCTCCCTTTCCTGCCGTGCCCATCGCCGTTGAAGGAGCCAGCTCATGTCCGATTCCCGCCGTCATGTTCTTCCTTTAGTCATCGCCGCCGCTTGTTGGGGGGCGGGCGCCGTAGCCAGCAAACGCGCCGTCGCCGAGATCCCCGCCACGATCCTGCTGGTGGTCCAACTCGCCGCCAGTGTGATCGCCCTCGGGGCGATCACCCTTAGTCGGCGCATCAACATCGCTGGTAGCCACCGCCGCCTGGCCATGCTCGGGCTCCTTAACCCGGGGCTCGCTTATCTGCTCAGCCTGGCCGGACTAACCACCATCCGTGCCAGCCTCTCGGTGCTCCTCTGGACCACCGAACCCATTCTGATCTTCGCTCTGGCATGGTTGGTGTTGAGAGAACCGATCGGAGTCAAAGCCGCGCTGTTGGCGCCGGTGGCAGTGGCGGGAGCGGCACTGGCCGCTGCCGCCGGCACCACCGGAGGTAGGGCGGTGGGGATCGCCCTCACCTTGGGAGGTGTCCTGTGCTGCGCGGTCTACACGGTGGCCACCCGGGTCCTCCTCGGTGACCACTCGGCCATCGGGGTGGTGACCACTCAACAACTCGCCGCCCTCGGGTTCGGCGGAGTAATCGTCGCCCTCCACCTGCTGGCCGGTGGAGTGGAGAGACTGGGTAGCGCCAGCACCACGGCCTGGGCGAGCGCCATTCTCTCGGGAGTGCTCTACTACGGTCTCGCCTTCTGGGCGTATTTGGTAGGCCTTCGCCGCAGCAACGCCTCCACTGCCTCCATCTACTTCAACCTCATCCCCCTGTTCGGCATCGGGGGAAGCTATCTCTTCTTGGGAGAGCGGCTCGAAGCCAGTCAGCTGCTGGGAGCAGCGATCGTGGTGGCGGCAGTGGCTTTGCTAACCCAACGGCGAGATTGATCCCACTGGGCGGTCCTCGGTCTCCTCCAGGTCGATGGATGCCAGCTCTGCCAAGGGCAGGGAGAGCACGAACGTGGTGCAGATACCAAGGGTGCTCTCCACGGTCACGTCGCCACCGTGGCGGGCGAGGACGAAATAGGCCATCGCCACCCCAAGAGGGGCCAAAAGGCGGGCGCGAAGCGACTTCATCTTCGGGAAGCATCGGCTTGAATCTGACCGTCATTTAGGTAAAGGGAGGAGATGCGTCGGTGGTTGTCGGGGCTGTTTGCCGCCCCTCTGTTACGCCGCTTGAGTTTTCATGCCAGGCGGGTCAGCGGTCAGATCGATCGCAGCTTCTACCGGTCGCTGCTGCTCGGCCTGCTGGTGGTACTGGCCCTAGCAGCGGCAGCGGTGATGGTGGCCGAAGGCGTGTTGACGTTGAAGGCCTATGGGGCATCGTTCTACTGGGCGCTCACCACCGTCATCGGTCAGGGCGACCCGGGCTTTGTATCTTCACCCGGAGGATGGGTGGTCAGCTGGCTGCTCAATCTCTTCGGGGTGGGCATCGTCGCCACGGTGACCGGTGCCCTGGTCGGATTCGTAATCGACTTCTTGTTGAAGGAGGGTCAGGGCATGGGTGCCGCCGGCTACCAGGATCACATCGTCGTCTGTGGGTGGAACGCCACCGCTCGCGACCTCATTCAAGAGCTCAAATCGGACGACTATTCGTCGCGGGTGGTGCTCTTGGACGGGGCCGATCGCAACCCCGCGGGCGACGGGGTCTACTTCGTACGGGGCGACACGACCAACACCGAAGATCTCGCTCGGACCGGCATCACCTCCGCTAAGGCCGCCATCATCTGCCCATCTGACACCAGCGATGCCGCCGACATGCGTTCGATTCTGACAGTGCTGGCCATCGAATCGCTAGCTCCGGGAGTGCGGACGGTGGTGGAGGTCAACAACCCCAAACACGTCGACCACTTCAAGCGGGCGGACGTCGACGAGGTGCTGGTCACCTCCCGATTGGCCTCTCATCTGCTCGCCCGCACGGCGTTGTACCCCGGTTTGGGAGAGTTGGTCACCGACATCGTCTCGGGAGGGGAAGGCTCGGAGCTTTATCGGGTGGAGTTGCCGGCCGAGATGGCCGGCCGCACCGTGGCCGACATCGTCCCCCGCCTCCTCGCCTTCAACGGCGCCATTCTTCTCGCCATCGGTCGCGACGGGAAAGTGATCGCCAACCCGGCCGGCACCGAGACCCTGGGCAGCGGCGATGAGCTGATCATCCTGGCCGAATCACTGGTCGGCTTCGACTCGATCATCGCCGACTGAGCGGGGTAAACCGGGGAGGGGAAACGCCACCCTTGGCTACCCTCAGCCCTGCATGCCGTACGATTTCGCCTCGATCGAAGCCAAGTGGCAGGACCGCTGGGCACAAGATGGGACCTTCAACGTCACCGAGGACCCCGACCGTCCCAAGTTCTACAACGTGCAGATGTACCCCTATCCCTCCGGGGATCTGCACATGGGCCATCTCCGCAACTACACCTACGTCGATCTCCTGACCCGTTACCGGAAAATGCAGGGTTTCAACGTCCTCTCGCCCATGGGTTGGGACTCCTTCGGCCTCCCGGCCGAAAACGCCGCCATCGAGACTGGGGTCCACCCCCGCGAATTTACCGAGAAGCAGATCAGCCGGATGAAGGTTCAACTGCGCAGGCTGGGCGCGGTCTACGACTGGACCCGGGAACTGGCCTCGCACACCCCCGAGTACTACCGGTGGGATCAGTGGCTGTTCCTGAAACTGTGGGAGCAGGGCCTGGCCTACAAGAAGGTCGCTCCGGTCAACTGGTGTCCTCGCGATCAGACGGTGCTGGCCAACGAACAGGTGGTGGAGGGGGCTTGTGAGCGCTGCGGCACCATCGTCGAACGGCGCGACTTGGAGCAGTGGTTCTTCCGCATCACCGACTACGCCGAGAGACTTCTCGAGGATTTGAAGCTGCTGGACCAGTGGCCGGACCGGGTGCGGACCATGCAGCAGAACTGGATCGGTCGCTCGGAGGGTGCCACCTTCCGGCTCGATGTCGCCGATAGCGACTGGTCCTTCGAGGTCTTCACCACTCGACCGGACACCATCTTCGGAATGACCTTCGCCGTCCTCGCTCCTGAGCATCCTCTAGTACCGAAATTGGTGACGGGTAGCGAGCTACAAAGCGAGGTCGAGCTGTATGTCGCGGCGGCTCGCAACCAGACCGAATTAGAGCGGATCGCCGAAGGGGAGAAGACGGGGATCTTCACCGGCCGCTATGCCGTCAACCCGGCCAACGGCCGCCGAGTGCCAATCTACGTAGCGGACTATGTCCTCTTGGGGTACGGGACGGGGGCGATCATGGGGGTACCGGGGCAGGATCAGCGCGACTGGGACTTCGCCGAGAAATATGGACTGGAGATCATCCGCACCGTCGAGCCGCCGAATGACTTTGCGGGTCAGGCCTACGTGGGACACGGCCCCGCCATCAACTCCGAGTTCCTCAACGGTCTCAACAAAGACGACGCCATCGCCGCCGCCACCGCCTGGTTGGAGGAGCAGGGCATCGGACAAAGCAGCGTTACCTACCGGCTGCGGGATTGGCTGATCTCCCGCCAGCGATATTGGGGCTGCCCCATTCCCATGGTGAACTGCCCCACCGACGGGTTGGTACCGGTGCCCGAATCCGACCTGCCCGTGGTCCACCCCGACGTTCAGGACTACGCCCCCAAAGGACAGTCACCGCTGGCCGCCGTACCCGAGTTTGTCAACGTCGAGTGTCCTCGCTGCGGGGGACCCGCTCGCCGGGAGACCGACACCATGGATACCTTCGTCGATTCCTCTTGGTACTACCTCCGCTATTGCGATGCCCACAACCAGCAAGCGATTTTCGACCCCGAGAAAGTTCGCTACTGGATGCCGGTCGACCAGTATGTGGGCGGGGTGGAGCACGCCGTGCTCCACCTGCTCTACGCCCGCTTCATAACCAAGGTGCTGCACGACTTGGGCCTAGCCGAGGTGGAGGAGCCGTTTGCCCGCTTGTTCACCCAGGGGATGCTGGTCAAGGACGGGGCCAAAATGTCGAAGTCGAAGGGCAACACCGTTGCCCCCGACCCCTACTACGAGCGTTACGGCGCCGACGCTATCCGGCTCTTCGAACTGTTCATAGGGCCTCCCACCGACGATGCCGTGTGGAACGACCGCGGGGTGGAGGGGACTTCCCGCTTCCTCGACCGGGTCTGGCGGATGGGGACCGGAGAGATCGGCCACCTGTCTGAACGCTTGGAGACGGACCCCGACCGGGAAGTGCTGGCCGTGGCTCACCGCACCCTTAAGAAGGTCACTGAAGACATCGAGAAGTTCCGCTTCAACACCGCGGTGGCGGCTCTGATGTCCCTCGGCAACACGCTGATTGACTACCTCCGCAGTGGCGAGGGAGCCCGCCGGGAGACCTTCGACGAGGCTTTCCGGCTGCTGTTGCTGATGCTGGCCCCCATGACCCCTCATCTCACCCACGAACTGTGGGAGCGGTTGGGAAGGGGGAGCATGCTCGCCGACGAGCCCTGGCCGGTCTGGGACCAGGACCTGGTCCGGGAGGAAGTGGTGACCATGGTCATCCAGGTCAACGGCAAAGTGCGGGATCGCATGGAGGTCCCGGCGTCGATCGCCGCTGAGGAGGCCGAGCGGCTGGCGCTGGCCTCTACCCGTATCCGCCAATACGTGGACGGTGGCAAGGTGGCGCGGGTCATCAGCCGACCTCCCAACCTGGTCAATGTGGTGGTGAGCGACTGAAGGGCCAATCCCCGGCCGTGCTGCTGCGACTCGGTGGGCTGGATCCCTCCGAGGTGATGGGGAAAGTCGGCTTGACCCACCTTGATCGGGTGGCGGTTCGACCGGCGCCGGGCTGGCTAGTACGGCTCTGGGGGCAACGGGCCTCGGCCATGACCGTCCCCTGGGCCGTTTATCTCAGTCCTTTGCTCCTCGGCGGCGATCCAAAGCGGTTGGGGGGACTGATCGTGCATGAACTGGTTCATCTCCGGCAATGGCGGCAGCTGGGGATCGCCCGCTTTCTCTGGCGCTACCTGGGTGACTACTGGCGAGGCCGGCGCACCGGGCTCTCCCACCGCGAGGCCTACCTCGCCATCTCTCTGGAGGAGGAAGCCCGCCAGGTAAGCGGCCACTGATTCCCGATTTCCGAGCTTCCCAACCCGCTTTCTTAGGACCCAAAGGGGTCGCTTTCCGGCCCCTTTGGGTCCTAAGAAAGCGGCTATTCGATGACGAGGCCGGTGAGGTCCTCTTCGGGTTCGGGGTAGCGGAGTTTGAGGCCTTGCAGGGTGTTGACCAGTACCTGCCCCACCACGATGTCCCGGTACCACTTGCGGTCGGCGGGAACGATGTACCAGGGAGCGAAGTCGGTGGAGGTGCGACTAAGGGCCTCCTGATAAGCGACCTGATAGTCGTCCCAGCGGGCCCGTTCGGCCAGGTCGCCCCGGGCGAACTTCCACTGTTTCTCGGGGTCGTCGACCCGCTTCTGAAGCCGGCGGCGTTGCTCCTCAGCGGAGATGTGGAGAAAGAACTTGACGATGGTTGTGCCTTCCTCGGCCAGCATCTTCTCGAAGGCGACGATGTGCTCGTAACGCTTGGCCCACCGCTCCTCGGGTACTAGCGAGTTGACCCGGACCACCAGCACGTCTTCATAGTGGCTGCGGTTGAAGATGACGATTTCACCGTTCCCGGGGACGTGGGGATGAACCCGCCATAGGTAATCGTGGGCCAGCTCATGTTCGGTGGGTTTCTTGAAGGATGCCACCCGCACCCCCACCGGGTTGACCCCCTCGAACACCCGCCGGATGGTCCCATCTTTTCCGCCCGTATCCATCGCCTGCAGGACGACCAGCAATCGGTGCCGGCCGTCGGCGTACAAAACTTCCTGGCACCCCTCCAACTGTTTCGCTAATCCTGCTGCTACCCGGCGGCCGGCGGCTTTGTCACCTGGGAAGGCGGAGCTGTCGCCTGGATCCCATCCGGTTAGCCGGACTTCCTGCCCCGGTCCCACCCGATATCGCTCGACCAGCTGTGCCAGCGAGGTTTCGGTCATGGGCCTTCACCCTAGACCCCTTCCCCCGGTGGGCGCAGCCCGGTAAAACCGAAGCCGGCGGACCGGGTCCGTCCAGGGCGACGCCAGGGGAGGGGGGAGGAATGTGGAGCATTCAACCTGGCGTCTGGCCCTGCCCCTGTTGGCCGTGGCGGTGGTAGCGGGGGTGTTCTGGGGCTCACGCGCACCCGAACCGCTCCCACTTCCGCTCCCCTCCCCGCCCACCGTTACCGGGGACGACGGCGTTAACGCCGGGACCATCACCGTTCATATCTCGGGGTGGGTGGCCGCCCCTGGTCTCTACGAGCTTGCCGCTGCTTCCCGGGTAGCTGACGCCGTGGCGGCAGCCGGAGGTCTCCTGCCCGGAGCCGACACCACCAGCGTGAATCTGGCTGCCCCGATAGCAGACGGCGAACAAGTAGTAATCCCGGGGCCGGCCGGAGCCGCCGGCGGGGCCAGCGTCAAGCCGGGGGACCGAGCCGACGGCATGGTCCACCTCAACCGGGCCACCGCTGAAGACCTGGAGACCCTTCCCGGAGTGGGTCCGGTCCTGGCCGAGCGGATCGTCGAATACCGGGAGCAGCACGGCCCCTTCACCACGGTGGAAGACCTGCTCGACGTGCCCGGGATAGGCGAGGCCAAGCTGGCCGCCCTCCGCGACCAAGTGGTGGTCCCTTGACCACGACCGGCCGGTTCAGACTCAAGTGGCCGGAGGGACCGGGGCGGAGGGGGATGCTCGCCCTGGCGGCGGTTTGGGGTGGAGTGCTGGCGGGCCGGCACTTGGGCTGGTGGCTACTGCCCCTATTCGCCATCGCCGTTCTCCACCGCCGCCGACCCCTGGTCGCCGCCGGGATGGCGTTCTGCCTGGCAGGGCTGATAGCCGGTTGGTGGTCCGGGCACCGGGAACAACGCGTGATCGAGGCCGTGGTTCCCGAGGGCCCGGCCCGCCTGGTGGTAGCGGCCGTCACCGATCCCATCCGGGGCGACTTCGGTGATGTCTGGTTTCTGGCCCGTCCCCAGGCCGTGGTGAGGGAGACGATCGTCAGCTGGAGGGGACCAACCCTTCTCGTAAGCGTCGAAGAGGCTGGCGGTCTGACGGCGGGATCTTGGGCATTGGTCGAAGGACGCCTCCGGGGCGGAGCCGGGTGGGCTCGAGGCTCTCCTTACGCCGGGCGGCTGCAGGGCACTGAGGTGGAGGTCATCGACGGCTCCGCTCCCGGACCGGTGCAGCTAGCCAATGGGATCCGACGGCGGATTATCGGGGGTCTCGATACGGCCGACCCCGCCCAGGCCCTGCTGGCCGGTTTCTTGGTCGGGGCGACCGACGACTTACCGGCGGTCGATTATGAAGCCCTTCGTCGCTCGGGATTGGCCCACTTCGTGGCCGTGTCCGGGTCCAACGTGGCTCTGTTCCTCTCCTTGTGGTGGCTGCTCTTGGGCCCCCTGGGGATGGGTCGGTGGCGAGGACTGGCCGGTCTGGCAGGGCTCGGGCTCTTTGTCATCGTCACCCGCTGGGAGCCTTCGGTGGTGCGAGCCTCGTTGATGGCGGGTCTGGTATTGGGTGGCCGCCTCCTCGGGTGGCCCCTCGACTCATTTACCGCTCTCTCCGCAGGGGCCATCCTGGCTTTGCTCGTCTCCCCCGAACTGGCAGTGGACGTGGGGTTTCAGCTCTCGGTGCTGGCCACCGGCGGCATCCTCCTCGCTCCCCGCCTCGAGAGCCGATGGCTACCCAGGTGGCTGGCGGCCCCGCTCATGGTGACCTGTTTCGCCCAATTGGCGGTGCTTCCCCTGCTCCTCCTCTACTTCGGTTCGGTTCCGTTGCTGGCTCCGCTCACCAACCTGATCGCCGCTCCCCTGGTGGCCCTCAGTACCACCTTGGGGGGATTGGGAACCCTTACCGGCGTCACTCCTCTCGTTCAACTGGGCCGGCTGCCGGCCTGGTTGGTGCTGGAACTGGCTCGAACCGCCCAAGGATGGCCCCAACTCGACCATCTCCACTCGTTGGTGCTGATCGGAGGGCTGCTGCTGGCCCGTTCTCCCCGTCTGCGTCCGGTGGTGGTAGCGGCCGCCGCCTTGGCCTTGAGCTGGCCGCTCCTCACCGCCAGCCCACCTCCGCGGCTGTCGGCGGTCTTCCTCGACGTCGGCCAGGGTGATGCCACGTTGCTGATCGGCAGAAGCGGCGAGGTGGTGCTGGTCGATGGCGGTCCCGATCCAGTGATACTGCAGGCTGCCCTTGACCGATACCGGGTGCGTTCACTTGCTCTGGTGGTGGTTACCCACGCCCACGAAGATCACGTGCGAGGGTTGACTGCCCTCCCCGGGCGCTATCCGGTGAGCCGCTTGTGGTATCCCGGACCGCCCCATTCCAGCCCTGCCTGGGAGGACCTGACCACGGCGGCGGCTGCGGCGGCCATCCCCCTTACGGTGCCGGCGGTGGGAACGACCGAACACATCGACGGTCTTTCGCTGGTAGTGGCAGGTCCGAAGCGCCGCTACGAAGGCATCAACGATCAATCGATCGTCCTCTGGGTAACGGCGGGAGCCTCCCGGATTCTCCTCACCGGAGATGTGGAACGGGCCGCCCAGGCCGACCTCGGGCCCCTCTCCACTGATGTTCTCAAGGTTCCCCATCATGGCGCCACCACTTCCGACCTGGCTTGGCTGCAGGCGACCCGGTCCCGGCTGGCGGTGATCAGCGTAGGGGAAAACGACTACGGCCATCCTGCCCCCGAGGTGCTCGACGCTTTGTCCGGGGCGGTGGTGGTCCGCACCGACGAGGCCGGGGACATCGTTGTCCCCCTGGTGGGGGACCCGCTTAGTCGGTTGCCGGCCGGGTCCGCCGGTCGATCTCGGAGAAGAGGTCGATCACCCGGGCGAGCGCTGCGTCATTGCCGGGATAGGTGGCGGTCATCACCCTCACCTCGTCGCTGCCGATGGACTGGGTTAGCTGCTGACGAAGATTGTCGCCCACGATGCGGGCGCCGGCGGCGGAGGTTTCCGGAAGCACTACCCCGATCACATGCCGTCCCCCGCTGCGGCCGTGGGCTGGATGGTCGGAGCTGCGGACTCCGGCTGCCAGCCTGGTACCCATCTCTCGCAGCAGGGCGCGCTGGCGCCGGGTGGGCAGGTCGCCCCAGGCGGAGAAGTCGGCAGCTACCACCGAGAAGACCTTCTCGTACCGATCGGCTCGCGACTTTTCCACCTCTGCCACCTCCAGGAAGGAGCGGGCATTGCCGAGACCGGTTTCGTCGTCGACGTCGTCGTAGAGGGCCATTTTGTCGAGGGTGGCCCGGATCTGGACGATGGCCCAACCACCCCCGACCCCGAACCCGAGGTACCCGATCAACCGGGTTGCGATCTGTCCGGAGAGCGCCGGGAACCCCACCAGTTGCAGGGCAGGCTGGCGGAGGAGCAGATAGACCAGCCCCGCCGCGATTGAGGTGACAAGCCCACCGGCGATCCCGTACAACATGAAGCCGGCAAAGATCGGAATAAAGAGGAGGGTGGCCACCACCTCCACCTGGTCCACTCCGCGCAACAGGGCGATGAGAGCCACGAAGCCGATCAAGACCAGACCGGAGAGGAGCAAAAGGGATCGCGCCTTTTGATAGGTCAATGTCTCGCCCCGCGCCATCCCGACAGTGTATGGGTTAGAAGACTGCCCGCTAGGTAGGATCTGTTGAGTCCCGTGCCTGCCCTGCTGCGCTCCCGACTCGCTGTTGCCGTCCTTTTCGGGATCTTCCTGATACCCGTGCTTCTCTCCTCCTTGCGTGGCCTAACCCACGTGGTGAGCTGTGCCAGTGAGGTCGAGCGACCCTTCCAGGTCGAGTTCGTCGACGGGGAGGCCATTCTCACCGGCTCGGCGGTAGTGGTGGCGGGCGAGGAACAGCTTTGTGGCCAGCTGCAGACGACGATGTCGGTGCGAGGCGAAGGCCCCAACCGAGTCGCGGTCACGATTCCTATTGCCAATCAGGGCGAAGGCGCCTGGCGGGGAACGGTCCAACTGCAGGTGGGTTCGACATTGATCCCGGTCGAATTCGGGCTGATTCCGGCGGGGGAGAGCCGCACCGAGACCGTGATCCTCCGGCTTCCCGACGGGGTCAGCCAGTTTCAGGGTTCGCTCCTCATCGGCCCATGAGCCTGGCCTTGATTCCCCACAAGCCGGATCTGCAGCTGGGACCGCACCTGCTGACTTTTGCCGATCACACCTGGGTAATGGCGGTGATCAACCTTTCACCAGAGTCCCGCAACCCCCAATCGGTGGCCAGCGGGGTCAGAGAGGCGGTGACCATGGCCCGGCGATACCGGGAGATGGGAGCCGGTCTGATCGATCTGGGAGGGCAGTCCTCCCACTACGAGAGCCCAACCCTGGAGTCCGAGGTGGAGCTGGCGAGGCTGCTCCCGGCGGTTACGGCTTTGGTGGATGACGGCTTCGTTGTCTCGGTCGACACTTGGAAGCCGGACGTCGCCCGGGCCGCATTGGATGCCGGGGCCCACCTCATCAACGACACCGGCGGGTTGACCCACCCCGAGATGCGGAACGTGATCCGAGAGTTCCAAGCCGCGGCCGTGGTGGTATATGTGGAGGGAGACAACCCCCACCAGGTGGCGGGGATCGACACCGCCGAAGGCAAACCGGCGCGGACTGCTCTCGCCCTCGAAGGGAGGCTCAAGGCCCTGGCCGCCGAGGGGATCGAGCGAGTGGTGGTCGATCCGGGCATAGCTCTTAATTATCGAAGCGACTACGAGGCCTACACCCGCCTCCAACTGGAGGTGATCCGGTCCAGTGCCGCCTTTCACCGGTTGGGGAAGCCGCTTCTCCTCCCCATTCCCAGAAAGAGAGAAGATCACCGGGTGGCGGCCTATATCTCCCTGGCTCTGGAACATGGCGCCGATCTGATTCGAGTCCATGATGTAGCCATGGCGTGTGACTTGGTCGAGCTATTCGGGCGAGGAGCGCCGGGACCGGGCACATGAACCTGGTGCTTCACCTCTCCGTCCCTGCCAGCGCCGGACCGGGGGAACGGCAGGAGGCTTTTGAGCGGGCCCACCGGTTCCTGGTTGAAAGTGGAGTGGCGGCCGACGACGCCGTCCGCATCGATGTCCCGGCGCGGGCCAGTCGCGGCAGCCAGGGTGATGGCGAGGAGCCGGAGGGCACCTTTCGGGGCGACTTGGAGGGTCTGGTACCGATGTTGCAGTCGGGATCCCTGTTTGGGGGCAAGCAGGGGGTGACGGTGGTGGAAGCCCAGAATCTCAACCCGGCGGAGAGTGCCCTGCTGGCTGATCTGCTCAACGAAGCCGACCCGGAGCTGGTAGCTGTGGCCTTCATCTCTTTCGGGTCGCTCCCGGCGGCTCTGGCCAAGACTGTAAAGGCGCGAGGGCAGTCGGTGGTGGTGCGGAAGATGTGGGAGCGGCAAGCCGGGGAGTGGCTGGACGGTGAGATACGCCGCCGGGAGCTGAACCTCGAATCTGGAGCGATGGAGGCGTTGTTGCAGCGATTCGGCACCGACACCGCCTCGCTGGGTTCGGCCCTCGACCAGCTGGCCGAACACCAAGGCAAGATCACCCGCGACCTCGTCCTCGACCGTTTTCGCAATCGCCCCGATGAGCCTCTCAGCCACTATCTGGACGCCTTGACCAAAGGTGACGTTGGGGAGTCGCTGCGACGGCTGAGCGACTTCTTGACCCATGGACATCCCCTCACCCTGCTGGCCACGATCGAAAACGAACTGCGGAGACGGGCCCTGGCCTCGGTGGCGTCCGACGAAGACGCCCTCCGTCAGGTGCTCGGCGCCCGCAGCGACGACCGTCGGGTTTCCCGGCTGTGGCGGGAACGGGGCCGTATCAACGACTCGGCATTGCAGCGGGCCACCGAAGCGCTGGTCAGGGCGGAGAGGGTGATGAAAAGTCAGCCGGAGGAAATCCACCGGGTCACCCTGGAAAGGCTGACGGTGGCGATGTGCCGTTGGGTGGGCACCCGCCGGGGCCGTTAACCGCCAACCCGGGGTTGCAGAATACCAAGGCGATTACCCCGAACCCGGGGCCGCGGTAACGAGCTGCTAGCCGGCGGCGTTGACCTTGCGGGCCAGTCGTGACTTGCGCCGGGCGGCCGTGCGAGGGTGGAGACGCCCTTTGCTCACCGCCATGTCGATTCGCTTTTGCGCCTCCCGGAAGAGGTCATCGGTGGGCTCTCCTGCTTCGATGGCGGTGAGCAGCTTCTTCTGACGGGTCTTCAGCTCCGACCTGGTCGCCTTGTTACGACCTAGCCGGGTGAGGTTCTGGCGGTTGCGTTTGATCTGAGATTTGATATTGGCCATGAAGACAGGTTCCAAAGGCTGACGGGAACTGGACTGCGACCTCAGCCAGCCGAGACACCTGGCTGGTCGATCGCTCGGACCACGTTAGCAGCCGCCCTCCACTCGGTACAATGTCGCCGCCTCCCTCTCCCCATGTCCGACACCGCGCGCATCCGCAACTTCTCCATCATCGCCCATATCGATCACGGCAAATCGACCCTGGCTGATCGCCTGTTGGAACGCACCGGAGCGATCTCGGCCCGGGAGATGCGCGAGCAAGTGCTCGACTCGATGGAACTCGAGCGAGAGCGGGGCATCACCATCAAAGCGCAAGCGGTCCGGCTCTCCTATCAGGCCGGAGACGGCGCCGAGTATGTGCTCAACCTCATCGACACTCCGGGCCACGTTGACTTCTCGTACGAGGTTTCCCGCTCGCTGGCAGCCTGTGAAGGGGCGCTTTTGCTGGCCGACGCCGCCCAAGGGGTCCAGGCCCAAACCCTGGCTAACGCCTATCTGGCCATCAACGCCGGACTGGAAGTGGTCCCCGTCCTCAACAAGATCGACCTTCCGGCCGCCGATCCGGATCGGGTGACGAGGGAACTGGTGGGAGTGCTGGGGGGGCGCCCCGAAGAGGTGCTGGCCATCTCCGCCAAGACCGGGGAAGGAGTCGATGAACTCCTCGAGGCCATCGTCGAACGGATCCCGCCCCCCATCGGCCACCCCGACCGCCCCCTTCAGGCCTTGGTGTTCGACTCCTACTACGACACGTACCGGGGAGTGGTGTGTTATGTGCGGGTGGTAGAAGGGAGCCTCGCCAGCGGGGAGCGTCTCCGCTTCATGGCCACGGGGGAAACCCACGATGCCGAGGAGGTCGGGGTGGTGACTCCCAAAGCCGAGCCGAGGGCTCGCTTGGGTCCGGGTGAAGTCGGCTATCTGATCACCGGAGTCAAAGAGATTGGCAGGATCCGAGTGGGAGACACCATCACCAATGCCCGCCGCCCGGCCGAGGCCCCCCTGGCCGGGTACAGCGAGCCCAAGCCCATGGTCTTTTCGGGCCTCTTCCCCACCGACGGTGACGACTACGAGAGGCTCCGGGAGGCGTTGGAGAAGCTCACCTTGAACGACGCTTCCCTCCAGTACGAGCCCGAGACCTCGCGGGCACTCGGTTTTGGCTTCCGGCTCGGGTTCCTGGGTCTACTCCACATGGAGATCGTCCGGGAGCGACTCGAACGGGAATACGACCTCGACCTGGTAGCCACGGCTCCCTCGGTGGCCTTCCTCGTCCACCACCACGACGGTTCTCTGATCGAGATCCGCTCGCCCCAAGACCTCCCCGACCCCGCCTTGCGGGGAGCGATCGAAGAGCCCTACGTAAAGGTGATGATCATCAGCCCCACCGAATACATCGGTTCGGTGATGGAGTTAGTGCAGTTGCGGCGGGGAGAATCGGGGACCCTTCACTACTTGAGCCCGGAGCGGGTGGAGCTCACCTATCTGGTGCCGCTCTCCGAGGTGGTTTTTGACTTCTTCGACCTGCTCAAGTCTCGCACCAAGGGCTACGCCTCCCTCGACTACGAACCGGCCGGTTACCGAGTCTCTGACTTGCTCAAGGTCGACATCCTTCTCAACGGGGTGCCGGTCGATGCCTTCTCGGCCATCGTTCACCACAGCAAGGCCCAGGCCTACGGCAAGGTCATGACCGAGCGACTGCGGGAGTTAATCCCCCGCCAGCTCTTCGACATTCCCATCCAGGCCGCAGTCGGAGGTCGAATCATCGCTCGCGAAACCGTCAAGGCCCGGCGAAAAGACGTGACTGCCAAGTGTTACGGGGGTGATATCAGCCGCAAGCGCAAGCTGCTCGAACGTCAGAAAGAGGGAAAGAAGCGGATGAAGATGGTGGGGTCGGTGGAGGTGCCCCAGGAGGCATTTGTCGCCGCCCTCAGGGTGGACTTGGAGCAATGATGGCTTCAGCGGAAGTGGCCGACCAAGCGGGGGGTTGGGCCACCGCCTATATCCATCTTCCCTTTTGTGCCCGGGTTTGCCCTTATTGCGACTTTGCGGTGGTGGCGGGTCGCGACGAGGAGATCGATCGTTACCTCGCCGCAGTGGCCCATGAGATCGAGAACGAACCCGATTGGCGCCCGCTCGATGCCGTCTACGTTGGCGGTGGCACCCCCAGCCGGGTCGACCCCTCCCGGCTGGAGCGACTCCTCGCCGCCCTCATCCGCCGGTTTGGGATCCGACCCGACGCCGAGGTTTCCCTCGAAGCCAACCCCGAGGATTGGAGTCCGCAGCGGGCGGCGGCGCTGGTGAGGGCGGGTTTCAACCGGGTGTCGCTGGGAGCGCAGAACTTCCATCCGGAAGTGCTCGCCCTCCTCGGCCGCCGCCACCTCCCCGAAGCCATACCGGCCGCGGTCGAGGCTGCCCGCGAGGCTGGTTTTCGCACCGTCAACCTCGATCTGATCTACGGCACTCCCGGGGAGACCCTCGCCAAGTGGGAAGAAACCCTCGCCGCCGCCCTCGCCATCGAGCCCGATCATGTCTCCTGTTACGCCCTTACCGTTGAGCCCGGCACCCCCCTCCACCGCCAGGTCCGAGCCGGCGCCGACGCTCCCGATCCCGACCTCCAGGCGGATCAATACGAGGCCGCCGCCCGGCTCCTGTCGGCTGCCGGGCTGATCCACTATGAGGTTTCCAACTGGGCCCGGCCCGGACAGGAGTGCCGGTACAACCTGGCCGTGTGGGCGCAGGCCGAATATTTGGGTTTTGGCATGGCGGCTCACCGCTACCGGGCCGGTATCCGTTCCCATGGGCTCTCCCGTCTCGACCACTACCTGGCTGAGATCGAGGCGGGACGGCCGGTGCAGCGAGGACGGGAGATGGTGGGCGGGTGGGGCCGAGAGGTGGAACGGGTCTTCCTGGGCTTACGGCGGAGAGCCGGGGTGACCATGGGCGCTGCCGGCACCGCCCTGATCGAAAGTGGGGAAGGGAGGAGGCTGATGGAGGCGGAGGTCCTCGCCGTGGACGGCGACCGGCTCTGGGTCCGCCGCCCTCTCCTCACCGATGCGGCCCTACGCGCCCTGTTAGCACTCTCCCCGTCCGAGTGCTAAACCTCTGCTAACTTGTAGGGCATGTTGGAGGAACGTCGATCCGATGTCCTCCGCGCCCTGGTGGAGGAACACATCCGCTCCGGTGAGCCGGTCAGCTCGAGGGCCATCCTCGAGCAGACGGCGATGGGCGTTTCGGCGGCCACGATCCGTAATGACCTCGCCGCCCTGGAACGCGACGGCTACGTCGTCCAGCCGCACACCTCGGCTGGGCGGGTGCCCACCTCGCGGGCCTATCGCTACTACGTTGACCATCTCCGCCCGGGACGGCTCACTTCCTCCAACCAGGCCCGCATCGCCGGCTTCTTTTCCTCGGTGCAACTCGAACTCTCCAATCTGCTCAAGGCCACCTCCCAGCTGCTGGCCGAGGTCACTCACTATCCCGCGGTGGTGATTAGCCCCAGCGTCACCGCCGAACGGGTGCGGGCCCTCCACCTCGTCCAAATGACCCCTTCCACCGTTTTGGTAGTGGTAGTCACCGAACGGGGACGGGTCCATCAGCAGACCCTGCGCACCGATCGAGCCTACGAACCCGACGACTTGGCCGAAGCAGAAGGCCTGCTGGCGGCGGCTGTTATCGGCCGCGATCTGCAGAACGCATCCCCGGCGGAGATCTTTCGTTCCCGCTCTGAGGGAGTTCGCAGCCTGGGAGAGCGGGTCATGTCGGAGCTCGAGGGCCTGGTTCAGAGCGGAGGAGAGGTCTATATGGGGGGGACCCGGCAGATGGCCGAAGTCTGGGACAATCTCACCGCCGTGCACCGGGTGCTGGAGGTGCTGGAGCGGGAAGCCGAGGTGATGCGGATGCTGGCCCAGGCGAGCGGCCTTTCCATCCGCATCGGCGACGAGTTGGGTGTTCCCGACGATCTCGATTTGGCCGTGGTCTCCGCCACCTATGACGCCGGTGGGTCCGAGGGCTCGGTGGGGGTGATCGGACCAATGCGCATGGACTACAAGACGGCCATGTCGGCCGTGGAGCGAATCGGTCGCGAATTGGAAGACCGCATCGCGCCGTAACCTGGTGAAGATGGCAGCGGACTATTACGCGGTTCTGGGAGTCGACCGCGACGCCAGCCCAGAGGACATCAAGCGGGCCTTCCGCCGCCTCGCCCGCGAGACCCATCCCGATGCCAACCCCGGCGACGCCGTCGCCGAAGCCCGGTTCAAGGAAATCGCCGCTGCCTATGAAGTGCTGTCCGACCCCGATCGGCGGCGGGCCTACGACCGGGGAGAAACCATCGACCTGAGCGACCTTTTCGGGGGCAACTTCGGCGGGTTCGACGACCTGCTCCGATCTGTCTTCGGCGATGGAGGCTTCTTCGGAGGCGGTGGGGGAGGGGTGATGCGGGGTCGGGACGTGCTGGTGGCGGTAGAGGTGGAGCTAGCTACAGCAGCCTTTGGGGGTGAACGGGAAGTGACTTTCCGGACCAGCCTCCCCTGCGATAACTGCGGCGGCGACGGAGCCGCCCCCGGCACCTCGGTCACCACCTGCCGCACTTGCGGAGGCACCGGGTCGGTGAGAGTGGCCCGCCGGGGATTGCTGGGCACGATGATGAGCGTTTCCTCGTGTTCTACCTGCGCCGGCTTGGGGACAGTCGTCACCGATCCTTGTTCTGCCTGCCGGGGTACCGGGGCCAAGATGGGGGAGCGGAGCGTACGGGTGGAGATCCCCGCCGGGGTTCCCGCCGGTACCCGCCTCCGCCTCGGTGGACGGGGCGAATTCCCAGGCCGGGGAGGGGTGCCGGGCGATCTCCAAGTCGAGGTGCGGACCGCTCCCCACCCCGACTTCACCCGGGAGGGCGACAACCTGGTTCATGTCCGTCGTCTCGGCATCACCGAAGCCGCCTTGGGTGCTCGGGTGGAAGTGCCGCTGCTCGAAGGTGGCCGGGAACAACTCGACATCGCCCCAGGCACGCAGCCGGGCACCGTGTTCCGGCTGCCGGGAATGGGAACCGCCCATCTGGGAAGACGCGGCCGGGGGGACCTCCTGGTCCAGGTCATGGTCGAGGTTCCCACCGACCTCACTGCCGAGGAACGAGAGGCCTTGATGGCCTACGCCCGGCTGCGGGGCGAACAACCCCAAGAGCCCAGCGGGCGACGCCGCTGGGGCCGGTAGTGGGGCACCAGCCCCACCTGTTCCTACCTCCACCCTGGTCGAGCCCCCAGCTTCCCTTGGAGGCCCACCAGGAGCACCACCTCTTTCGGGTAACGCGTCTCGCTCCCGGCGACACCGTCACCTATACCGACGGGTGCGGGTGTTTCGGCCACGGCCGGCTTGCCCCCGGACACATTGAACGGGGGGAGGAGCGCCTCGTCGACCCGCCTCCCCTTCACCTTACGATTGCGGTGGCACCGCCCCGTGATCGGGATCGGCTCCGGTTTCTGGTGGAGAAACTGGCCGAACTGGAAGTGGCCGAGTTGTTATGGCTCCGAACCCGCTTCACCCAAACCGCCCCTCCACCGGCGGAGAAGAGCCGGGCCTGGGCCTTGGGGGCGCTGGAACAATCGCGGGGAGCTCACCAGATGGCGATCGGCCGCCAGGTGGTGACGGTGGAGGACCTGACACCCCCGGTATTGGCCGCCGACCCCGGCGGTGGCGGCTGGCCCTCGCCGTTACCGCCGACCTTGACCATCGCCATCGGGCCCGAGGGAGGATGGGCTGGCGAGGACCTGCCATCGGGGATCGAAAAGGTGTCTGTGGGACGGACCGTGCTGCGGGTGGAGACCGCGGCCATCGTCGCCGCCGCCCAGGTGTTCAGTCAGCTCGGCAATCCCTGACAACCACCCGCGCGTTCTCGCCACTCTCCGTGGTAACCTGGCCACGGGCATTCGGGAGGGCATTGGTTTTGGAAGAATTCGATCGGGCCTTGGGTGAACGACTCCGCGCCGCACGGAAGCGGCGAGGGTGGTCGCTCCACGACGTAGAACGCCATTCCGGCGGGGAGTTCAAGTCGTCCGTCTTGGGCGC